>JAXDCM010000237.1:0-2567 GCA_034677965.1 Syntrophales bacterium
AGGTTGTGGATCTGGACACACAACGGGCAATCGCAGCTTCAAGGCTGAGCCTGGAACATCAACTTCCAATGGCGGACAGCATCATCCTCGCAACAGCCCAAGAATTCAAAGCCACGATATGGACTCAAGATTCGGATTTTAAAAATATGAGCAAGGTGAAGTATTTTCCCAAAAAATAGCGCCCAACCAAGAAGGCGTCTGCAGCATATGATCTTTCAATGGATTTGGTGAATCCTGGCGTTACATGAATGATCCATTTCATCATCATCTTGGGAGAAATTTTCTGAAGTTTGCCGAGGGGAACCTCGAGTGACACCGTACCGGATAACCGGGAGCCCGGATTAGGAGTCGATGTGATGCCGTTAAAACGGTCCTGGAATACGGCAAGGATTTTCCTGACTTTTTTATTGCTGGTTGGGGTGGCGAGTTGCACCGGTCATCTGTCCCGGGGCGTGCCGCCCGAGCCGATCCCGCTGACGATCCTGTTTTTCAACGACCCGCACGGTCATCTGATGCCGTTTGAAATCAAAAGCGGAGACAAAAAGGAGGAGGTGGGCGGCATCGCCCGCATGGCCGCCGTGGTTCGCGACATCCGCGCGGAAAACAGCCGCAAGAATGCTTACACGCTGCTTCTGGTGGCCGGCGATCTGCTGCTGCCCCGTCTGATGAACGGTGAAATAGGGGTATGACTCCAGCGCACGATATACATGCGATAATGCCTTGACAGGGTATTATCTCTACAATAGAATACTTCCATGAAACGGAACTTGGGAACATTGGAAGCACAGTTTTTCGCTTACGTTCAGATGCGCAAGCTCAAGACGGTGCGGGCGGGAGAGCTGGTCGCTTCCATTTTGAACCTGACGCCGGAGCAGGAACGCAAGCTGCTCAGTCGGCTTTCGCGCGGAGGCCTCATCGCACGGGTGAGACAGGGATTATACCTCGTGCCGCCCAACCTGCCGCTGGGAGGGGCATGGACGCCAAGCGAAGCCATGGCTTTGAATGCCCTGATGGCGGAGGTAAAGGGGCGATACCAGATTTGCGGTCCGAATACGTTTAATCAGTACGGTTTTGACGAACAGATCCCGAACCGCATTTATGCTTACAACAACCGGTTTTTCGGCGATTATACGATCGGCGCAGTCGCCATGACGCTCATTAAAGTGGCTGATGTGCGCCTGGGAGATACGACGGACGTCGTTTTCTATGATGGTGAACGGGCAACCTATGCCACCCGGGTGAGAACGCTGGTCGATGCCGTCTACGACTGGTCGCGCTTCAACAGTCTGCCCAGGGCCTATGCGTGGATCCGAAACGATCTGCGGCAGAAACGCGTCGATGCAGAAGAATTGGTGACCGTCACCCTGCGTTACGGCAACACCGGCACGATCCGTCGCATGGGGGCGCTGTTGGAACATGAAGGGGTGGATGATTCATTGCTGAAGAGATTGGAGCAGGCATTGAATCAGACCCGCAGCATGATTCCATGGATTCCCAACCGTCCAAAACGGGGGAAATTAAACCGCCGTTGGGGGGTGGTGATCAATGAGCCAACCTGAGTCTCCTTTGTTTGTCTGGCATGAAGACCAGGCCTTGTTTTTGGCCGCGCTGGGCTTCACCGCGCAGATGACAACCTTTACACCCCGGCTCGTCGAGAAGGATTACTATTGTTCGGTCCTGCTTGAGTATCTTACGAGGGGAAGCCCTACACTCGTATTCAAAGGCGGAACCTGCCTGGCAAAAATTCACGCCGATTTCTACCGGTTGAGCGAGGACCTGGATTTTGTCATATCGATGGCTGTGGATTCTTCGCGGGATGATCGGAGCAAGAGGGTAAAGGACCTGAAGGATATCGTGAAGGCATTGCCGGAGCGCCTGCCCGGTTTTCGCTTTCATATCGTAGAGTCGCTGACGGGCGCCAACCATTCAACCCAATACAATGCAATCATTGGTTATCCTTCAATGATTTCTAAAAAAGAGGAGACCATCAAGGTGGAGGTGGGTTTGCGAGAGCCGCTGTTTCTGCCGCAGGAAACGGGGATGGCAAAAACCCTTTTGCTGAACCCGGGAACAGCCAAACCTCTCTGCGAGCCTTTCGCATTGCATTGTATCTCTCAAGGGGAAGCATTTGCGGAGAAATTCCGGGCGGCTTTGTCGCGACGGGAGGCCGCCGTGCGGGATTTCTTCGACATTGATTTTGCGGTCCGTCACCTGGGATTGCAGCCGCAGGATGGCGGCTTGGTTGAGCTGGTCAGGCGGAAGCTCGCCATACCGGGCAACGAACCGGTCGATGTGTCTTCGGACCGGCTGGCTCAGCTTCGACAACAGCTCGACAGGGAATTGAAAACCGTGCTGCGCGAAAGGGATTTCCGGGAATTCGATCTGGAGCGGGCCTTCAAGATCGTGAAGGATGTGGCTGTACGATTATGTCTGGCAGCGCAGTCCAAGAGGCCATGATTTCATGGCGGCTTAGCGTGATGCACATTCGCACATTACCGAAAAATATATCACATCTATAATAATCGCCGATCTTACCGTGTCATTGATTGTCTTGACTCTTTGGTGGA
>JAXDCM010000238.1:0-5618 GCA_034677965.1 Syntrophales bacterium
GCCTATCATTATCAGGGGTATCCGATGATAATCTTGGTTGCCACTGAAAGCAAAGAGGTTTTTCGCCTCATCGGAGATTACTTTGAAAAAGCGTGCAGGACAGAGAAGATTGTTATGCCTGATTGAACAGCAAATGCAATAATCCCCCGACCGTCAACGCGGTCGCAATCATGACGGCAAATGATTTGATCATGTTTACAACCCCGAGCTCTCTCAAAAGAATCACAAATGTGGCAATACAGGGGAAAAACATCGCCAGCACGACAGTGCCGACCACCAGTTGCCCGGCGGTGAGAGCAAGAGGGGCCAGCATTCCTACCGCTACGTCTTTGCGCAGCATCCCGATTAGAAGAGCGGTAACAGCCTCCTTGGGTAGTCCGAGGAGCCCGGTGACGACCGGTGCGGTCAAATCGGCAATCACTTCAAAAAGCCCAATGAAATACAATATATTGATGGCAATAATGGCGCCAAGGATAATGGGGATTGCCTCTGCGAGAAAGCCGTAGGTTCGCATCCAGAGCTTCTGGAACGTTGCCCCCAACCGTGGCAGTCGATAGGGAGGAATTTCAATAAGCAATTCCGGGGAAAACCCCTTGACGGCCTTGTTCAGAATGAATCCCAGCACGATCCAAACGAGGAGCAACGTGCCATAGACGAGCGCCACATATTGTCCCCCGCGCGTTCCGACAAGGCCTAAGATCATGGCCTGCAAAGCGGCGCAGGGAACGGCTATGGAGATCAGCGTCGCGGCGATAAACCTTTCCCTTTTGCTTTCCAAAATTCTGGTGGCTAGAACCGCGGGGACATTGCAGCCAAACCCGAGAAGGGTGGGGATGATCGCGTAACCATGCAATCCCACTCGATGCATGATCGTGTCCATCAACACAGCGAGACGCGGGAGGTATCCGGTATCCTCAAGCAGACCCAGCACCAGATAAAACGAAATAATATAAGGCAAAACCATGGCGAAGGGAACGTAAAGCCCGCTGGTGAGGAGACCGAAGGATTGGACAAAGTCTACCCGGCCCCCGATGATCTTACCGATCAGAACGTCATGGACGATTCCGCCGCTTCCAAGCAGTTCGCTGATCCGGGATAGGACAGGCGCCCAAAGACCGTTAAAAAAAGGGTCGAACAGATAACCGATCAGGCTCTCACCGATGAAGCGGACGGTTAGAAAAGCTCCTGCAAGAACCACCAAAGCAATGACCAAGCCGGAAAAGGGCTTGACACTGGCATCGGCCAGATGTTCGCGCCAGGTGTGATGGCGGTGGGTGATCCGCTGCACCTGCTGGATGATGTCGCCGACCGCAGCCCACCGTTCGTCACGGCTGCGCACCGGTGTATGAGGGGATCCGGCCTTTGGGAGTTTTTCGACGAGCGTCTTGATTCCCTCGCCGGTCGTGGCAACAGTCGGAATGACCGGCACGCCCAAAATTTCCTGCAATCTTTTCAGATCAATCTGGATTCCCCGATGCCGGGTGTCATCCCACATGTTCAATGCAACAATCAGGCGTGCCTTTCTCTCCAGCAACTGCAGGGTGAGGTATAGATTTCTCTCCAGATTAATGGCATTGACGACATTAATGACCACATCGTCCGGTTCAAGCATCTGTAGGGCGACATTCTCTGCTTCGCAGGTCGGCTCGAGGGTATAGGTGCCCGGAACATCGACGACATCGACTGGCTCATTGCCCAGCATCATGTGCCCGCGGGTGTAATTTACCGTTGTGCCGGGATAGTTGGAGGTAATCACGTGAACACCGGTCAGGCGTGAAAAGATGACACTTTTTCCAACGTTGGGATTGCCCATCAACAGGATTCTCATTGGACAGTGTCCTCAACCTCTACCATGATCCTCGCGGCCATTCCGAAGCCGACGGCTATCTGGGTTCTGCTCACCTCAATGGTTACGGGTCCCTGACGAAATCCGGAATGTATCTTGGTGATTCTCGTTCCTGGTCTAACACCCAAAGCTGCAAGGCGATCGATTATGCCGTGTCCCCCATTGATTTGAGAAATTCTTCCGCTTTCACCCGACCTCAAGTCGTTAAGACATTTTATCTGCAACGTTCCACCTCATTATGATTTCGAAGATCATCTTCCGTACTCCTATCTATCAGGGCGATTTCATTTTCAATTTGCATTTAGGACAATAGCCTTCCATTTTCACCTGGGATGAAACAATATCAAACCCCTTTTCTTTTTGGATTCGGGTTTTCGCTGCCGAGATCAGCGGGCTGTCAAAATCAATAATCAGACCGCATCTGAGACAGACCAGGTGGTGGTGTTCCACCGCACCCTTTATCTCGTAGTGGGAATGAGCTTCGCCGAGATTACTTTCAGCTATCAGGCCGAGTTCCTTGAACAATTTTAAATTACGGTATATCGTGGCCAGGCTGATTCGCGGTTTATGTTCCTTGGCCCGGCGAAACAGCTCGTCTGCATCCAAGTGCCCTTGAGCATCCTGGATCAGCTCCAAAAGCAATCTGCGCTGATTGGTTACCGAACAGCCTGAAGCCTTATCAAAATTTTTGAGAATGGTTTTCATTTGCCTTTAGATAGCCATTGCTTTCCACTTTGTCAATAGCGCAACCTGAGGTGCAACCTGAGGGTGCGAGTTCTGCAATCGATTCCATCTCATACCTCATCACCTGGTCACACCACTGGAAGAAACAGCTTATCGTAATCTGCGTTTTTTGCTGGTGGGAACTCTGGGAGTCGCATGTCTGCATTCTTTTCCCAGCCGTCACAGTGCTTTGCCGCAGCATGACTGCTGATATCCGCAATATCGAATGTTGAAAGCGTCATTCTGGCAGGGAACGTGATTCGTTCTTGATGGAGGAGATCGCATATCCAAACCTTGAGCCACTTTTTTATTGACAAACGAAAAGATGACCCTGTATATGGGCACCCATAGAAGGAGTGCTTCATGAGACATCTGTTGCCAGTTTTCATGCCGTTAATATGAGGCGATGACAGAGAACCCGGGCGGTTCTCCGGAAAACGTCGTCCTGCCGACTTTCTCCCTCCAGCCCATTAGCCCCCTGAGGCGCGTGCCGTGGAGATCACGGCATGGCGCCATCAGGAGGCAGTTTGGTTTCCCAAATTTCCAAAGTCAAGAAAGCATTCGTCAAGATCCGAAGCGGTTTCCATAGGAAAGGATTCATTCCGATCCCTGCCGAACGATCCGACGGAGATCCGCAGATCGTTGGTTTCCCGGCGCCGGAATCCAAAGCCTCCAAGCAAGCAATCAGAATCGGAATGGGGGGGGTCCTTTCCGGTAACATATAATCCGGACTGACTCCGGAACATTATGTAAATAAAGGAGGTATGTGATGAAGGGAGTGAAAAACATCTTTGCCGGACCCTGGGGCATTATCGGCGTCGGAATCGTTATCGGGATTTTAGCGCCGCTTTTGCAGAAATGGGGGAATCCCGGAAACATGGGGGTCTGCGTGGCCTGTTTCGAGCGGGACATTGCAGGCGCCATGGGTCTTCACCGTGCTGATGTGGTGCAGTATATCCGTCCGGAGATCATCGGCTTTGTCCTTGGGTCGCTGGTGGCGGCCTATCTGTTCAGGGAATTTCGGCCCCGCCTCGGCTCCGCGCCGATCGTCCGGTTTGTCCTCGGCGCCTTTGCGATGATCGGGGCACTGGTCTTTCTGGGTTGCCCCTGGCGGGCAGCGTTGAGGTTGGCGGGCGGCGACGGCAACGCAATCCTCGGTCTGCTGGGCCTGATCTTCGGCATCTGGATCGGCACGCTGTTTCTGAAAGGGGGATTCAGTCTTGGCCGGACCCAGAAGACGCATCATGCAGCAGGATGGATGCTTCCGCTCCTCATGGTCGGACTGTTGTTGTTGATGCTGTTCTTCCCGCAGTTGCCGGGCGAGGCCAAGAGCGGCGTTCTTTTTTACAGTTTGAAGGGGCCTGGATCGATGCATGCTCCGTTGGCGGTTTCTCTGATTGTTGGCCTCCTGATCGGCTTCCTCGCTCAACGGAGCCGCTTCTGCACCATGGGCGCCATTCGGGATTTTGTCCTGTTCCGGCAGATGCATCTGCTCTCAGGATTCATTGCCCTCATCATCAGCGCCTTGGTCGTTAATTTCATCTTAGGGCAGTTCAAGCCGGGATTTGCGGGCCAGCCTATTGCCCATACGATGCACATCTGGAATTTCCTGGGGATGACACTTGCGGGGCTGGCTTTCTGTCTGGCCGGCGGATGCCCGGGGCGACAGCTTTTCCTGGCAGGCGAGGGGGACGGAGATGCCGCCGTATTTGTGTTGGGAATGATCGTCGGGGCCGCCTTTGCCCATAACTTCGGCCTGGCCAGCTCGGGAACAGGCGTTGGACCTTACGGCATACCCGCCGTGATCATCGGATTTTTGGTTTGTCTGTTCATCGGTTTTACGATGAGAAAGAATATCGCATAGCGAATATCAAATCAGGAGGAGAAGGTTATGGCAAAGACAATCGATGCCCGTGGGCTTTCGTGCCCCCAGCCTGTTCTGATGACCCTGGATGAAATCAAGACGGGCAAATCGGATGAGATCGTCGTCATGGTGGACAACGACGCTTCGAAGGAAAATGTCTCCCGCGCCGCAGTCAGCCGTGGATGGGTGGTGAAGGAGATCGATGAGAAAGACGGTGTATTTAATCTGAAGATCAGAAAGGGTTGATGCCTGTGGCGCTGTTCGGCTTTCTGAAAGGTAAGGACGCAAAGGGGGCTTCCCCCGGCCGGGAAGGGCAGGCCGACCGGGGGATCCTCGTATTCGAAAACACCGGCGAGGTCATCCAGGCGGAGAAGTTGCTGAAAAAAAACGGTTGGGAGGTCCGGGTGATGGGCCCCCCGCCGGAGATCCGCCGGGGGTGCGATCTTGTCATCGAATTCCCGCTGATGGAGGAACTTCGGATTCTGAAGGTCCTGGAGGAGGAAAGGCTGGGGCCGCTGAAAACAGTGCCTGTCATCGGTCCGCTTCTCGAACCCGTGAACATCTTTCAACTCAAAGATTACGGCGGATACCTCATGGTCCGGGCGGCAAACATGAAGCTGACGGTGGAAAAGCAAACCGGCCTTATCGTGAATGTGTCCGGAGGCGGATGTCCGGACGTCCCGTTCCTGGCGGCCTCCATGGTCGGAAAAACCCTGACAGAGGCGCCGCGGCCCCGAGACATCGGCAAAACGCTCTGCGGTTACGCCCTGCAGCTCGCCTATGAGGAGGTCCGACGCCGATGCTCTGCGTAACGGGAACGGTTCCATCGGAAGAATTCGCGCTGTCGGAGGGGGAGGTCGGGCTGAGCGGGGAGCAGCTTCGGATCGGGGCGTCCGTCATCGCCGTCAACCGGGGCACACCCGCATTGATGGCCGCTGCGGTGAAAGCCGCGGAGACATTGGGACAGTCCTTGCCGTTTGCCTATCTGGTCGGCGATACGGGAAGCGGCAGAGGAAGTCGGCAGCTTTATGCGCATCTGACGGACGTCTTGCCCCGAAGATCTTTTCAGACCATCGCCTTTCATTATCTCCAGCCCATCGTCCATTGGCATCGAAAGATCCAAGATGTCCTTGCTCAGTTGACCCCCCGGCCCCGGCTGATTGCCGATGCGGGTTTCATGTACGT
>JAXDCM010000239.1:0-5286 GCA_034677965.1 Syntrophales bacterium
TATGAAGAGGAGGTGGCCCGGGATTTCAGCATTCTATTTTTAGCCGGTGTCAGTACCCGGAGTCTGTCGATGATATCCGAGAGACTGATCGGTCGGAGGATTTCTCCGGCGGAGATCAGCAGCGTGAACGCAGAACTCAATACGGCGGTTGAGGCTTGGCGACAGCGTGATTTATCGCAGGAATGGGTCAAGTACCTGTTTATTGACGGCGTCCACTTCCATATGCGTATGGGCAGAAGCATCGAGATCGTTCCGGTCCTGGTGGCCATTGGGGTAACGGAAACGGGACAGAAACTGGTGCTGAGCCTGCAGTCCGGGGACAAGGAATCGGCAACGTCCTGGCGGGAATTCTTCAAGGATTTGAAGTCCCGTGGGTTGGACGGAGAGAAAGTAACCCTGGGGATGATGGATGGATTGCCTGGACTGGAGACTGTTTTTCGGGAAGAATTTCCCAAGGCAAAGGTCCAGCGCTGCCAGGTCCATGTGGCCCGGAATGTCCTGGCCAAGGTGCCGAAGAAGTTCAAGCAGGATGTGGCGAATGATTTACGTTCCATCTTCTACGCCCCGTCATTGGAGAAATCGTGGGAATGTTTTGAAGGCTTCCGGCTAAGGTGGCAAAAGACCGTCCCTTCTGCGGTGGAGTGTCTGGAGCGAAACATCGATGCCTGTTTGACCTTTTTCAACTTTCCTCCGGAAGAATGGATTTCACTCAGGACGACCAACATGATCGAGCGGCTCAACAAGGAGTTCCGACGCCGGACCAAAGTCATGGAGATCGTGGCAGGGGAGATTGCCTGTTATCGGATCCTGGCTTACATATCTTTGAAAATGGAGATGCATTGGAGGTCAAGCCCTGTAGGAAAAGTGCGCAAGAATCTGCCTTTCTTCAAAGAATTGGCCTATGAATATTTTACACAAAAAACTTGACACCACCTAAAACCTGTGCGATGAAATGCAGCCAATGCGGCGGATACAGACCTTTTGCGATCCGAGCTGTGAATCTTTCATAAAACAGCAGACACTTCACTAACAGGAGGGATGACGATGGGAAAGAGAAAATGGTTGTGTGTCATCATTGCGTTGTTGACCATTGGATTGGGCGTTCCTGCCCAGGCGGATTTCCCGACCAAGGACATCTCGGGCATCATCCAATGGGGGGCCGGCGGGGCGACGGACAACGTCTCCCGCGCAACCACGCCTTATGTCGAGAAGGTCCTCGGCAAACAGATCGTTTTGCAGAACAAGCCGGGCGCCACGGGCGCCGTCGGCCTCACGCAGGTCTACAATCAGCCCGCGGACGGCTACACCCTGCTCTTCGGGGCTGAGAATCCCTGCATCTACAAAGTCCTGGATATCGGCCAGATCGACTACGATGCCTTCTACCCGGTTCTGCTGATTGCCCGCAACGTCGGCGTGGTCGTCGTCAACAATGACCAGCCGTGGAAAACCCTCGGCGAACTTTTTGCCGATGCCAAAAAGAACCCCGGCAAGATCAAGATGGGATCGACCGGGCCGGGAGGCCTTCCCCACGTGGCAGCCTCCATGATGAAAGCCACGAGCGGCGTAGAATTCAACCACACCATCTACCAGGGTGAAGGCCCGCTGGTAACCGCTATGCTGGGCGGCCATATCCAGTGGTCGACCATGGGAATGGCCGCCTGCCGCGAACACCTCCGTGCGAATCGCATGCGTGCGATAGCGATGGTGGCCGATGAGCCGGTACCCACCCTTGAAACCGTTCCCTTGATCACCGCCACCTCGGCCGATTACAAGAAGTACCTCCCCTGGGGTCCCTTCTACGGCGTGTTTGTGAAGAAGGAGACCCCTGATGCGGCGAAGAAAGTTCTGGTGGATGCCTTCAAGAAGGGGGTCGGCGATCCCAAGGCCCAGGAGTTCATCAAGAACTTCGGGTCCATCTACATGGGGATCTCCGGGGACGAGGCGAACCGGTTCCTGAAGAAATGGCAGTCAACCACATCCTGGCTCCTCCACGAGGCAGGGGCGACCAAATCATCGCCCGAGAAGTTCGGCATCCCGAAGCCGTAACTGCCGATACAGCGCCGATTTCTCCGGCCGGGTCGTCCCCGGCCGGAAAATCAATGTTAGGAGGCTCCTAATCCATGGAAGAAAAAACCGAACGCAGGCCGGGTGAACGCTTCCTGATGTGGTTCCTGTTGGCCCTGGGTCTTTTCGTATTCATCGTGGCCTGGCAGATGCCCCACGACAGCTTCGCGTCGACGGGCGCGTTCCCGATCTTCATCGGGGCGGTCATGATCCTGTCGATCCTCCGGATCCTCTGGAAGGAGAGGAAGGTGTTCGCCTCCTGGCAATGGAAGGAGGAGACCGCCCAGGTCGGGCCTTACGCCTTTCCCAGGCTGGTGGTCCTTTATACCGTCGTCCTGATCCTCTATATCCTGCTGCTCTACCCGCTCCATTTCTGGGTCAGCTCTTACCTCTTCCTCGTCGGCTCGTTCCTCCTCCTGAAAGGGTCGACAATCCTGAGGGGACTGGTGATCGGGGCCATCATGCTGGCGACGATCTGGCTCCTGTTCCAGTACATCTTCCGGATCGTCCTCTGGTAAGGAGAAGCTATGGAGCAACTGGGTTATTTCCTGATGGCCTTCACGAGCATCAAGATGATCTTTCTGATTGTTGTGGGGACCTTCGCCGGGATCTACATCGGGGCCATCCCGGGGCTCTCGGTCACGATGGCCGTCTCGGTCCTCATCTCCTTCACCTTTTCCTGGGAACTCAACGAAGCCCTGTGCCTGATGGCCGGCATTTACTGCGGCGGGGTCTACGGCGGTTCCCGGTCGGCCATCCTGCTCAACATCCCGGGGGCGCCTGCGGCTGTTGCGACCGCATTTGACGGCTACCCGCTCGCCAAGCTTGGCGAGGCGGGGATCGCCATCGGCCTGTCCACGACCGCCTCGGTCATCGGCGGGTACATCGGTCTACTTGCGCTGGCCTTTTTCGCGCCGATCATCTCGGAATACGCCCTGAAGTTCGCCTCGCGGGACTATTTCCTGTTGGCCATCATGGGGCTCCTCCTCGTGGGCAGCCTCGCCGGCAAATCCCTGGCCAAGGGGATCTTCGCCGGCGCTTTGGGGATATGGCTCAGCATGATCGGAATGGACACCTTCACCGCCCAGGGTCGGTTCACCTTTGGAAGCATCGGGCTGATGAGCGGGATCCATTTCGTGGCGATCATGATCGGCCTCTTCGGCGTCTCCGAGGCCCTGATCCAGATCCACGACATCCATATCCAGCCGATCAAGCAAGACGTCAAGAACATCATCCCCTCCTGGAGCCGGCTGATCAAGCACCTCCCCCTGACCATCAAGTCGGCCCTGATCGGGATCGGGATCGGCGCACTTCCCGGGGCGGGCGGCGACATCGCGGCCCTTATGTCTTACGGGAGCGCGCGCCGGAGCATCAAAAACCCGACGCGCCCGTTCGGCGAAGGGGCCTACGAGGGGGTGATCGCCCCCGAGACGGCGAACAACGCCTGCATCGGAGGGGACAACATCCCGATGCTCACCTTGGGCATCCCCGGCGACGCCGTGACCGCCATCCTCATCGGCGCCCTCTACATCCACGGCCTCAAGCCCGGTCCGATGCTGATGATCGACACGCCGCACCTCTTCTGGTTCTGGCTTGGCGCCCTGACGCTGGCCAACACGGCCCTCCTGCCGCTGGGGCTGACCGGGATCAGGGTCTTTGCTAAGGTCGTGGAGATCCGCAAAGGCCTTTTGCTGCCGATCATCATCATTATCTCCACGGTCGGCACCTACGCCATCCAGAACAGCCTCTACGACGTATACTGGATGCTGGGTTTCGGGATCTTTGGCTATATCCTGAAGATGTACGACTTCCAAATGGGGCCGGTGATCCTGGGCGTGATCCTGGGGCCGATCATGGAGGACGGATTCCGGAGGGCCATGCAGGACGTCCAGGACAGCGTCCCGATGTTCTTGTGGGGGTTCATCAGCAGCCCGCTGTCGCTGTTGCTGGTTACCATCACCGTCGCCATGCTCGGGAGTCAGTACAACTGGTGGGGTAGTATCAAGAAGGCTTTATCGAAAAAGGAACGGTTGACGATACCGAAATCGTGAAGCAGATGAAGTCAATATACGGCATCGATGTGAATGGCTTCATCCCGAACCGTTTGAAGCAGATCACGCAACCAAAAAAGAGACCGGAAATCAGAATAACGGACATTCCCCGGGAGAGGCCGTAGCCTATTCGTAGGGATCTATTTTTTCAAATCAATCCGTCCCTCTTTGGAGAACGGGAAATGGACGCTTGTAAACAACGCCCGGACCTCGGCCTTTCCCTCGATCTTGTAAGGCAGGTCTCCTCCGGTGAGGACGGCTTTCAGGCTTGCGCCCAGGTCTTTGAACCGGACGGCGATGGGCACCTCGATTTCCGTTGTCGATGAGGAGGAGAGCAGGAAGGGATTTTCCAGGCGGCCCTTGGCGACCTCCTCTTCGGCGAGATGTACCGTGTACTCGAACGACCGGAGAGTGAGATCGAAATGGTTTGGATTCTTCGCCTCAAGACGTAGAAGAAGGGTCATCTCGGAAAAGGAGCGGGGTTTGAGGGTGATCCCGCGGAGGATGAAAGAGGGCTTTTCCAGAATCCAGCCGATGCAGGAGACCAGAAAAAACACTATGACGAGCAGGAACAAAAAACGATAATCGGTCCAGACGTTTTTCCGGGTCAGTTTCGCCACTCTTCAGCCTTTCAAATGCAATCCAGACAACGATGGATCGCAAACAGAATCCACCTGTGAACGGAACCCCCAGGAATCTCGTATCTCATGCCGTTTCCGTTTGGTCCGTCGGTTTTCGATCTCCCGGGTCTCAATCGGAGCCGCTTGACCCGTTGGGTTCATACATTGCATCCGTTCGGATGTCAAAGGATAATGGGGGTCCGTCAGGCACCGCGTTCATGTCATCACTCCTATCTGACTCCAACCGGTGTGTGATTTCCCCGGAAGAGCGGGACCCCTGATCACCGGGATCCTTTTTGAATGCATCGAATGGTGATATGAAGTTTCTTTAAGGAATTCGATTCGCATGCCTGCCGACAACCTTACCGATCTTCGCGGTCAAATCGAGCGTGTGACCTACACCAACGCAGAGAACAACTATACTGTGGCCCGGGTGAAGGTTTATGGCCGCAAGGATCTGGTGACGGTCGTCGGCCATATCGTCAATCCCACGCCCGGGGAAGTCATCTCCATGAAGGGAGAATGGATCAATCACCCAAAATACGGAGAGC
>JAXDCM010000240.1:0-10200 GCA_034677965.1 Syntrophales bacterium
GCGGTTCGGTCGAGGAGCTGGAAAAACGGCTGATCGTCGAGGCGATGGAGAAGGCCGGCGACCATCAGAGCCGCGCCGCCGACCTCCTCGGCATCAGCGAACGGATGCTCCGCTACAAGCTCAAGAAGTACGGCCTGAAGGCGTCATAACCATCGCCGTGCCTTCCGGATCCTTGAGCGGCAGGAGCGCCTCATGCCGCTTCGTGTGGATCGGCAAACACTTCCGGACGGCCGCCGCCAAAATGTAAACGCCGAAAACGGCCGTCACCAGCGCCGACGGGATCCTCCGGAAACCGCCGACAAAGAGCAACTCGGGCGCATAGACGAACATGAGCGGAATGATGAATCCGGCCATGCCGAGTTGGAAAGCCGCCCACCCGGTTTTCCATGGGTCCGAGCGGGCGATGCCTGCCCCCGCGAAGGCGACCGGCGCCACAAAACTCCTTTTTCTTTTCGCTTGACTTTCCTTCCCGTTCACTGACCGATGCGTCCCGATCAGGAGGTCGCGCTTGCCCTCTGAGGAATGGTTTTTCGTACGCGTAGGTATTGTATTGCCGTGACCAGGGCCAGGAGACCGACTCCGGTCAGATCGGTTATGGTCCCCGGGATCACCAGCATCAATCCCCCCATCAGCAGGGCGATCCTCTCCCACCAGGCGGTCCTGGTCCAGTACCAGCCCTCCACCGCCGCTCCGATCCCGACCATCCCGATGATCGAGGTGATGACAATCTGAATGACCGTTCCCAGCGTCGCGTTAATCAGGAGCATTTCCGGATTGTATACAAAGATGTAGGGGACGAAGAAAGCGGCGATGGCCAGTTTTGTAGCATTTATGCCTGTCTTTATCGGATCGGCCTTGGCGATGGCCGCGCCGGCAAAGGCCGCCAGGCAGACGGGCGGCGTGATGTCGGCGATGATCCCGAAATAGAAGACGAACATGTGCGCGGCCAAGACCGGAACGCCAAGCTTGAGGATCGCGGGCGCGGCGCAGGTGGCCGTGATGATGTAATTGGCCGTGGTCGGTGCGCCCATGCCCAGGATGAGTGACGTAACCATCGTGAAGATCAGGGTCGGGATCAGTAACCCACCGGAGAGGGCCAGGAGGCCGTCCCCCATCTTGATGCCGAGCCCCGTCAGCGTCACGACGCCGACGATGATGCCGGCGGTGGCGCAGGCCAGGGCGACCCCGAGGGCGCTCCGGGCGCCCGCTTCGAGGGTATCGAGGAGTCTGGTGAGGTTCAGTCGGGTGGCTTTCCGGAACATGCCGACGATAATGCAGAGCCCGAGCCCCCCGAGGGCCGCCCGCATCGGTGTATACCCTTCCACCAACAGGTAGATGATCGCGATCAACGGCAGGATCAGGTGGCTGTCTTTTTTGAGGACCTTCCAGAGGTTGGGCAACTGGTCTCGCGAGAGGCCCTTCAGGCCGCACTTCTTCGCCTCGAAGTGGACGACGACCCAGACTCCGGTGAAGTAGAGCAATGCCGGGATCACCGCGGCTTTTGCGATGGTGATATAGGGCACATTGATGAATTCGGCCATCAGAAAGGCCGCCGCCCCCATGACGGGCGGCATGATCTGTCCTCCCGTCGAGGAGGCCGCCTCGACGGCCCCCGCAAATTCCGGTTTGTAGCCGAGGCTTTTCATCAGCGGAATGGTGAAACTGCCGGAGCCGACGGTGTTGGCGACGGAGCTTCCCGAAACAGTCCCTTCCAGAGCGCTGGTCATCACGGCCACCTTGGCCGGCCCTCCGGAGGCCCAACCGGCTACGGCGTTGGAGATATCGATGAAGAAGGTCATGATCCCGGTGCTCGTCAGGAAGGAGCCGAACAGGATGAACAGGAAGATGAACGTGGCGGAAACACCGAGCGGGATGCCCAGGATCCCTTCGGTCGTAAACCACATCTGAGTGACGATGCGCTTGATCTCATAGCCGCGATGGTTGAGGAAACCCGGGAAATAGGAGCCCAGATAGGCATACAGCAAAAAGCAGGAAGCGATGATGACGATCGGAAGACCCACGACCCGGCGTGTCGCCTCCAGGGTGAGAAGGATGCCTAAAACAGCCATGACATAGTCCGTCGTGGAGTAGATCCCCGCGCTTTCCATGAGATTTTCGTATGTGATCAGCGAATAGGAAGCGACGATGACGCTCAGGAGGGAGAGGGCCAGGTCCGCCGGGTGGATCTGCGGGCCCGTGTGACCAGTTTTCTTGGGTTTGCGCGTCGGATAGAGGAGGTAGATCAGCGTCAGGGCGAACATCAGGTGGGTGGGCCGCTGCAGCTGGGCCTCCAGCAATCCGAACAGAGCGGTGTAAAGTTGGAAAAGAGAAAAAAGGACGGCAATGATTTTGACCAAGATGAGCCAGGGACCGGTCAGCTTCAGAAAACGGGATTCCGGATCATATTTTTCGAGAATAGCGTCTACTTCCGCCGCGGTGTCCGTTTCAGACGTTTTTTGTATGATCTCCTGCATGGGGCCTCATCCCTCCCTGGTGGATTCCCGCCACCGGTCCGGGCGGAAACAGCCGACACGGACCGGTGGACGGAGAGTTGGCGGCAGAATACCTGCGATCCGTTATTTCATAATCCCATTTTCCTTGAAATATTTGACCGCACCGGGGTGAAACGGAACGGCGACCCCGCCGATCGCATTCGAGAGCCTCAGATACTTCCCGGCGGCATGGGCCTGCTCGATGGCCGCGTTTTCCTCATACATCACCTTCGTCATCTGGTAAACCAGATCGACCGGCAGGTTGTTCTGGACCATGATGCTGGAGTAGACGGCAATCGTCATCACCGGATTGGCCAAGCCCGAGTAGGCGTTCGCCGGGATCTCGAAACGGGCATACAGGGGATAGGCCTTCTGGATCCTGGCAAACATGGCGTCGTCGATTTCGAGGAACCGGATCGGGTGCATTACATTGATGTCCTGCAGGGCGCCGTTGGGAACGGAAACCACGAAGTAGCAGGCATCCACGAGCTTGTCCTTGAACTGATCCGCGGCTTCCGAGTAGGACAGGTAGAGCGGGTTGATGTCTTTCCGTGTCTTGTAATCCATCCCATTTAGGCCCAGGACCTGGCGGGCGCTGATCTCGGTCCCGCTGCCCGGGGGGCCCACGGAAACCTTCTTGCCCTTCAGGTCGGCGATCTGCTTGATCGGGCTGTCCTTGCGGGCGAAAATCTGGATGACATCGGGATAAACGTTGCCGATGGCCGAGAAGTTTGTGTATTTTTCACTTTTGGCCTTGAAGACCTCCTCGCCGTTATATCCGAAAAAGGCGATATCGTTCATCGTGATGGCCACTTCCGCTCCCTTGTTGCCGAGAAGACGGATGTTTTCCACGGAACCGCCCGTGGCCTGGATCGTGACGTTGAGATCCGGGATTTTCTTGTTCCAGACCTGGGCTATGGCTCCCCCTAAGGGGTAGAAGGTGCCGGACACCCCACCTGTGGCAAAAAGAAAGTTTGCCTTTGCGGACATGCCTTCCGCGGTAAAAACGAATACCGCGACCAAAACAGCCAACATGACGAGACTTTTCTGTTTCATAATTTCCTCCCTTTTGGTTTTGGTGGTGATCATCTTCAATTCGCCCATAGCAATTCCTGGATTTTTCCCCTCCTTTCCGGAATCGACCCGTCGTTTCCCGGAAACGGTTCGTTCCACGGTCATTGTTATACGTAGCGTCATAAATAATTGCGCATGTTGCGATGAGCAACTTAGTGCTGATGCGGGTTTGCAGGTATTTATTGCGCTATTTCATTCGCCGCTGTGTATATTTCTTCCTCTCCGCGAACTCCTCCAACTTTTCGATCCGTTCCGGCGCCGACACGGTCGCCAGGCAGGCCTCGACCTCATAGTCCATCAGCGCCTCCAGGCTGACCTCCGAGGCCATGTTCAGCCCTTTCTTGATCAGGTTGATGGAGAAGAGCGAATTGGCCGCGATCTTCTTCGCCATGGCCAGGGTTTCTTCCATCAATTTTTCGGCGGGAACGGCCTTGTTGACCAGGCCGATCCGTTCCGCCTCTTTCCCGTCGATATACTCGCAGGTGAACAGGAGCTCCCGGGCTTTGCCGGGGCCGACCAGATCCTGCACCAGCCGCATGGCGCCCCCGGTGACCGACGAGGAGACCCGCGCCTCGGGGGAGCCGATCTTTGCCCCTTCCGCGGCGATCCGGATGTCGCAGGCCAACGCCAGCTCGTAGCCGCTCCCCAGCGCAAAGCCGTTCACGGCGGCGATGGTCGGTTTGGGATAGCGGATGATCCGGCGGGAGATCTCCTGCAGATGGACCAGGTAATCCCGGTAGGCCTTGAGCGACCGTCCCTTGGAATCCTTCAGGTCCGCGCCGGTGGAAAAGGCCCGCCCCGTTCCGGTGAAGACCAAAACGCGGACCGCCTCATCCTCCTTCGCATCGGCGAGGGCCTGCTCGATATCGAGCCAGAGCCTCTTGTTCATGGCATTCAACACCTGGGGGCGGTTCAACGTAATGACGGCCACGCCCTCCTTCTTTTCGTAGATGATGCATTCAAACGTCATGGCGACCCTCTATTTCTTTAAGTGAAGACAAGACGACCTGCATTGTTGTTCGATTTCTTTCGGATATCCTTAGCATTACGGTTGTCCAAAATTCCTTAGTCGGTATCGATGAAAACACTTGAAGTCCAATTACAGCTTTTTTCGGCCAGTTTGGTTCTTATAAGATCAATTAGCCTATTAGTCTTGTCTAGAGCTGTCAAACTGAGCCCATTGCTGTAGTTAGTCAGATAGCTGAGTGCCAAGGCCTTATCGTTTTCATAGAGCTCTAAGACGACTTTTTCGACCACCTGCTGGCAGGCGAATACACTGGACTCAAAATTTTGCCATACTGGCAACACTTCTCCGATAAGCTGATTGTAATATGGTACTACTAACTGTTGCAGTGTAAGATTGGTCCAGAATGCAGATTTGGGGTCATAAGCGGGGCCACCAGTTTTGTACGCATCGGGTATGTCTTTTATTCCAAAATAATACGGAATATATGCAGTTGTTAAAGGACTTCCCAGGGCGCCCCACAGTATGGAGCCAATATCTGTCGGTAGCCAGCTTCTTAACTGGACTACATCCGTATGAACACAGGGCGGTACTGCAATAGCCCGTTCCAACGAACCCTTCCCCTGAGTCGGATATATATCATATCGAGTGCCCTTATATGTGTCGCGTAGAACAGAAATCAATTTTTCAACGGTAATCTTCTTATCCGGCATCATGAATAAGGGTTGATCTTTCTTATCGGCATCCAGAATATCAGAAGATAAAAGTTGTATGCCCCTCCATACCCGACGTGAATCATAATAGGGATTTTCATTAACCCGTCCGCCTCCAAAGGCTTTAGCAAAATTGAAGGGGCCTTTTGCCGGATTCCATAATCCTTTTTCTTTGGCAAAATCCACAAGATTGGGGGATGCTAGATAGTTCTCAGTATCCTTTATATCGATTTCCCCAATTCGGTAAGCATTGGCCACTGTTAGGTAGCTGTTATCAGGCACTCTTACGGCAGCCCACTGATATCCGCCGCCTGCCTCAATGTACCAGACTTCTTTACCGTCGGCTACGCCTACACCGCTAGGATAAGTAACGCCGTATTTTGTATAGAGTTTCCCCATTAACTCCACGCATTCACGTGCTGTTTTAGAACGCTCTAAGGCAACATATCTTACACCACCGCTTAACCCCTTTTTGATCATAGGATCTGCTTCTGCAGCTTTTTTGTTGCGGTCTCCACCCAGTGCAACTCCACCTGCAATGGCAACACCGTATTCGTTGATGGCAATGGCATCACCTGCGGCAAAACCGCTGTATATCCTCAGTACCATCCATTCGAATGTTTCACTTGTCTGAGGTATTTCCAATCCCGAAGGAAACTTCACTCTCTCTTCGGGGGCATTTTTTTTACGCGGATATTTTTCTACCATTGATGCTTCATTGCCGTATAGGTCATTATTGTGAGCGAGTAACACCGAACCGTCTACTGTGGCATCTTTACCAACTAGTACCATGTAGCATTCCTGTTTTTGTTCAAGGGTTCCGGATATTCCGCCTGTAGAATAGAGCGGATTGGTATTTGTAGCGATACCCTCTCCTGCGAAAAAGAGCACTGCAACACAAAACAAAAACATAACGAAGCTTTTTTGTTTCATGATTCCCTCCTCTATTTTTTTAAGTGAAGAGAAGACAAACCTCTGCCTATTTGACTCTTATTTCCCCTCTCTTTTTCCTCCCCTCTTTCCGCAATCGTTTATGACATTCCACTGAAGTCCTATGGTTATTTCCTCCTATCTATGGGACGAATGTACCGGTTGAAACTCATCATCAATAATTCCGGTACCTACCAGACAGGGACATTCTTAGTCTGACTCTGTATCGAACGCAGCATTCGGTTTGCGTGGTAGAGCGTCTGTTCCGCCTGGCTGTAATTGAACGTGTTCAGAAGCGAGATGGTGTCTGCTTTTTCCCCCTGTTTCAGCAATCCCAGAACCTTTTCCTCCATGCTTCTCTGCGCATGGACGAGATTCGCGTGGTTTGCCGTCCAGAAATTCAGGATTTGAGGATGGATTTGATCATGCGATGTGTCGCCGATTTTCTGAAGAAGCCTGAAAGTCCACCACGCAGAGCCGGGGTAGTAAGCGCTGTTCACACTGCTGAAGGATTCAGGAACCTTTGCAGCACCTGCATAGACGGGGAAATACCCACTGAATGAAGGCGTGGCCGGAGCATACCACATTACGGAACCGACTTCGACCGGCATATCGCCCCGGAGCTGTGCTACAGTGGAGGACTGGCAGAGGTTTGTATCGATCGGTCTGGGGATCAAAAGCTTGTCTGTGACGTCTTCCCAGTGTTCCATGTTTGTGATCGCTTCGTGGTACAGGGAGGTTCCCTCATACCGGTCCCTAAGCACGAGGAAGAGATCTTCTGGAGCGATGAAACCTTTTTTACCGGACAGAAGATCGTTCGCCCTGTTTTCCCGGTCCTTGTCATAGGCGGAATTCATCCGTTCGGGTAGGCCGTAGGCATCCCGGAAGCTGAAGGCATCCTTGTCCGGATCGTACCAACCCATACTCTTCGCAAAAGCGACGAGGTCTTTGCTGGCTAGGTCAAAGTCCTTGCCGACGACAAATCGGTTGGCCACAACGATGAATTCATCATCCTTCACCCGTTTGGCTACCCAATGTTTTGAAGTGGTTTCGACAACCCATGCCTCTTGGGGATCAGCAAGGCAGTAATCAAGTCCTCCCCAGTCGGCCTGTCCGTATTGCTCAATAAAATCAGCAATGACCTGCACTGCTTCACGGGCGGTTTTCGCTCGTTCCAGGATGAGTTGCCGGATGGCATATCGCCGGATTCCCTTTCCGGGAAGATTCTCTTCCTTGGAGTACATCCAGTTGCAGCTCATCGTAACGCCCCACTCGTTCATACCCACAAGAACTGAATCATAAGGGCGCGTCTCCTTTGAAATGCCGAGACCCGTTGTTGTATGGGCATTGCCGGATGCCCAGTAGCGGTAGGTTCTTGCGGGCTGCGGGATTTTCATGTACGGTACATCAAGTGTAGCTCCTGCAGCGTATGTTGCTTCGGGGACGCTCCAGAGGCGCCCAACGGCGGTGAACCCCATGTCTTCATTGTGCCCGTGGATGACCGCTCCGTCTGCAGTCAACTTTTTCCCGATCAGGATGGTTGTGCAACTCATGGCTGAAGAGGCGAAGAGGCAAAGCACGGCTACGACAATGCTCCACGAAACGAACCATTTATCAAATCCTGTTCTTTTCATATGATCCTCCTTTCGTGCTTGAATTGACACTCCGTTCACAGTGTGTGGGTGCTGCTTCATCGCTTGTGATTATCGGTGAAACAGTTCACTGTCCTGTTGAAAAAAACCATTTCAAAATGGTGGTATTGAGTTCATATAGGGGTTCCCCTAGACCTCTGTAGCTCATTATAATAAGCTTCCGACATCTTAAACTGCTGATTCCTGTTATTTCTTCCTCTCCGCGAACTCCTCTAACTTTTCGATCCGTTCCGGCGCCGACACGGTCGCCAGGCAGGCCTCGACCTCATAGTCCATCAGCGCCTCCAGGCTGACCTCCGAGGCCATGTTCAGCCCCTTCTTGATCAGGTTGATGGAGAAGAGTGAATTGGCCGCGATCTTTTTGGCCATGGCCGTCGTTTCCTCCATCAGCGCTTCGGCGGGAACGGCCTTGTTGACCAAACCGATCCGCTCCGCCTCTTTCCCGTCGATATACTCGCAGGTGAACAGGAGCTCCCGAGCCTTTCCCGGCCCGACGAGGTCCTGAACCAGGCGCATCGCGCCGCCGGTCACGGATGAGGAGACCCGCGCCTCGGGGGAGCCGAACTTCGCCCCTTCCGCGGCGATCCGGATGTCGCAGGCGAGCGCCAGTTCATAGCCGCTTCCCAGCGCAAAACCGTTCACGGCGGCGATGGTCGGTTTCGGATAGCGGATGATCCGTCGGGAGATCTCCTGGAGATGGACCAGGTAGTCCCGGTAAGCCTTCAACGACCTGCCCTTGGAGTCCTTGAGGTCCGCGCCGGTGGAGAATGCCCGTCCCGTCCCGGTGAAGATGAGAACCCGGATGGTGTCGTCCTCGCGGGCGTCGGCGAGGGCCTGCTCGATGTCGAGCCAGAGCCGCTTGTTCATGGCATTCAACACCTGGGGGCGGTTCAATGTAATGACGGCCACGCCCTCCTTCTTTTCGTAGATGATGCATTCAAACGTCATGGCGACCCTCCTTAGGCGATGATGACCCGGGCGTCGACGACGGACGCCCCTTGTTCGTGAACGATAATGGGATTGACATCCACCTCCAGGATTTCCGGATGATCCGTAGCCATCTGCGCGACCCTCCGGAGGACATCCCGGAGGATGGCCGTATCCTTCGGTTTCTGCCCGCGGACGCCGCCCAGCAGGGGATACCCCTTGATTTCATGGATCATCTCCTCGAGATCCAGATCGGACAGCGGGGCGACCCGGAAGGAGACGTCCTTCAAAACCTCCACGAAGATTCCGCCGAGGCCGAACATCACCACGGCGCCGAACTGCGGATTCCGGATCATGCCGATGATGCACTCCTGACCTTTCCTTGCCATCGGCGCAACCAGGACGCCCAGGATCCTTCCCTTGTCGCTGACCCGGGAGGCGTTGGCGACGACCTTCGTGAAACCCTCGCGGACGGCCGTCTCGTCCGACACATTCAACAGGATTCCGCCCGCGTCGGACTTGTGGACGATCTCAGGCGAGACGATCTTCAGCGCGACGGGAAAGCCGAAGGCTGCCGCGACCGAGCCCGCTTCATCCGGGGTTTTCGCCAATCGGGCCGGGGGAAGCTCAACACCGTAGAAAGAGAGGAGCTCCCGGGCTTCCGTTTCCAGGAGATTTTTTCTGCCCTCCTGCTTAACCGCCTGAATCAAGGCCCGGGCCTTGTCCGTATCCGCCGGAACGGGCCGCAGCGGTTTGGCCGGATTCAGCTTCTCCCGCCGGGAGGAGAATTTGGACATGTAGGCCAGACATTGGGCGGCCCGCTCCGAGGAGGGGGTCAGCAGAACCCCGTTTTCGGCGAGGATTCGCATGGAGGCGAAGGGGGCCTGGGCAAACGAGGTATGAACGGCGATCGGTTTTCCGTAGTGATGCATCAGGCGGACCAGTTCCTGCGAGGTTTTCTCCTCCAACTCACCCACGTGAGGGGCGATGATCTCCTTGAATCCGCCGAAAAAGCCCGTCACGTAGACCGAGTCGATCCCCGGCTCTTCCATAAGTACCTCGACGACCTTGTTGACCATGTCGGGGTTTTCCTCGGCCGTCCCGCCGTAGTCGATCGGATTCGAGGCGGGCATTCCCGCCAGCAGGAACGGGCGGATCTTCTCCTGGGTCGCCTGGGGCAGGACCGGAACCTCCAAACCAAAATGCTCGGCGTTGTCCGCGGCCACCGAATTGTCCCCGCCGCCCTCGGATATGATCGCGACGCGGTTGCCCTTCGGCAACGGCATGTTTGCAAAAGACATTGCGACATCGAACATCTCATCCACGTTGGTGACCCGGACGATTCCCGCCTGCCGGAAGGCCGCATCGACAATGGCGTCATCTGCGGCCAGGGACCCCGTGTGGGAGGCGGCGGCCCGCGCGCCCGCCTTGCTGCGCCCGACCTTGAG
>JAXDCM010000241.1:0-4081 GCA_034677965.1 Syntrophales bacterium
GTCACGCTGAGCGAACTGATGGCGGCCTACATCCCGCTGGTGAACGGCGGGTCGCGGGCCGAGCCGCGGACGATCATCCGGATTTACGACCGGCCCCAGGATGTCTGGATTGAAAATCCCCCCGTCGTGACCCCGGTCCTTTCGCCGGCGGTCGGATTCATCACGACCCAGATGCTCAGGGACGTGCTCGTTTACGGAACGGCCAAATCGCTTGCCGGCTTCAGTCGGAACCGGCCTGCCGCCGGGAAAACCGGCACGACCGACGACTACCGGGATGCCTGGTTCATCGGCTACACCCCGGACCTCATCACGGGCATCTGGATGGGTTATGACAAGCCTAAGTCCCTGGGTAAAAGATTTACCGGGGGCGCCGCCTGCGCGCCTGTGTGGGGACGGTTCATGACGGCGGCCCTGAAAGACAGGCCCGTTGCCGATTTCCCGCAGCCCGAGGGCGTCGTATCCATCCGGATCGATCCCGAAACGGGCTATCCGGCGGCCGAGGGCTGTCCGTCGAAGCGGGAGGAATTTTTTCTCTCCGGGACCGGGCCGGCGGAGATTTGCCCGAAGCACGGGGGCTCCGGTCTCCTGCAGGACTTTGTCGGAACGCCCGCTCCGGCGGGTCCGACCGGTCCGGGCGATCCGCCGTTGGGCCGGTGAAAGGCACCCATGCAGTCGGATTTTAACCTGTGGAGAGTCGGGATGATTGCGAAAAGCGGCGTCAGATGAAACGATGAAACACGGACCGACGGAACAGAGATCTATTCCGAAACCCGGTTGGCTGAAACGGCCGCTGCCGTCCGCTCCGGCCTTTTCCCGGACCCGCTCCCTGCTGGACGACGGTCGTCTGCACACGGTCTGCCGGGAAGCGCGCTGCCCCAACTGCGGCGAATGCTTCTCCCGGGGGACGGCCGCTTTTCTGATCCTCGGGGATGTCTGCACGCGCCGCTGCCGCTTCTGCGCGGTGACGCAGGGGAAGCCGCCATCCCCGGATCCCGACGAACCCAGGCGGGTCGCCGAGGCCGCTCTTCGGATGTCGCTGGATTATGTCGTGGTGACGTCGGTGACCCGCGACGACCTGGCCGACGGAGGGGCCGGCGCTTTTGCCGAGACGATCCGTTCGGTTCGCTCCCGTCGTCCTTCGACACGCGTCGAGGTCCTGATACCCGATTTCCAGGGCGAGGAGGCGGCGCTTCGGACCGTTCTAAGGGCCCGTCCCGACGTCCTCAACCACAACCTGGAGACCGTCGCGCGCCTCTATCCGGAGGTGAGGCCGCAGGCGATCTATAACCGCTCGCTGGAGCTGCTCCGGCGGGCCGGTTTGCTGGCGCCCGGCATGCCGGTCAAGTCCGGACTGATGCTTGGCCTCGGCGAACGGCCGGACGAGATCGAATCGACGCTCCGCGATCTGCTGGAGGCCGGCTGCCGGATCCTGACGATGGGTCAGTATCTCCAGCCGAAAAGGGACTGCCTTCCCGTGGCCCGATTTGTCCCGCCGGAAGAGTTCGATGAATGGCGGGAGGTCGCTTTGAAGATGGGGTTTGCGCGGGTAGCCTGCGGCCCGCTGGTCCGGAGCTCGTATCACGCCGAAGATCTGGCGGCTTTGAAATAAAGGGCACGAACGTCACCCTTTTTCGGCCGTTTCCCTATCGGGTCAGGCAGCGGCACGAAAAACAGGCGCCTGTAAATTGGTCGCGCATCCATAATTTCTTGCAATTTCGCATTTGGAATTGCATAAATATACAAAAAGGAATGAACATATGAGAATCGGGAAACCATGGATGGTGTGCCTCCTGTGTCTGTGCATGGCTGCGGCTTCCCACGCCGCCACCATCACGGGAAAGATCAGTATTCAGCCCAAGGGCAGCGCCTCGGCGGCGGACACGGCGGGTCCCGAGATCACCCTGACAAGGCCGGCGGTGACACGGGGCCTCGCGGTGGTGGCCCGCGAAGAATCCCTGATGGTGGAAGGCCGCGCCGTGGACCCCGGCGGCGTCGCCTCCGTGGAGGTCAACGGCCGGAAGGCGGGCCTGGAGGGCGACGGCCGCTTCGCCGCCGAGATCCTCCTCCGGCTGGGGGAGAATCAGGTCACCGTGACGGCGACGGACGTCCACCGCAACAGCACAACCGAACATTTCACCGTCACCAGGGAAAAGGACCAGGGCGTGAAGGCGGCAAAAGCGCCGCCCGGCCCTTCAGCGGAGGGCGTGAAGCCTGCCGCCATGGGACGCTCGCTTGCCCTTCTCATCGGGATCAACGGCTACCTCGACGACGTGGGAAAGCTCCGCACCGCCGTGAACGACGCCCGGGCCGTGGCCCAGGTTCTGAAGGAGCAGTACGGTTTCGAGACGCGGCTCCTTTTGGACCGTGAGGCGACGCGGGCCGGCATCCTCAAGGAGGTCGAGCGCTACCGGAAAAGCTTAGAGGCCGGGGACCGTTTCATCCTTTACTATGCCGGCCACGGCTACCGCGAGCCGGAGACGGAAACCTCCTACTGGCTCCCCGCGGATGCCGAAAAAGGGAGCAAAACGAACTGGATCATGGCCAAGGCGGTCACCGACGAGCTGAAACTCACCCGGTCCAGGCATGTCCTCATCGTGGCCGACAGTTGCTACGCCGGGACCATGGACCGCGCCTTCTCGCCCGACGCGGACCGGGACGGCGCCCGGGATCTCTATTTGCGGCGGATGCAGGAGAGGGCGTCCCGCGTCCTGATCGCCAGCGGCGGCAACGAACCGGTCACGGACAGCGGCGGAGGCGGTCACTCCATCTTCGCGTCGGTCCTTCTCCGGGGCCTGAGAGCCCCCGGGAAGAGCGTCTTCACGGCCCAGGAGTTCTTCAGCGAACACATCCGCGAGGGCGTGGCGGGCAGGAGCGAACAGGTTCCCGAATACAAGACGATCCGCGCCTCCGGCCACGACGGCGGGGACTTCGTCTTCTTCCGAAAACGATAGTTTGGGGAGGATGTCATCTCGGGGGATGTCAAATAGGAGGGCGTATCACAGAGACCTGAAGGGAGGGTGCGTGACCAACCGATGTGGCGTCTCATGGCTGCAGGCTTGCCGGTGCATCCTGTGCGCCGTGATCCTGTGTTGCCCGTGGATGTCCAACTCCGACGCCGCGGAGGTGCGCAACGTGGTGATGCGACAGGTCGGGGACCAGGTGGAGGTGATCTACGACCTGGCAGGCGAGCTGGGAGAAAGGGAAGCGGATGTAACCGTCACGCTGACCATCGGCGGGAAGCGCTACGAGGCGGACAGGCTGACCTTGAAGGGGGATTCCGGGAAGAAGGTGAGGGTCGGCCCGGGACGCCGGTTCGCCTGGGACGTCCTGGCCGATCTTCCGGCCGGTTTCGATGGGGAGATCGCCTGGGAGGTGACCGCCCTTGGCTCATCCGTCATCGTGTCTCCGTCCGGCGCTTTGCTCTCGACATTCACCAGCCCGACGCTGGGTGGGGCCTTTGTCCTCATCCCCGCCGGGACATTCACGATGGGGTCGCCTGCTGATGAACCGGGGCGGGACAATGATGAGACGCAGCATCGCGTGACGATCGGCAGGGCCTTTTATATGCAGACGACGGAGGTGACGCAGGGGCAGTGGCGCAGGGTGATGGGGAACAGCCCATCCTACTTCAAGAATTGCGGGGATGATTGCCCGGTAGAGAGGGTTTCCTGGAACGATGTTCAGGAGTTTATCCGGAAGCTCAACAGCCAGGAAGGGACGGATAAGTATCGCCTGCCAACGGAGGCGGAGTGGGAGTATGCGGCGCGGGCAGGGACGACGACGGCCCTCTATAGCGGATCAATCAATATTTTAGGGCAAAATAATGCCCCTGCATTGGATGCCATTGCCTGGTACGGGGGGAACAGTTGCGCGGATTATGCCGGGGGCTATGATTCGTCGGGGTGGAAGGAGAAGCAGATTTCCTGTTCACGATCCGGGCCGCATCCGGTCGGGAAGAAGCGGCCGAACGCCTGGGGGCTCTACGACATGCTCGGGAACGTCTGGGAGTGGGTCCAGGACTGGTATGGCGAGTACCCGTCCGGCAGCGTGACGGACCCTTCGGGGCCGTCTTCAGGCTCGT
>JAXDCM010000242.1:0-10380 GCA_034677965.1 Syntrophales bacterium
AACAGGAAGAACGAGTTTGTCGTCGTCCAAAGGGGATCGAGAATGTTCATGCAGCAATTGTTCAGAAAATATCTCATCAATGAACTGGTCTATGAGGGGCATACGCCGTTGATCATACTGCCGTGAAATCGGGGGAACGGGCGTGGAAATGCCCCATTCGGATGATGAAGACAGGTTTTGATGGTTGGTGTGAGCCAAAGGCTAAGAATCATTATCGTATGCCATTGTTTCAGGGGACAAGATTCGGTCATAAGGATTATCTCGGCAAGAAAAGCAACCAGGGTGAAGAAGACAATTAGTGGAGAGAAAGATCATGAGAAAAGAATACGATTTCAGTAAAATGAAAGGACAGAAAAATCCCTATATAAAGGAATTAAAGACCCAAGTTACCATTCGTCTTGATAAGGACACCGTTCAGTATTTCATCAGGTAAAACCGAGCCCCTTATCAAAGTCTCCCCAGTTGCTACCAAACTGAACCGAGCAAAGAAAGATCCGGAAACGGCAGACTACCTGGTACGTGTCAAATGGTTCAAAACTGTTGATCTAAACCAAGCCCTCCGAGAGAAAGGATTTTTCGGTAATCAGAATTCAGTAGCAAGGCCACGCGCACCCAAATGGGACCACACGGTTGCGCGGCTTAAAACGATTTTTGGCATTCAGTAGATTCAGATGAACGATAGAAAGGAAACATGAAACTCACACAGCGACAACTGGAAAACCACCTTTGGGGTGCCGCCAATATTCTCCGGGGGAAGACAGCCGGTCAGGATTATAAGAATTATATCCTTTCCCTGATGTTCTACAAACGGCTCTGCGATCAGTGGGAAAACGAAGCAGACGAAGCCATTGCCGAGCTGGAACGGCAGCAAGGGTGCGCCTTTACAGAGAAACAAAAGGCCATCTTCCGGGCTCGCGGCGAACATCGGTTCTCCATCCCCGACGGCGCGCGCTGGGGTGACATCCTGGCCGTCTCCGAAAATATTGGCGAGAGGCTCACTGCTGCCATGCGTGCCATTTCCGACAGTAACGACGAGTTGCGAGGAGTTTTCACTGTCGATTGGAATCAACCCGCCCCGGACGGGAGCGGGAAAAAGCTCATCCCCAATGAAGTCGTGCACGCCCTCATCCAGCATTTCGACGAGATCGACCTCTCCAACCAGAGCGTCCCTGCCGACATCCTGGGTCGGGCCTATGAATACCTCATCAAGCAATTCGCCGACGATGCCGGTGCCAAGGCTGGTGAGTTCTTCACGCCACCAGAGGTGGTCGATATTCTGGTCCGCATCCTGGAACCCGAGCCAGGCGATACGATCTATGACCCCACCTGCGGCAGTGGCGGCATGCTCATCCACTCCGCGGATTTTCTCGCTGAGCACGGCCATCCGCGCACGGCTGCACGCTACTTCGGTCAAGAGATGAATTGGGGTAATTTTGCCATCGGCAAGATCAACTCCGTTCTTCACGGCCTGGAGGCGGATATCAAAGGCGGGGTCAGCACCATCACCGATCCCCAGTTTCTCGAAGACGGGCGGATCAGAAAGTTCTCCACGGTCCTGTCCAATTTCCCCTTCTCCGACGAATTCTGGTGGCTCCGTCCAGAGCAGCAGACGGACGACAAAAAGAAGAAAGACAAACTGAAAAAAGAAGTCTTCGGGAAAGACGGCTACAAAGATCCTTACGGACGCTTTGGACGCGGCACCTCCTTCAAGAGCCCACCCGCCGGCTATGGCGATTACGCCTTCATTCTCCATATCCTCGCGTCTTTGACCGATTCTGGGCGGGCCGGTGTGGTGTGTCCCCAAGGGGTCCTTTTCCGAGGACAGCCGGAGATCGAAGAGGAGACCGGCGAGTTCGACAAGGACGGCAACCCCAAGATGAAACGCCGGAAGGCCGATGATGAGCATCTCATCCGCCAGGCCCTCTTGGAATCCCGTCTCATTGATGCCATCATCTCTCTCCCCCTGAATGTTTTTTATGGTGCCGGTGTCCCGGCCTGTCTCCTGATCCTGAAGAAAGACAGACCAGCCGAACGCAGCGATAAAGTCCTCCTGGTCTATGCGGCACGTCACTATCGCGAGCTCTCCAACCAGAATGAGCTTCGCCCACAGGACGTAATGCGGATTCTCGTTCATTACCACGCCTACGGCGATCCCGAGAAGGTTTCTTCACTCGTGAATTTCCATCGTGACCGTATTCACCGGCTGATTGACCAGCGAGAACAGGAAGAGGGCGAACGGATCGAGGCAGAATACCAAAGCGATGCAGATAAGCTAGCAGTTATCGATGCCGCCTTAGTAGAAACCCGAGCCAAGCGCAAAAAGATGATCCAAAGAATCGAGCAGAAAGCGGCAGACACAAAGATTCATACCTTGGAAAAGCAACAAGTGAAGCTTTCCGTAAAGATCGCTCAGCGGGACGAAAGGATAGCCGAAGCCCGACGACGGGCCGAAGAAGATCGGCAGGCCGTCACTAACGTCGGCGATGAACTCGTTGTCCTTTACGCCGATCCTGATGAACTCTTAAAGCACGCCCGTGTCGTCGGGCTTGATGAGATCGAGGAAAACGAATTCAATCTGAATATCCCACGGTACGTGGACACCTTTGAGCCGGAACCGAGGATAGAGGTTAAAGAGGCATTGGTGGCATTACGAAATATAGATATGAAGGCATCGGAAGCTGAAACTATCCTAATGTCTCTACTGGCAAAGATCGGTTATGGAAGTTTATGAGAAATCTATCAGGTTGCCAAGTATTTAAAGACAATGACCTGCCTAATGATTGGGATTGTGCGCCTCTCAAAGAGAGAATTGAGTTAGCCTATGGACGGGCATTACATGAAGAAGACCGTAAACAGGGTCCGGTCGATGTATATGGATCAAACGGCAAGGTCGGAAAACATTCGCAATCGCTTGTCGATGCACCGGGAATTCTCGTTGGCAGAAAAGGCACCGTTGGGGCAGTCCACTATGCTGTCCAACCATTTTGGCCGATTGACACGGTTTATTTCGTCCGCACTTTATCAAATGACAATCTTCGTTATGTATTCCACCTTTTGAATTACCTACCGCTGCAAAAACTTAACGCGGCTACCGGGGTCCCAGGCCTTTCCCGACGCGATGCCTACGCACTTCGCGGCGCGTTCCCACCACCAGAAGAGCAGGATGCTATCGCGCGTATCCTCGACGCTGTGGACATGTCTATAGAACAGACGTATGAATCCCTTAAACAAGCAGGGTTACTCAAAAAAGCCTTATTGCAGTCTTTTTTTAACTTTGAACTGTGCAGTGTGCCACTGATCAAGACTGAATTTGGGTACATACCTAAAACCTGGGAATGGGTTAAAGGTAAAAAAGCTTTTATCATTCTAGGGAGTGGGCCAAGTGAAAGCTCCATTAAATATTCCGATAAGCAAGTCAAACCTGACGCTTGGTTCATGAAGGTTGATGATTTCAATAATCCAGCGAACAGAAGAACAATTGTACAAACAAAAGTTGGCTTCCATACTGATGCAAATCCAACAATAAAACTCCTGCCAAAGGGCACTCTAATAATTGCGAAACGCGGCGCTGCTATTCTGAAAAATCGAGTCAGAATTTCTGCTGTCCCCCTAGTGCTTGATCCGAACTTAATGGGTATTCAGATGAATGATGGTATCATGCCAGAATTCTTTGCATACCAACTGGAGTGGCGAAATCTGTCTCGCTTTCTAGAAGATTCGTGCATTCCCCAAATGAACAACAAAGACCTCTATCCCCGCTATTTTCTCAAGGCACTTCCTGAAGAACAAAGGAAAATCGTTTCTACGATAAAGGCCGCGGAGGATTATGAGGATGCACTATGGGATCAATTGGATGCTTATGAAAAACTGAAAAATGCCCTCATGCACGATCTCCTAACGGGCAAAGTCCGTGTCAATCGCGTAATCGATCAAATTCTTTCTCTGGAGGCATCATGACAGAAAGGGGCTATGTCGAACTTCCGGTTCTCCGATGGCTTTCCGGCGAGGGAGCTGCCGAGTCCTCGGATAAGGGACTCGGGTGGACCTACCGCGCCGAGGCCGAAATGGAAGCATTCGAACGCCCCATTGAAGATCCTCTTGTCGAGCCGCTTCTGGTTGCAGCGATCATCCGCATCAATCCCGACGTCAAGACGAAGGCCCAGGCAAATCTGGCCGTCACAGCCCTCCGCAAGGCCATGGCTCATCCAGACAAACTGACAGCCAACCGCGACACACTTGACCTGCTCCGAGACGGTGCCACCCTCGAACTCTGCCCAGGCGAGGCGGCCAAGACCGTCCAATACATCGAATTCGACCCTGCCAAGCAGGGCCTGAACGACTATACGGCCACGAACCAGTACCGCATCCAGGGTGTGCGGGAGTGCCGCGAAGATACGGTTCTGCTTGTGAACGGCATTCCTCTGGTCATCGCGGAATACAAGAGTTACATCACCGGCGGCAAGGACTGGACGGAGGCGGTGCGTCAGCTGCACCGCTATCAACGTCAGGCGCCGCTCATGCTGGCACCGAATGTCTTTTGCATCGCCGCGGATGAGGATGAATTCCGTTATGGCACCATCCTCTTTCACGATGCCGGACGGGAAGAAATCGAGCGGCATATGGACTGGTGGGGAAGATGGCTCAGCCTCTATCCCGATCAAAAGGGTTACTGGAATGAACCGGCTGCCGGCGAGCCGGATGACCCGTTGGAAATCCCAGTGAAGGGACTTCTCCGACTCAAGCCTTGCCATGTCCTCGATTTTCTCCAGCACTTTGTGGTGTTTGAAACCAAAAAGGGAAAGGTCACCAAGAAGATCGCCCGTTATCAGCAATTCGAAGCAGTCAACGATATGGTGGATCGCACCGTTTCCTTGATTGGCAAGCCTGTCACTGCCCAGGACCGGACGGGGCTGATCTGGCATACCCAGGGGTCTGGAAAATCGCTGACGATGATCTTTGCCGCCTATAAACTCCGGAGGCACGCGGCCCTGAATAACCCCACCGTCTTTATCGTCGTGGATCGTAGGGATTTGAAAACGCAGCTTGCCGACGATTTCGATGCCTGTGACTACCCCAGCGTGGAAAAGGCGCTGGGAGTCGAAGATCTGAAGAAAAAACTCAGCACCGACTGGCAGGGAACCGCCGTTACGACCATCCAGTCCTTTCAGCGGATGGACAAATTAGCCCCCCGAGAACGGGACAACATCATCAGCCTGGTGGATGAGTGCCACCGCTCCCAGAAAGGAAAAGGCAAGGAAGGCTTCGCCATGACGATGCGGGTAAAACTCCCCAATGCCTTCCGCTTCGGCCTGACCGGGACGCCGATCGACAGGACGATGATGAACACCCACCGCGATTTCGGACCGCTGAAGGACGGCGAGCAGGAACGGTATCTCAGCTTCTACGGCATCCGGAGATCGATCAAGGACGGGGCTACTCTGGAGGTGCATTACATCCGCGACAAGGTGCCCTTCAGCGTCGCCGACAAGCCCCTCAGTGTCGGTTTCGAGGAGATGTGCGAAGAGATGGAGGTCGAGGACGAGGAGGCCAAGGATCTTGTCCAGCGCAAGAAATCCCAATGGAAAGAACTCGCGCGGCATAAGGACCGCATCGATATCGTCCTGGATAAGATGTTGGAGCATTTTCTTGCCCATCCCGATCCCAACGGCTTCAAGGCGCAGCTCGTCGCCGTGGACCGACAGGCATGTGTAAAGTACAAGGACGCCCTCGACATAAAGCTCAAAGATCGAGGATTGCCGCCGGAATGGTCCGACGTCATTATCTCCGCCGGACAGAACGACGAACCGGAACTGGAGCGGTTCCACTACACCAAGCAAAAGTCGGATGAGCTGATCGACTACTTCAAGCTGACTCCCAAGGAATGGGAACAATGGAACCGTGAAGCCCATGGCGACGACTGGACCCGCTGGCGGCCTTCTTTGAAGATCCTGATTGTCTGTGACCGGCTGCTGACGGGCTTTGACGCGCCCGTCGAACAGGTGATGTATCTGGACAAGCCACTCCGTGATCACAATCTCCTCCAGGCCATTGCCAGGACCAACCGGCCGCTTCCTATAATGGACAAGCGGACAGGTCTCGTCATTGATTATTTCGGCGTCTTCCAGAATCTGGAGAAGGCTCTGAACTTCGATGAAAACATCCGCGAGGAGTCATTGATTGACTGGGACGCCCTGAAAGCTATGGTCCCGGGAGAGGTAGCGCGGTGCATGCAGCTTTTCGAAGAGGTTAGGATCGAGGATACACGGGAATGTCTGCTGACCGCATTGCGCCGACTGCGCCATCCCGACGCGGCTAAGAATTTTGAGCATAACTTCAAAAGCCTGGAGAGGCTTTGGGAGGCCGTGGCGCCCGATCCCTGTCTCTACGATTTCCGTCGTCAGTACAACTGGCTGTGCGGCATCTATATTGCTCATAAGCGGCGACAGCGCGGCGCACAGACGACCTACGGCGAATTGGCGGCGAAGACCCGTCAACTCATCGAGGAGAACATGACCTTTGTGAATCTGGCTGAAAACTTGCCGGTATTCAAGATCGATTCCAATTACATGACCAACCTTGAAGACCTCCCATCACCTGCCGACAAGGCGGCAGCCCTGGAGGCCACTTTGACGCGGGAATTGGCAGAGGATGATGCGGGGTTTACATACCGGCAGCTTGGAGAGCGGCTCAAGCGGATCAAGGAACGCAAGGATGCGAGCGACGAGGCAGCGGCAATACGACTCCGGGAGCTTCAGAAGATCGCAGAAGAGACTGCCAAAATCAAAACAGAGCCGGAAAGGTTAAATCTCACAAAGCCCGGAGAATACGAACTCTTCACGGCACTGCGTGCCTTCGGCAAGTCGGATAACGAAGAATACATCGCTGATTGCGCCCGCCGGATGGTTCAGCAGTTGCGAGAGAACCGGCTCATGCCGGCGGGCTGGAGCCATCACAAGGGCGGTCAGCAGAAAGTTGAACGATCCCTGTTGGCGGAATCGTGGAAAGTGCCCTATGCCGCGTTGGGCTTTGATCCTGATGATCCGCACCCACCGTTCTTGAAAGCAGCCATGGATGAACTTGTTAAAACGGATAAAGGGAAATGATGGGATGATGCAGGGATCTTCGAGACAGAAAATTGACCTGGACGGCTGGAAAATGGACTACCACTTGGTCCAATCAAAGACAGCGCGCAAAGTAAGGGTGCGGGTGGGGATTGACGGTGTCGAAGTCGTTCAACCCGGTGGAAAAAGTCTCTCCGATGTAGAGGTGTTCCTGAAATCAAGCTCCGGCTGGATCATGAATCAATTGGAACGGATCAAACATCTCCGGTTGGTCCGAAAGCCTGTTGTCAGAAATGCCGGCACAATCCTTTATCGAGGGAACATGACCCCCGTGTGCGTTGAGAGAAAGGTACGACGTAGGGGGACGAACAAGGTCACTTTTGAAGGAGGTAAGCTGCTCATCGTCCTCGGGAGTCAGTCAAATACCCCCGCCGCAGTCAGCCTTGAAAACTGGCTGAGAAAACAGGCTAAGGAAGAGATAGGGAAAATGATTGAGCGCCTGACAGTAAAGCTGGGGAAACGACCGAACAAGATTTTTGTAATGGGGCAGAGAACAAAATGGGGGAATTGTTCGGTCCTGCAAAATCTCTCTTTCAACTGGCGCTTGATCATGGCGCCTGACTTTGTCCTCTGCTACTTGGTTACCCACGAGGTGGTGCACCTGACGGTACCTGATCACTCCAAGAAATTCTGGTTGACAGTGCAGAGCCTCTGCCCGGAAATGGATCGCGCCAGACAGTGGCTTGTCGCCAACGGTGATCGGATGATGATGGATATCAATCAAGCCTTTTGATCTATAGACAGTGGCCTATTGCGATTAAATGCCACCAGATAAATGTGGCAAGCGTTACACATCAGCGTTTACGTAAACCTTTTGTACATTATCCTTAATGCCTTTCCCTCCCGAATATATTCGGAAAACGTTTTTTCCAAGTGCCGGGGATAAAGGTTTCTCCTCTGATAGCCCGTCGAGCGAAGGGCCTTTTCAAAACTGATTGATCTGCCGTCCAGATTCATAAATGATAAAAGTTTAATGGCGGCCTGATCGCAGGTGCAGAAGATGAGGTTCTCTTCCTCTTGCGTCAGGCAGGCGATCGATTCAAGTTCACCGGGATCAATGCCCAGCCGGGCTTCCTTGGCCTCTTCCCGTACCGTCTGCAAATTCGATAACGCCACATCTTCAATGACGGTTACGCAATCGTCAATATGGATTCTGGTCTTCTTACCGACGCTTTTGAAGTACTGCACCTCCTCGAGCACGGTCTTCGTAATATGGATTGCAAAGCCCTTGCTGATCCTGTCGAAGACGCCCAGGGTATGCAGATCGATGACCACATCTGCATCAAGTAGAAGCAATTTTTTCATAGTTTTTTACGGCATACCCAGCGTCAGACAGATAGTCATCGATTTCAGACCGATCAATCTCCACGTACTCGGCGAATACCCCCCGGGAAATTCTTCCCTCCATCAGGCAACGGCACGCAAGGGAAATGAACCGTTGTGGGAATTTCTCCGGCTTCTGCTCTGTATACAAGCCCCTGCGCAGGTTGCGATCCAAGTAGCGAAAATCAGCGTCTATGAGGATCTTGTCAACCTGGCTTTTCTTAATGATTCTGAGATTGAGAAGTCTCCAGAGAACAGCTTCTGAAGAAACGCCGAATTCTTTGGCCAGTTCAATGATATCGACCAACTTCAGTTGCTGATTAACAGCGATTTCTCTCATCGCCGCCAACAGGGGTTCCTTCGGTAGGAGCAGGCTCGCCGCGAAGCTGTCGGCGTACTTTTCCGGTGTTGTTTTTTGAGAACCGTCCCCAATTTCCTCATGAGTAAAGATGTGCCAAGTGACGATATGGAAGAGTTCATGGGCGAGATCGAAATTTCTTCGCCAGGGGGCATCGTGGGCGTTGATGAGTATGCCCACGCCGAGTGTATTGTCCACCATGCTGGCGCCTGATAAACCTTCGCCCAAATCCAGATGAATGATCTTGAAACGCAGCGTGTTTTCCAGGATGTTTAGAAGATTGCAGGCTGGGCGCGATCCCAGGTCGAGACGTTTATGGAGATCCGCCCCGAGGTTGTCGCAGGTTTCAAACCCATTACCTGTAAAGTCATCCCTGTCGAGGGTTGTGAGGATTTCCTTCCAGCGTCTTTTCAGGCCGAGCAAATTCTCCAGACTGCTGTAGTATTCGAGAAAGGTGAGGAACTGCCGTTGCTCCTTTCGGATGTCGCTCCCGGCCCTCCTTCGCCAGAGAGCGGTCGGCTCCTTAGGAACTTTGGATTCAAAGAAATAATCCAAGGCCCTGCCATAAAGGCGGGCCATCGCGATGAGTTCGTTCGCGTTGACGTTCCTGGTGCCCTTCTCAATCGCAGAGAGTATCTGATAGTGATTGAAATGGAGCTTTCTGGTTGCCTCTGCGAGGGAGAATCCAGCGGCTTCACGAGCTTGGGTGAGCCGTTGGGGAAGATCGATTCTTTCGACCCTTTCAGGTTTCATAATGGTCCTCCCATAATGATATATTGTCTTATATGCATTTTCTTTTGGCAAATTCATAAGATATTCTTATGGGAATGTCAAGGCGCAATATAAGGTATCAGCAAGTAGTAAATCTAAAATACTTGAGCAATAAAGCCTGCGGAGCACCCCTTATTTAAATTAGCAATAATCATTTCGGGGACAAAGAGGGGCCCCGTGTCAAGACCCCTTTAAAAAACGGGTATTCATCGAAACTGTCCTGATTTCCGAAGGGCTTGAGCCAGATGGCAATGTTGCCGTTTTTGCTTTTTCACTCCCCAGAGTTATGCGATTGATTAGATTAGAGTTGATTATGGGAGAAGAATCTGAAAAAAAGAGGATAGAGAATGCCGAGCAGACCGAAAACATCCGGCAAACCTTTGAGGAACGGATTGCATCTAATATCCACGAAAGCGCCCGTGGATAAGGCAGTCGCGCATCTGATCGTTCGGGGGGAGCAAGATGCGAATGGCTCGGCCTCGGCCCGGGCATGTGCCGTTTTCAATGGGCGGTTTGATAGCTGTGGTGCATTTTGAAGAGGCTCTGTTTCCATCCTGCCAGGCATTGAAGGAGCGAACATGAAAGATAAAATCAAATGCCCCAATTGCGGGCACAGTTTCGATGTCGAAGAAGCCATCTCGGGAAAGCTGGAAGCCCATTTCAGGGCCGAGTACGAGCATAGAGTCGCGGAGCAGGCTGACCGGTTCAATGAAGAGAAAAGGAAACTGGAAGAGGAAAGAAAGCAACTCAGCGCCCTTCGGGATAATCAGGAGGCGATGCTGAAGGCCGAGCTTGCAAAGGCGCTGG
>JAXDCM010000243.1:0-9972 GCA_034677965.1 Syntrophales bacterium
CATTTTGTCATGGTTCGGGATGATGAGGAAACCATCGCCGATCGGTATCTTGTGAAAGCCTATCCGACGGTGCTTTTCTTTGAAAACGGGGTCGTCTCAAAACGCTTGGATGCCGAACTGGGGATCGGCCTGGAAGAAAAAGAGCTGGTGGAATTCATGAGCAAATGCCCTCAGGCTAGTTGACCCTGATGGCGTTGGACGTGGACGGCATCCCTGCATGCAATGCGATCCGTCGGCGGGGCGCTTTTTCAGTGGGTTTGTCGATCCGGGGGATCAAGGTCAGCAGGTTCCGAAATACACCAGGATGAGACCGATCGCCATCGCGGCGGCGCCCATGATCCGGAGCGTCGTGTCGGGGATTTCCGTCAATTTGTTCAGGTAGATTTTCAGCTTTTCGGGGAACGTGAAATACGGGATGCCTTCGATGACGAGGACCATTCCCAGAACGCAGAGAAAGTATTTCATGGGTTTTCCGAAGGTCCTTTCCTTTTCTTGACTTCGTCCCAGATCCCGTTCATCTCGGTCATGGAGGCGTTTTGCAGGGTTTTCCCCCGGGCGGCCAAGGTCCGTTCAACGCGGGAAAAACGATCGGTGAATTTGGCCAGAGAGGATCGGAGCGCCGCCTCCGCATCCACGTGAACGAAACGGCACAGATTCACCAGCGTGAAGATCAGATCGCCCGCCTCCTCCCTCATTTGTGGCCTTCGGTCCGTCCGGAGCGCGGCGCGGAACTCGGCCAGCTCCTCCTCCACCTTCTGCAAGACGCCTTCCGCGTCCGGCCAGTCGAAACCGGCCTCGGCGGCACGGGCGGCAAACCTTTGGGCTTTGGCCAGCGTGGAAAGAGATCCCGACACGTCATCGAAGAGGGGGGATTGCGGTCGCTTCTTGTGTTCCACCTCGGTCTTGATCCGTTCCCAGTTTATCCGGACGTCCTCAACATTTTCGACCGTTGCGTTGCCGAAAACGTGCGGATGACGGCGGATCATCTTCGCGGCGATCTCCTCCAGAACGTCCCCCAGGTTGAATTCGTGCGCCTCCTCGGCCAGACGCGCGAGAAAGAGGATGTGGAAGAGGAGGTCGCCGAGTTCCTCCCTGAGGTTCTCCGGTGAGGGAGACTCCAGCGCCTCGAGAACCTCGTAGGCCTCATCGATCAGGTAACGGCCGATATCCTCCTTCCCCTGCATCCTGTCCCACGGGCATCCTTCCGGCGATCGCAGCCGGGCGATGATTGCGATCAATTCCAGGAATTTCTGTTCGATAGGGCCGGTCAATTTCGATCTCCGTTTCGGCGCGCACAGGGAGCCCGTTCCCGTTTTTCTGCCGGAAGGACTTCATCGGTGAACCGCGATGGCCTTCCGCCCGTCAGGTTTCGGTTTGATTTTATGGCTACCGGACTGCTGCCGTTCATTGCGGGAGGGACTTTCCCAGGAGCTCCACGATGTGCCAAACGGGCTGCTTCATGGCGAGCTCGCGGACGCCCCAGGCGAGCTGGAGGTGGCAGCCGGGGTTGGCGGTGACCAGGACATCCGCGTCGGTATCGCGGACATTCGCCAGTTTTCTCTCCAGGATTCGTCGGCTGGTCTCCAGTTCCTTGAGCGCGAAAGAGCCGGCCATGCCGCAGCACCAACTGGATTCCTTCATCTCCCGAAGCTCGACCCCCGGGATCGACCGGATCACTTGACGCGGCGGCTTGGAGAGGCCCTGCCCGTGGACAAGGTGGCAGGGCTCGTGATAGGTGACGCTCAGCGGGACCGGCCGGAGCCCTTCCGTGCGGATGCCGACTTCGGCGAGGAATTCGGAGATGTCGCGGACCTTCGAACAGAAGAGACGAACCCTGTCATGGTCGGCACGATGTTCGAGGATCTCTTCGTACTCTTTCAGTGCGCAGCCGCAACCGGCGCAATCCGTCACGATATAATCGACGTCGAGCGATCGAAAGAGGTCGATATTGATCAGGGCGAGACGCCGTGCGCTGTCGCGGTCGCCTTCGGCAAGATGGGGCGCTCCGCAACACTTGACCTCCTTCGGGGTTACGACGTCAAATCCCTGTTGCGAGAGGATCCGAGCCGTCTGCCGTGACACCTCGGCGAAGACCAGGCTCATTGCGCAGCCGAGGAAGAAGCCGACGCGGCCCCGCCTTTCACCCTGGGCGGGAATCGTCTCCGGGATTTCAGTGCGCAGCGGAGGGGCAAGCGTCGGGAGAATCCCCTCCATCTTGGCCAGAACATCGGGAAGGAAACGGTTGATCCGCAGGTTGCGGACCGCCCACTGGAGGCCGAGCCGCTGATAGAGCCGAACCGGGATCATCGAGGTTTCCATCAGCGCCGGCGACGGAAGCATCCGCTTCAGGATGAAGTCTCGCAGCATTCCGGCGGGGAGGGAAGGGGGATGAAAAGACTGCGACTGGCTCCGGCAGAGCTCCATGATCGTGCCGACCCGGACGCCCGACGGGCATGCCGTCGAGCAGGCCTTGCAGTCGAGGCAGAGGAACGCTTCGTCCCGCACGGCGGATGTGAATTCCAGCTTTCCTTCCGCCACGGCGCGGGCGAGGGCGGCCCGTCCCCGGGGGCTGGACCGTTCACGGTTTGTCAGCGCGTAGGTGGGGCAAACGGCCAGACAAAAACCGCAGCGCATGCACTGGAGGATGGATTCGTAGGCCGGGGCATCCTCCGGACGAAAGTTTCCCGTGGAGGGTTTTTCAGACATGGGCGCCTCCGGGAACCTTCACGCCGGTCGAGATCCCGTCTTCGAGAAATATCTTTCCGGGGTTGAGCCGGCCGTCCGGGTCGAATCCCTTCTTGATCCGGCGCATCACCTCCATTCCTCCCTGCCCGAACTGCCGCAGCAGATAGCCCTTCTTCGCGATTCCGATTCCGTGCTCTCCCGAGACGGTCCCCCCCAGGGAAAGAACCTTTTCGTAGAGTTCGGAGAAGAAGGCATGGACCTTTTCAAGCTCGAGCGGATCCCTCTCGTCGGTCACCGCCGTGGGATGGAGGTTGCCGTCGCCGGCATGTCCGTACGTGGCCACCTGAATGCCGTACTTCTTCTTGAGCCGTTCGATTTCGGCGAAGGTTTCGGCGAGGCGGCTCCGGGGAACGGTGGCGTCTTCGAGAATCGTGGTCGGCGACACGCGCGCGACGGCCGAAAGGGAGGTCCTCCGTGCGGCGGCCAGCTGCAGCGCCTCTTCGGCATTTGCGGCCTGGCGGATCTCGGCCGCTTTGACCTGTTCGAGAACCTTGCGGACCCCCGCCACCTCTTCGGCGACCACCGCCGGGTGGCCGTCCACCTCGATCAGCAGAAGCGCTTCCATTTCGCGCGGCAGGCCGATCTTGGCGAAATCCTCCACGCAGTTGATGGTCGTCTTGTCCATGATCTCGAGGGTGGCAGGGATGATCCGCGCGGCAATGATCTTGGAGACCGCCTCGCCGGCCGTGCGGATGTCCCGGAAATAGGCCAGAAGCGTCCGCTTGTCCTGCGGCGGATTGATCAACCGGACCGTGATCTCGGTGATGATCCCCAGGGTCCCCTCGCTGCCCACCAGGAGATCCCGCAGGGAGTACCCGGCCACATCCTTGACGCACTTGTTTCCGGCGACAAATTCCGTACCGTCGTAGAGCAGACCGGAAAGCGCCATCACATAGTTCCGGGTGACTCCGTATTTGAGACCCCGCAAACCGCCCGCATTCTCCGCCACATTGCCGCCGAGCGTCGATACGTTTTGCGATCCGGGATCGGGCGGATAGAACAGGCCGTGCGCCGCCACCGCGTTGAAGAGCTGGGTCGTGATCACCCCGGTTTCCGCCGTCGCCGTCAGATTTTCTTCATCGATTTCCAGAATCCGGTTCATCCGCGTGAGGCCCAGGATCATCCCGCCCGCCGCCGGGGTGCTGCCCCCGGAGAGGCCCGTGGCCGCGCCGCGCGGGGTGACGGCGAGCCCTTCCTGACGGCTGACCTCCAGGGCGGCTTCCAATCCCTCTCGGGTTTCCGGAAAGACGGCCACCTCCGGAAGGCCTCCGATTTCCGGCGTTGCATCATAGCCCAAGACGAGCAGATCCTCCCGCTCGTGGTAAACGTTTTGGGCGCCGATTTTCCGACGAAGATGATCGATCACATTTTTGCTGATCATGGCATGCCTCTCACGATGTGAACAGGGAAGGGGACCTGATACAACCGCTTGCGTTTCCGATGGGATATATAGAGGGAGGATTCGGAGGTGTCAAGGCGAAAAAAGACGGGAAATAAATCTTGACAGGGTTGGGAAAGCTTGTTACGAAACCGCCGTATTTCACGAACGATTGTGCGCCGCAACCGGCTTTGTCCGGCCGTTTTCATTCTGTTGTCGTGTGCGAATCGGGTCCGGTCATCCGCCGGATCTTACTCAAATGCAGAATATCCGTAATTCACGGAGGGGTGCCCTCCATGAAGGGTGTCCCTGTTCCGGAATGGGAGGCTGTTGAATGTCCGACGGGAATTTGTTTCTCGATCCTCTTTTGAACGGGGATACGGAAGCGCTGGTTCAAAAAACCAAAGAAGCTCTGGCGGCGGGGGGTGAAGCGGAAAGCCTGCTTCAGGGAGGCCTGATCCCGGCCATGGGCGTGGTGGGGGATAAATTCCGGAGCGGCGAGGTCTATATCCCCGAGGTCCTGCTCGCCGCGCGGGCCATGAAGGGGGCCATGGCCGTTCTGAAGCCCTATTTGGCTCATTCGACGCAAAAGGATGCGGGCAAGGTGGTCATCGGCACCGTAAAAGGGGATCTCCACGACATTGGGAAAAACCTTGTCGTCATGATGATGGAAGGGGCAGGGTATGATGTGACCGATCTCGGAGCGGACGTTTCCACGGGGAAATTTGTGGACGCGGTCCGGAGCCGGAATCCGCTCTTCATCGGAATGTCCGCTCTGCTGACGACGACCATGAAGGAGATGAGGCAGACCATCCTGGCCCTGGAAAATGAGGGGTTGAGGTCCGGGGTCCGGATCATTGTCGGGGGTGCGCCGGTTACGGAGCGGTTCGCGAAGGAGATCGCCGCCGACGGCTACGCGCCGGATGCAACCTCGGTGGTGGCGATGATGAAGTCCCTGTCCTAAGCGGGGATCTTGCGGTTAAAAAATCAGCAGCTGCATATTCAGACCAGTCGCTGTTCCCTTGCCGCGGCAATGACGGCCGCGGAAAGAACTCTGCTTCCGCCGGAGGTGGCGTCATGGATATGAAACGCGACTATTACGAAGACATCCGGCTTTTCGAAAGCGGGGTGGTCCTTTTCTGGACGGTTGCGCTCCTGCTGGTCCTGTTCACGGTTCCCCTTTATACCCCCAATTATTATGTCTATCTGCTGAACATGATCCTGGTCCATGTGATTCTCGCCGTGGGCCTGAACATCCTTGTGGGGTCTACCGGCCAGATCTCGCTGGGCCATGCCGGTTTCTTCGCGATCGGCGCATACGGAACGGCTCTGCTGATGGCCAAGCTTCAGATTCCCTTTGTGTTCGCCATCCTCGCGGCCGCCTTTATCGCGGCTTTTTTCGGTTTTATTCTCGGTCTGCCGGCGCTGCGGCTGGAAGGCCCTTATCTGGCGATCGTTTCGCTGGGTTTCGGTCTGACGATCATGCACATCATCGGGGGGGGCGAGGCGTTCGGCGGCCGGATGGGAATCAAGGTTCCGCCGCTCGATCTGGGAATCCCGCAACTGGGCATGGCCTGGGTTCTGAAAACCGATGTCCAGAAATACTATTTGATCCTGGTCATGACGATCGTCATGGTGGTCGGCGCCAGAAACATCCTCAAAACCCGGGTCGGCCGGTCCTTCGTAGCGATCCGGGACAGCGACATCGCCGCCGAGGTGATCGGCGTGAACCTGACCGTATACAAGACGCTGGCCTTCGCCGTGAGCGCCTTCTATGCCGGGATCGCGGGGGGACTGTTCGGCTTTGTGCTCGGATTCTTTGATCCGTTCACGTTCAACCTGATCCTCTCCATCCTCTTTCTGGTGATGGTCGTCGTCGGAGGATTGGGCACCATCGTCGGGGGGATCCTGGGCGCAACGTTGATCACCTATCTTCAGTATGCGCTGCTGAAGAACATTGCGGAAGTCCCGTACCTCGGGGAGTTTCTGACCGCCTTATCGAAGCGGTGGTTCACGGTGGTGGGTCTCGAGAACTTCAGCGGCATCGCGATCGGTTTGATCATGATCGGGATCATCATCTTTGAACCGCTCGGAATGTACGGCATCTGGATCCGCATCAAGAAATACTGGAGGACATGGCCCTTCTGACGGAGGGCCGCTTTGGGTGTCGCTGCGTTCGAAGGGGTGGTCGGTTTTCTCAATCAGCTAAAGGGGCGAAAGGGAGGGAACGATGCCGTTTGGACAGCTCCTGGTGGAGGGATTGGCGATCGGCGCCTGCTATGGTCTTTTTGCCACGGCGGTGGTGATCATCTACAAAACATCCGAGGTGGTCAATTTTGCCCAAGGCGAAATGGCGATGTTTTCCACCTTCGTGGCCTTCCATATCCTGACAATCTATGAATACCCCTTCTGGCTGGCCTTCATCCTCTCCATGGTCTTCGCGATTCTTCTCGGGGTCCTGATCGAATTTCTTTTCCTGCGTCCCGCCAAACACCCCAGCATCCTGGGGCTGATCGTCATCACGCTCGGCGCGGAGATGTTTCTGATGGGGCTGGCCGGCTGGAAATGGGGGGCGGAGCAGAAGTTTTTTTCCCTCCCGCTGAAGGCCTCCGTGACCTATGAGCCGGTCAAAGGGATGATCGTCAACCAGTGGGCGATCGCCGTTTTTGGGGTGACGGCCGCGATCATGCTCTTCCTCTTTCTCTTCTTCAAATACAGCAAGCTGGGGGTGGCCATGCGGGCGACCCAGCAGAACAAGCACGCCGCCAAAATCATGGGTATCCGCACCGAGCGGGTCTTTTCGTTCGCCTGGGGATTCAGCTCCCTGATCGGCGCCGTCGCGGGGATGTTCTTCGCCTCGCGGGCCACGCTCGATCCCGCGTACATGATGGAGCCTTTCATGCGCGCCTTCGCCGCCGCGGTCCTCGGCGGACTCATGAGCATCCCCGGGGTGATCATCGGCGGCGGGCTGCTGGGGCTGATCGAAAACTTCTTCGGCTACTATTTTCCCCACTGGAAGCCGATCGTGGCCTTTATCGTGATCATCCTGGTCCTCTGTCTGCGCCCGAGCGGTCTGTTTGCGAGACATTATGTGAAGAAGGTGTAACGGCGTCGGTGACGCCGGAAAATAAGGGAGTCTGGTTACGGTTTTTCCATGGAATCACAGGAAGATCGAAAAAGGAGGGAGTCATGATGTTCGAAAAGAGAATGTGGATGGCGTTGATTGCGGTTCTGGCGGTTCTCGCGACCGCCGAAGTTGCCCCGGCCGCGCCGGCGGGGTTTAACGACAACGAAATCCGGATCGCCCAGTGGGGACCCCAGACCGGTCCAGCGGCCGCTTGGGGATCCGTAGCGCGCGGAAGCAAGCTCCTGTTCGATGTGATCAACGAGGAGGGGGGGATCCACGGCCGGAAGATCACATACTTCATCCGGGACGACCAGTACAATCCAGCCCAGACGGCCACCGTTGTAAAGGAACTAGTGGAAAACCAGGGGATCTTCGCGTTCGTCGGCGGCGTTTCCGCGGCCGGGGGTATGGCCGTGAAAGACGTACTGGCCCAGAACAAGGTGATCTGGGTGGGGCCGGCGACTGCGGTCAAGGAGTACGTCTTTCCCGTCCAGCCGTACCTGTTCGGCGTCTATCCTCTCTATGAGGATGAGGCGAGCATCTTGACAAAGTACATTGTCGAAACGCTGAAAATGAAGAAAATCGGGATCCTGTATCAGAACGACGCTTACGGGAAGAACGGTTATGACGGCTGCAAGCAGCGCCTGGCCACGTACAAGATGTCACTTGCGGCCGAGATTCCGGTGGAACCTACCGAAAAGGACCTTGCGTCACAGATCCTCCGGCTGAAGAACTCCGGGGCCGAGGCGGTCCTAATGTACGTTAGCCCGACTACGGCCGTCATTACGCTGAAGACCGCCGCCAACGTCGGCTACAAACCGCAGTGGGTCTCTTCCAACACCCTTTCCGATTATCCGCTGATGCAGAAGATCTCCGGCGGGCTCTGGGAGGGGGTCATTACGGGAAACTTCGGCGAGACGCCCGAGTCCAAGCATCCGCTGATGGTGAAGTACAAGGAGGCGGCGAAGCGTCTGGCGCCTGAAGAACGTTGGGGGACCTTCTATTCCGCCGGTATCCTGTTTGCCGATCCGATCGTGGAGGCCCTCCGGAAAGTGGGACGAAACCTGAGCACCGAGGCGGCCCTCAAGGCGCTCAATTCGATCAAGGATTACCAGACCATCGGACCGAAGATCACCTTCACCGAAAAGCAACATCAAGGGTCCGATTCGATCGTGATCCAGAAGTGCGGTCCGAACGGGAGCTACATCGAGCTTCAGGGCTGGACGTCGAACGAGCTGGCCACCTGGAAGAAGTAGGACCATGATGGATCACTTTAAAGTCGAACATCTGAGCATCTCCTTCGGCGGCCTGAAGGCGGTGAACGATGTCAGCTTCAACGTGGAGAAAAACACCATTTTTTCGATCATCGGACCGAACGGGTCCGGCAAGACGACCATCTTCAACATCATCAGCGGGATCTACAGGCCCGACAGCGGAAGCATCTTATGCAGCGGGGAAGAGCTCGTGGGTCTTACGCCGGACCGCATTGCCCGCAAAGGGGTGGCCCGCACCTTTCAGAACATCGAGCTCTTCTCCAATGCAACCGTGATGGACAACCTGATGCTCGGAAGGCACATTCACATGAAGACGGGCGTGTTTTCCGGCGCCTTCCTCTGGGGGCGCGCTTCCCGAGCCGCCCGAGAGGAGATCCGGAACCGGGAGATCGTGGAGAAGATCATCGATTTTCTGGACCTGCAGTCGGTGCGGAACAGCTATGTGGCGAGCCTGCCCTACGGAAAGAGAAAGCTCGTGGAGCTGGGCCGCGCCCTTGCGCTCGAACCGAAGATCCTGCTGCTGGACGAACCCTCCGCGGGCATGAACACGGAGGAAAAAGAGGATCTGAACATCTGGATCAAAGACATTCAGGCCGACTACCGGGTGACGATCCTGCTGATCGAACACGACATGAACATGATCATGGGGATTTCCGACCGCATCTTCGCCATGAGCCAGGGGGAAAAGATCGTCGAGGGGACTCCTGCGGAGGTCCAGAGCCACCCGGAGGTGATCCGGGCGTACCTGGGGGAGGAGCGCGGATGCTGAAGGTGAGCAATATCGAAACCTGGTACGACCTGATCCGGGCGCTGCACGGGATCTCGTTCGAGGTGAAGCAGGGCGACATCGTAGCCCTGCTGGGATCCAACGGGGCGGGAAAGTCGACGACCCTCAAGACGATCATGCGGCTGCTCTACGACCTCAAGGAGGAACAGCCGGAAAAGGGGACCATCGAATTTCTGGGAGAGAGGATCGACCGGAAGGACACCGACCGGATCGTCCGGATGGGGATCAGCTACGTTCCCGAGGGACGGGAGGTTTTTCCGGAGCTCTCCGTTCTGGAGAACATCATGATGGGGGCGTATACCCGCTCCGACAAGAACGGGATCCGGGAGGATGTGGAACGGGTGATGACGCACTTCCCCATCCTGAACGCGCGGAAAGATCAGGATGCCGGTCACCTCAGCGGCGGAGAGCAGCAGATGCTGGCCATCGGCCGGGCGCTGATGAGCCGTCCGAAACTGCTGATGCTAGACGAACCGTCTCTCGGCCTTTCCCCGCTGCTCACCCAGGAGATCTTCAACATCATCCGGGACATCAACGAGAAGGACGGCGTGACGATCCTGCTGGTCGAGCAGAACGTCAACATGGCCCTTCGGTATGCGAATTTCGCGTTCCTGATGGAGAACGGAAGGATCGTCCGCGCCGACAAGCCCGAAATCCTCCG
>JAXDCM010000244.1:0-5780 GCA_034677965.1 Syntrophales bacterium
TTGTCGCCTTGCCGGTTCTCATCATGCTCCTTCTCGGGTTCGCGCCGGAAACGGCTCTGGCCGAAAAAATCCCCCGGGACATCCAAGCAAAGATCACGGAGGCAAGGGTCCCTTTCATCTTGAATGAAGGCCAGACGGACGGTCAGGTCCGTTTTTTCACAAAGACTTCCAGCGGCGGCGTTTATGTCACCGGTCAGGGACAGATCGTATACGAACTGCCGGCGGGAAAAGACGCAAAGACCCGGGGCTGGGTTTTGGTGGAAGAGAACCTGAACCGTCTGCCGGCGAAAGAGATCCGCGGGGAAGAAAGATCGGAAACCCTGGTCAGTTTCTTCATCGGCGATAATCCGTCAAAATGGAAAAGAGGACTTCCGACCTATCAAAAGGTCAACCTGGGTGAGGTCTACAAAGGGATACGGTTAAGGCTTCTGGCCCGCGGGGGCAGCGTGGAGAAATTGTATCACGTCTCTCCGGGCGGGGACCCTGCGGCGATTCGGGTGGCGATCCACGGGGCCGAATCGTTGAAGGTGAACGATCGAGGGGAGCTGGAGGTTGGAACCGGCAACGGGCCGGTGATCTTCAGCCGTCCCAGGGCCTTTCAACGGACCGGCAACGAGCAGGAGCCCGTGGAGGCGTCCTACGATGTCGCCGGGAACAGTTATGGCTTCAAGGTCGCAAGCTACGACACGAAGAGGGAACTGATCATCGATCCTCTGATCCAGTCCACCTATCTCGGGGGTTCTCTGGAGGACAGCGCCGAGGCTATCGCTGTTTCCGGAGGGAACGTCTACGTGGTCGGATACACCTCTTCAACCAATTTCCCAGGGACGGCTGGAGGATTTCAGTCTGGCCTTGGAGGCAAATACGACGCCTTCGTGGCCAAATTCGACAGCAGCCTGACGCAGCTCATCCAGTCCACCTACCTGGGCGGGAGTGACGACGATTATGCCGGCTCCGTGTTCGTTTCCGAAGGGAGCATCTATGTGGCGGGGAGCACCAGGTCAGCGAATTTTCCCGGAACGTCCGGTGGCGCCCAGCCTGCTTATAAAAACCAGGCAGATGGCTTTGTGTCTAAATTCAGCGGCGACCTGACAACGACCGCAACGCTTCAGTCCACCTATCTCGGGGGAAGCGGCAATGACTATGCCAACTTTGTGGCGGTTTCGGAAGGGTACGTCTATGTGGGCGGGAGTACCGAGTCAACCGATTTCCCCAAGACAGCGGGAGGCGCCCAGACAGCACGTAGCGGTATTGTTGACGGCTTTGTAACGAAATTGAACGGCACTCTGACCTCATTTGTCCAGTCCACCTGCCTCGGAGGAAGCAGTACGCAGGGCATCAATTCCCTGGTTTGCGCAGGAGGGAATGTCTATGTAACCGGTTACACATATTCGACTGATTTTCCGGGAACTGCAGGAGGCGCTCAGCCTGAAAGCGGTGGCGCACCGGATGCCTTCGCATCCAAATTGAGTCCCGACTTGAAGCAGCTCGTCCGATCCACTTACATTGGCGGAAACGGTTATGACAATGCCTTCTCCGTTGCCTATTCCGGCGGGAATCTCTATCTGGCCGGAAATACCCATTCAACGGATTTTCCAGGAACCGCCGAAGGCGCTCAGCCGACAACCGGCGGAAATGGCGATGGCTTTGCAGCCCTTCTGAATGCCGACCTGACACAGATTATCCGCACTACCTACCTCGGCGGAACCGGCTATGATGCCGCCGGCAAGATCGTAATTTCAGAGAATGTCTATGTGGCGGGAAATACCCAATCTACCGATTTTCCCGGGACGGCCGACGGCGCCCAGCCCACATACGCGGGAGTCGTCGATTGCTTTGTGTCCAAATTGAGCAGTGATCTGAAACAACTCGTCCAGTCCACTTACCTTGGAGGGGACGCTGACGACTGGAATCCTTCCATCGCGGTCTCCGGGGGGAATGTCTATGTGGCGGGAAATACATGTTCAGACAGTTTCCCCAAGGTTGCCGGTGGTGCTCAACCCGTAAGGGGAGGAGGAACCCAGGATGCTTTTGTGTCTCTTCTGACGACCAGCCTCAGGGGGTCTTCAGGAAAAGGACACCCATGGCTGTTGCTGCTATTGGGCAATTGAATCCGGGATCCGGCGCTGAGTGGAAAAAGATAATCCCCGGCAAGATCACATTGAAAACAACACCTGAAAAAGTTCCGATGAGCTTGATATCGCTGTTTGTCGTTCTATCGCTGTTTTTCTATAACGTCGCAGGAGCGGAGGTTTACGACGACTTCAACAGCGGGTCGATCGACTCCGCGAAATGGATGATCCGCCATGTTTCGCGCGACGCACGGGGCCTCTTCACGCAAGCAGGCGGCCGTTTGCTTTTTTCCTGTGACAGGGATACCGGTGAGAGCCTGGTATCGACAAGGTCTTTCACGGCCGGTTTCTTCAGAATCGCATTCCACGACATTCACTCGACCAATAACTCCCCACCCGCGCAAGGCAAAGGTTCGTTTGCCGCGATCGGTCTTGGACCGAGAAGCAATTATGTGAGGATGCTGCGAGGCAGAGTCAGTACCGGGGGATATTTCGAGGCCAATCATTTCACCAACGGAAGGCTACAGCTATGGTATGTTCCGACGGAGGTTTCTTCCGGCCGGCTCGGATTGCTCTACGATGGTTCGACGGTGCTTTTCTTCTTCAATTCGGGATTGGACCCCGACAAAGGATGGCAGAAGGTCGGCCCTACAGTGACCCCCGGATGGAAGTCGCCCCCGATGCTCTTCATCAGTGGATATCCAGGGGCGAGCGGCCAAACTTCTTTTGCGATGGACAACCTCGAATACCTGCCGCTGCCGTTGCAACCCGGTATAATTCCGGATTGACAAAGGAAATCAGTTGCATTTATATTTCAGCCGGCGAAAATTGCTTTCAATTTTTTCCCTTTCTTTCGCACGTTACGGCATTCCCGCTCCGGGAATCGCTCTACATAAGCAGGATCCTTTCACCATTGAAAATTGACGGAGATGCCTCTGATGATGCCGTGATTGCGCATATCGGTTTGCAGGTGGAATCCCGTTGCCTCATTGAAGAATGCTACCGAAAGTTGAGTGGATTCAGTAATTCGATCTTGGGTTCCTGTAAGATGTCAAAACTTGTGTAATCAATTGTGAGAGTCCATTTATTTGGGGGTTGCCATCATGATGGTCGCACGTTTTGCGGTGCCCAGCATACGAAGGGGGTGGTCTCAATGAGAAAAAGAATTGCGGGAATGATTTGGATTGCGGTTGCCTGCGGCCTGTTTGCGGTCCTGCCGGGTCCCGCCTGCGCCGCAGGCCTGACCATCGGCGACGGTGCAACGGTCGAAGTCATCAACGGGGCCTCGATCTCGATGGATTGCCAGAGCGTGGTCATAGAAGATGGCGGAAAACTGTATCTCGATTACGGGAACACTGAACCGGGAGCGCTTTATAGATGCGGGAAAGTTCAGGTGTATCCGGGAGGATACCTGGGCCTGTCAGAAGGCAAAATCGTCCATTGCGCGGTCGCTCCGCAGATCATGCTCCTGCTGTTGGAGTAAGACAGACTGAAGATTTTATTTGGAAATCCTTATGAAACGAAGGGAGGTTCAGCGATGAAGAGGAAAATCGGGCGCTTTGTGGCTGCGTTGATCATATTCTCTGTTCTTGGATGGAGCGGCCTGGTCCAGGCCGGGGACGTTAGGGTCCGACTTCCTGATACGAACTCCGATTTCAATGTGATTCAGGGATCGAACAATCGTTTCCATGTTGGAGGCAACGGTTATGTCGGCATCGGAACATATGCGCCGGCAAGATATCTCCATGTCAAGGCGAACGATAATATAGCCAAGTTCGAGACGACTTCCACAGGATCCGTTGCTCTGCTGGATCTGGACGCGCCTTCTGTAACCTCGGGCAATCTGTCTCGATTTTGCTGGCGCAGTAACAACAACGGCGGTACTTCCAAGCAGTTTGGAGCTATTGACCTCATTTATGGTGACAAAGCCAGCGGCAGTGAAGACGCTAGCATGGCTTTCTCGACCATGAAAGCGGGTGTCATGACAGAAGGGATGAGGATCAAGGGAAATACCGTCGGCATCGGCACCACCGATTCAATTTCTTTTCCAAACGAGAATTATAGTTTGGATGTCAGAAAGAACAGCAGTACCTTATTTGTTGGCTTTTTCTCGAACGAGTACGCCGGGGGTACCGCCGGTGTTCTCCGGCTGCGTGTCGGAAGGGCCTATCCGCTTACAACAGATAAATTCATCGAGTTTGAATATGGCACCACCGGTGCAGATGCCGGCTCCATCACGGGGAACTCGAGCGGCGGGGTCACCTACAACACTTCCGGCTCGGACTTTGCCGAATATCTTCCACTGAAGGAACTGGGCGAGCAGGTCGAGGCCGGGGACATTGTCGGCCTTTTCGGCGGAGCCGTATCCAAGACAACCCTCGGAACCGACCGCGTGCGGGTGATCTCTTCGGCCCCCGCGCTGCTCGGGAACACTCCTCCAAAGGATCAGATAGAAAACTATCGTAAAGTGGCCTTTATCGGCCAGGTCCCGGTCAAGGTCCGGGGGATTGTGCAGGAAGGCGACTATGTGGTCCCCTCGGGACTGCATGACGGGATCGGCGTGGCCGTGGCCCCGGAAAAGCTGCGCCCTGCCCAGTATGGGCAGATCGTCGGCGTGGCCTCGGAATCCTCCACGGAAGAATCCGTGAAGCTGGTCGTCGTCGAGGTGGGGCTGCACACGGCCGCCAAACAGCTCGCCGATCTGCATGAAGAAAAGGACCGGCAGCTCTCGGAACTTACACAGACCACCCGTGCCCTTCAGGCCCGTCTGGAGGCGCTGGAAAAGGCGTTCAGCAGAATAAACCCCGAGCCCAGACTGGTTTCGCTCCGAAGGGAATGAGGTGGGTATCATAGGCAGAAAAGAGATCGGAAAAGCGCTCTTCATTGCGCTGATTGAACCCTTATCGGGTTTCTTTATGCGGCATGGATCACAAGTCTCTTGACGCAACAGAAGAATGGGGTTTTTTATTTGCAGAAGGATCCCATGAAACAGATCACGGTGATGCTCAAGACGGCGCTCCGCAGCTTTCCGGCAATCGTCATTCCAATCGTATTTGTCTGTATCGTTGGTCAGTTGGCAGACTATGAACTGCGCTCATTTTCCTTCAAAGCGGGAGGCGTGGCTTTTGCCTCCGTTTCGACACGGCTTAACCCGGCTGATTTCAAGTACCTGGGTGCCTTCCGCCTTCCCGGTGGCGAGGTCAAGCCCCAGACCTTTGCATACGGCGGATCGGCCATGACCTACCATCCGGCCGGCGACCCCAGCGGTTCTGGAGACGGCTTTCCGGGCTCCCTGTTCATCATGGGGCACAACCGGCAACCCTACGGCGAGCTGCCTAACGGGAACCAGGTGGCCAAGGTGACTATCCCCAGGCCGGTTCAGTCGGCCAACGTGGCCGCGCTGAACCAGGCCGCCTTCCTGCAGGGATTCATCGATGTGGCCGCCGGGCGGTTCTCCACCCTCGACGAGATCCCCCGGACCGGGATGCAGTATCTCAACACCCCCGCCACCGGCCCGAAGATTCACCTGGCCTGGGGGCAGCATTTCCAGGAGGAAGCGGCCAATGTGGCCTCCCATGCGTGGTTCAGCCCCACGCTCTCCACCCCCGGCTTTACGGGGACCTGGTGGATCGGTAGCCAGTCCCTCTACAGCGTCAACGGCTATATGATGGACATCCCAACGGCCTGGGCGGACTCGCATGCGGGCGG
>JAXDCM010000245.1:0-9239 GCA_034677965.1 Syntrophales bacterium
CGACCGTCCGGCCGTCACTCATGACAACGGCCAGCAGCCGGCCGCGGTCATGTGTGACCTGAGCGACCTCGGAGTTCAGGAAGATGTGCTCCGGCCCGCAGAAATCGGCGAGCCTTTGCGGAATTTCCCCGAATCCGCCGCGGGGGTAGGAAAAGCTCATCCCCTCGAGATGTTCGGTCTTCGCCTGCTTCCCGAAAACGGCTTCACAGACGAATGTCCGGATGTCGAGACCCTTCAGCCTTTTGCCGGCGATGCTCGGCGATAGCTCTGCCGCCCGAAGGCCCCACAGCTTCTCGGAGTAGCCCAGCAGGAATTTCTCGGCGACGGTCCGTCCGTACGTCCTCACGGCGAAGCGCTCGAAATCGGCCTCCCGGTCCCGGATCGTCAACCGCCCGACCAGAAGATCCTGAACCGCCCGCAGGGATTGGGCGAATCCCAGGTTTGCGAGGAGATTCAGGGGGGAGAGCGGAAAATCGATGAATTTCCCCTGATGAAAGATCCTGCTGGGCGCCTCCACCCGCAGCAGGTTCTCTCCCAGGAGATCCTGGAGATCTCGGGTGATCTGCGGGTTGCTGTCGTGGATGCGGTGCGCCCCCGAATCGAACAGAAAGTCCCCGTGTCGCAACGTGATGCAATTGCCGCCGATCCTGCCGGACTTCTCGAACAGGGAAAAAGGAATGCCGGCGCGCCTCGCGTAATATCCCACCGCAAGGCCGGCGACGCCGCCTCCGAGAACGATGATCGGGCCTCTGTCTGTCCTCATTTTCCGTCTGTGCGATTGGCGGGATGCATGGATTCGGGCATCCGTGGATTTCCTTCCTCAGGGTCCGCTTCCATATCACAGCGGAATTCGGAATAAAAGCCCGTATATCGTTAATTGCGCGAACCGAAGTTCCCGACGACCTTCTTCATTTTTTGCCTACAGTTTGTTTGGAACGGTGGGATGCCCTGGTCGATGCCATGGGCAGGAAGCAGGAATGAATGTCAGGTGTTTCTTTCACGATATTCATTCATCAGGAGCTCGATATTTGCGGGAGGCAAAGGCTTGCTGAAGTAGAATACCTGCATCGTTTGGCATCCCTGTTCGCACAACAGAGACAACTGGGAAGAGGTCTCTACGCCCTCGGCAACGACTTTCAAACCCAGGCTATGGGCCATGCTGATGATGGCCAGCACGATGGACTGGTCGTCCGTGTTTTTCTCGATATTGACGATGAAGGATTTGTCGATCTTCAGGGTGTCGATCGGGAAACGCTTCAGTTGGCTGAGCGAGGAATAGCCGGTGCCGAAATCGTCGATGCAGATGGTGATCCCCATTTCCTTGAATCGTTGCAGCGTCAAGGTGGTGAACCCCGTATCCTGCATGATGGCGGTTTCGGTGACCTCCAACTCGAGCAGGGAGGAATCGGCCCCGGTCTCTTCGATGATCTGCCGCACAACTTCGGAAAAGTTCTGTCTTTTGAGCTGCACGGGGGAAACGTTTATGGAGACCGGAAGCGGTTGACAGCCTTTCGCTTTCCATGCGCTGATTTGCAGACCGTACTCCCGGATGACCCATTCTCCGATGGGGATGATGAGGCCCGTTTCCTCGGCGAGCGGGATGAATCGATCCGGAACGATCATGCCGAGCTCCGGATGGTTCCAGCGAATCAAGGCCTCCAGCCCGATCATGCGGTTTTTGACCGTGTCCATCTTGGGCTGATAGTGGATCACGAATTCATCCCGCTTGAGCGCCTGATGGAGGCTGCTCAGCAGAATCATACGGGTCGTCACGGTGGTCGGCATGTCCTGGGAGTAGAACTGAAACATGTTCTTGCGGTCGCTCTTGGCCTTGTGCATCGCGGTGTCCGCGTTTTTCAGCAGTTCGTCGACGGTCTTGCCGTCGTCGGGATACAGCGTGATGCCCACGCTGGCCGTGATGTAAAACTCATTTCCATCCACGCGGTAAGGTTCGGAAAGGGCCTTCAGGATCTTGTCGGCCAGGATGACGGTGTTTTCCCTGTCCCTCACATTCGGGACAAGGAGGGTGAATTCGTCTTCGCCCATGCGGGCCAAGGTGTCCCTGGCTCGAATGATACTCTGCAGTCTGCTGGCAACTTCCACCAGAAGCAGGTCGCCGATGCGGTGGCCCGCCGAGTCGTTGATGTCCTTGAAATGGTCCAGATCGACAAACATGACGGCGATCCTTTTCTTTGCCCTTTCCGCCTGCAGGATGGATTGGTGGAGACGGTCGCAGTACAGAATCCGATTGGGCAGATGCGTGAGATTGTCGAAGTGGGCAAGCCGGTGAAGGTGATCCTGACGCTCCCGAAGCGTCTCTTCCCGCGATTCGATTTCCGAGAGCATTTCGTTGAAGCTGTCGATCAGGGACCCGATTTCATCTTTGCCGGCTGCTCTGGATCGCAGGGAGTAATTCTTTTCCCGTGAGACCCTTTTCATGGTCTGCACGAGATTCATGACCGGCATGGTCACCAGATCCTGAAGACGGTTGGATAGAATGAATGCGATCATGAACGATATCAGTAGCACGGCAGCCGTGATTAGGAAGGAGAGACCGAGCTGTGCCGTCAGCCCCTTCATTTTCGGACGGATGATCAGTGTGCCGATGCGCTGATTGTCCGCCGAAATCTTCCGGAGAATCGTCGTCTCCTTGCCGGAACCGAATACGTGACTTTCCGGTCCTTCTCCGCCGGCACGAGGCTGTCATCATCAGGATGAGTTTATGTCAGGAGATAAATCCGTTTTCAGAAAACAAAAAAATAGCTTTCTGAATCAACATAAATCTATCGGGGAGAACCTGGCAGATTATCCGGCGAATCGAGTGGCTCATGATAAAAAAGCCTGCGCGGCGGCATCGATCTGTGCTATGTTTTATACGTATATTGAGTGGATTTCAAAAGGAGGCGCCGGCTGTCAGAACCCTGGTGTCCGCAAAGGCACAGGACTTTTTGGTTTCGGTTAAACGGCGTTTTTCAAAGCGATGCACCGCATATCATCGGGAAAAGTTATTCTGGCACTGCTGCTGTCGATCGCTTTTCTGTCCACCGCGGCCGGTGATGCGCGTGGAGAGGACTCCGTAGAGTTCGGAAGCGACAGCCTGGGGAACGCCTTCTACTACGACCGGGACAGTGTGAAGAAAAAGTCCGGTACGGTTACCGTTTGGACGGCAACCCGGTGGAGCGATGCCGACCGTCGCAAATTCGACATGGTTGCCGAGTTGAAAAAACAGATCGATTGCCCGGGTTGCGAGAGGCTGTCCCTGAAAAAGGATTTGCTGAAGATCAAATGCAGGGAGAACCGGATGCGCAGACTCGCTTTCATCTTTTACGACAGGGAGGGCCGGGCTCTTTACCACTGGACCGGTCCCGCTCCGGACGAATGGGAGGTCATTTTGCCGGGCACGTTCCAGGATGTCTTGAAGCGGACGGTTTGTCAATGAGCGGGAAGGGGGCGCTTCGCCCGAAAGCGTACAGAACGGCGGCCCGGGTGCTTTTTGCAGCGGCCTTGGCGCTGTCCGGGTTCCCGGGCGAGGCCGGAGCGGAACGGCTGATCGAGGTTATCCGGTACGGAAACGGAGGCGTGTTTTATTACGACCGGGACAGCGTGAGGAAATCGTCCGACAGGGTTCGGGTGTGGATGGTCGCAAAACTGGGCAAAGACGACTCGGAGCGTGAGAGAATGATCCTTTCCCTGCAAAGCATAAACAGCCGTCAGGAAACCCGGGTGTTGTCGGATATTGCCACGTTCCTGGAGATCGAATGTCTGGAGGGCCGGGTGCGCGTCATCACATCCTCCCATTACGACGGGGAGGGGCGAATTCATTATTCGGATAACCTGAGCGATCGAAACGGCTGGAAGGATATCCTTCCGGGTTCGTTTGTGGAAAAGTTGAAGAGACGGGTGTGCATGTAGTTGCGGCCTGGCAAGCGGAGCGGGATCTCAGAATGTGTGGGTTGTGTTGGAACGCAAGGCGGGGATGGCTCTGCCGGCGGGAGCAGAGCGGTCTTTTCATTTACCCACGGCAGAACCATCCCGAAAAATGTAAGATCTGCATCAAATCCCCTTCTCCTTTAACCGCCCGGTGATTGCCCGGATGATGTCTTCCCGCTGCCTGAGGCTCCTGCGAAATTCCCTGTCTTCCGTGTTGACGATCTCAATCCGCAGGTTAGATAGGTACCGTTCCAGAAACTCCAGAAGCGCCTTTCCCTCGTCCGGTGTCAATTCCAGTGTAGACATGGCAGGCCTCCTTTCCTTAGGATGATTTACGATATCCCCATCGGACCGTTCCTCATTTCTTCATGAGCGCATCCTTCGTGGCGCCGACGGGATATACGGGAAATATCTCGAATGCCAGAAGGTCGATCCACGCGGCCCGCGCCGCAATCAGGCCCTTCGCGTCCGTATCCACCACGTAAATGGTCCGGCAGCCCTGGAGATCGTAAAACTCGGAGATCACCTTCACGTCCTCCGGCCAATTCCATGTGACCCTTTTCGTTCTCACCTCCCTTTCGTCCATGTGGTCCCACGTGCAGATCATCATGAAGTACATAAGCTCACCTCCCTTCTCAATCGGATTGTCTGGAGTCCATCCCCCAGTTGTTGATTCTATTTTACTCCCATCGTGCAGCTTTGGCAATCATCAAAAGCATCATTGTCAGTGACAAATGATATGTCCGGTTTTGTAGCACACGATATGTCCGGTTTATAATGGTTACCGTTGGAGGTGACCGATGCGACGGACAGAGGTGTTACAGGAGATCAGGGTGATGCGATTTGAAGAGGCGTATTTTGGATGGAGCGAGGATAGGTTGACCCAGGAGGAAGCGGCGCTGATTTTGGGGGTAAGTGATCGGACATTTCGGCGATATATCAGTCGATACGAGGAGAATGGCGTAGCGGGGTTAATGGATAAGCGATTGGCGCGGGCTTCATTTCGCCGTGCGCCGGTGGATGAGGTGATGGCGTTAGTGGATCGTTATAGTACTCGTCATCGTGGAAGGGGGCAAGGTCAGCAAGACCAGTTGACCCAGTTTGGTCGTGCCATGAAAAGCCTGGGGATTCAAATGATCGCGGCCTATTCTCCCGAAGCAAGGGGACGCAGTGAAAGGGCTTTTGGAACTCATCAGGATCGCCTTGTTGCGGAAGATCGGCTGTGGATAACGCCTTACTCCGAAAACCAACGAGGAAAGCGAACATCCGCCGCTCTTCCTCCTGCTCAAACATCAGGTCCTCCTGAAGAGCAGAAAAGCGGACAATTCATTTGCTCTTGACATCATCAAAAGCATCATCAAAAACAGGATCGGGCATCATTTTTTGACGGGCGTCGGGAGATGAAATCGGCGCTCCGTTTACCCTTTGGAGGTTTTGCAGCCATTTCGTCAGTTCGCCGAGGAGGCGCTTTTTTCGGTCCCGTGCGCGTTCCTGATCGACCCGTTCCTTCCGAATCCGGTCGAGGTCACGGATCATGTCCGCCGCTTTCCGGTTGTCCGGCTCTTTCTGGAGGATTGCGTTCAGGACCTCCCGGGCCATGTCATGATGATTCTGCTTGATGTAAAGTTCGGCCAGGGTCAGCGTGTACAAATCCGAGGAGATCTGATGGTCTTCCGCACCGCTGCCCCAGGCCGGGGAAAGCGGCTCGCCCTGCGCGGGTTCCATGGTGCGCAGTTTCCAAGAGACCTCCCTTGCACGCTCTGAGCCGGGATTCAGGGCGGTGAATCTCCGGTAAAACCGGATCGCCTCCTGTGTCAGCCCCCCCTTGCGGCAGACATCCCCCATGACCAGGTGGAATTTGGACAGCTCGGTGATGGTCTCCTCGACCTCGCCCAGCAGTTCTTTGACCCTGGGAATCCTGCCCGTTTTCATCCAGACCTGGCAGAGGACCGTCTGGGCGTCGATGTCTTTCGGCTGTTCGGTGAGCCGGGTTTCGGCGTAATCTTCCGCTTCCCGGTACAGTCCGTTGTCCAGGTAGAATTGCGCCTGGCTGAGGAATCTCTCCGTTTCCTTTGGATCGCGCTGGGTCATTCGTTCCTGACGGTCCTGAAAGTGAAAATTCGTAAAGTCCGCCGTTCAATGCACGTGGTTAACTATAGGGGAAGGAAGCGGGCCTGTCAAGGCGAGATCGCGAACCAGGACCCGGCCCATGCGCACATATCGGGCGGGTCACGTGCGGCCTCAGCCTTCGGCAAACCTCACGGATCCCGCCTCGCTGTCCTTCGAAAAGGTGAACCCCTACCGGCCCGGCGGATCGTCTGCGTTGCGGCTTCCGCATTTATTTCGCGGAGGCGCCCCACCAGAAGGACGGCGGATTCTTGATCTTCAACGCCTTGAATTGATCTTCGACGTCCCTTCGGATCAGCTCTTCATATTTGGACACGATGACATAGGTCGCGTAATCGAACATCAGGATCGTGCGGTTGAGGCTTTCCGTGGCCTGATGGTGTTCCGCCGCTGTTGTAAATACATTCTCATACTGTGTATAAAGCCACATGTGGCGCCGCATCAGCGTGATGGCATAGATCAACTGGGGCAAGGGAATACGCGCTCTGAAACTTTCTTCCGCATATTTTGTGAACAGGGCTTGCGCCTCCTCGAAGGGCGAATCCGACAGGAAGAGCTTCACGAAGCGGTTGTAGTAGTTCATGGCTTGCTGGACCGCCTTTTCCTCCGGCATCCCGTGATAGTAAGGCGTTCTCGGATTCATCTTGATGTTGTTGTACCACTGCTTGGCGATGGCCTCGGCGTGTCTCTCCGTGATCTCGATCAATTTCGAAGCGTATGATTTCATGGTCAGACCTCCTTGTTTTCCGCTGAATGGTTTGACTCCGTCAACAGGTCCGCTTTTTTTGATGCGCGTTTCATCGTTTCAAACCGTGGCCGAACTCAGTTTTTCTTCGGCACTCCGGTTTTGAGGGCGGCCTCCGCCAACTTCTGCTCCGTAATGTCCTCAAGGGTCTCGACGGCCCCGATGAGTTCCCCCTGACTGTCCCGAATGACGGCGGCCGTGAAGCGAAGCCAGCAGCCTTTTTTACCCAGATCGGGGAAGAAGTCCGTTGCTTCGTACGCTTCCTCGGAAGGATCGAATTTTCGGTATTTTCCCGAATACCATTTGGAAACGTTTTTCGCCGCGCTGTCCACCAGCAGGTCCGCCATGCAGGGCCTTTCTTTCGCATAGAATGCCCGCCAGTGCTTGTTGGTCCCGGTCATTTCTTCAGCGGATATTTTGCTCAATTTTTCAAGAGCCCGGTTCCAGAGGATGACCTTGTGGTCCTTTCCGATCACGAAGGCGGGGATGGAAAAGCCCTGGAAAATGCTGTTCAGTCTCTTTTCGCTCTCCAGCAGTCTATGCTCCGTGAGTTTGCGCTCGGTGAAATCCTCCAGTGTCTCGATCGCGCCGACCAGGACTCCCTTGGAGCTCCGAATGGCCGCGGCGGTGAACCGGAGCCAGCGGCCGCTTTCGCCCAGGTCGGGAAAGAAGCCTACCGCATCGAAAGTTTCATCGAAAAGCTTGGACCGGGAGACGCCCCGATACCACTCCGGGATGGTGTCCAGGGACTGATCGACCAGGAGGTCGGCCATGCAGGGCCGCTCCTTGGCGTAAAATGCGCGCCAATGCTGCCGGGTCCCGATCACCTCTTCCGCCGGGATCCGGCTCAACTGTTCGAGCGCGCGGTTCCAGTAGATTACCTTGTGATCGAGTCCGATCACGAAGGTCGCGATGGGCGATCCCTCGATGACGCTGAAAAGCCGCTGCTCGCTTTCCCGCATCGCCAATTCGGCGGACATGCGTTCCGTGATGTCCTCCAGTGTCTCCACGGCGCCCACGAGGCGTCCATTCGCATCCTTGATCGCGGCCGCGGTGAACCGAAGCCAGCGGCCGTTCTCCCCGAGATGGGGGAAGAAGTCCGTTGCCTCGTAGGCATCCTCCAGCAGATTGGATTTTATGTATTTCCCCTCGTACCACTTGGGGATCCGCTCCAACGCGCCGTCGACGAGCAGGTCCGCCATGCAGGGTCTTTCCTCCGCATAGAAGGCTTTCCAGTGCTTGTTGGTGCCGACGACTTCGTCAATCGGGATCCTACTGAGCTGCTCCAGGGCCCGATTCCAGAAGATAACCTTGTGGTCCGTGCCGATCACGAACGCGGGAATGGAGAAACCCTGAATGGTGCTATGCAGCAGATGATCGGATTCCCCCGAAGCGATGTGCCGTTCCGTTTTCCTCCCGCGGACGTTGTCGCGTCCACCCGCATCCTTTTCCTTGCCGGTTTTTCTTTTCATGGGTCGCTCCTTCCTTTGCCGATCCGGAATGGTGATGTGCCGGGCCGGATCCACTTGAAGTTCATGCGGTCTGTTTCCACTCTTTCATGCCGACGCAAGTTCTTTGTCAAACGTACGGTTACCTGTTTTTCCTCATCTTGAACGCGATTTTGATCGCTTCCGCGGCCCCTTCGATCGTCGTGCCGCCCGTATTGACCAGGATGTCATATTGACTGGGATCCGCGCAGTCTGCATTGAAGTACTTTCGCATGTAGGCCTTGCGGTTGTTTTCCGTCTTGACGATGTACTGCTCCGCCTCCGCCCGGACGCATTTCCGGTCTTCCATGACATACCGAATGCGGTCCTCCAACGGAGCGATGATCCGGACACGGAAGGTGTTGGCCCGGGGCAGGATATGATGGGCGCCCCGGCCGACAATGATGGCGTTGCCGTACCTCCCGATCGTGCCGATGACCTTGGTCAAGTGCTGCATGTATTCGTCCGGCCAGAGGTGGCGGTCCCGGAACAGCGCAGTGAGAAAGGAATCCCGGAGCGTCACCTCCTTCTCGTCCAGGGATTCGATGACCTTCCGGCCCATCTTGGCACTCTCGGCAACATGCTGAATAATCTGGCCGCCCATGAGGTCCATGGACAGATCCTTGGCCAGCTTTCTGGCGATTTCGCTGCCGCCGCTGCCGGGCTCGCGCGAGATGGTGATGACCGGACCGCCCTTGGCCTTCTCGCGCTCGAGTCCGTAGTCGAAGACATCCATTCCGTCCTCGATCAGGCCGCGCCATTTTTTCAATTGCTGCTCCACCATCCGGTCCATGATGGTGCGTTCGTCTTCCATGCCTTCGACCGGGATTTCCTTGATCGACAGATCCCTCGTGTAATCGGGACAATTGACGTTCAGAAAAGAGTCCGTCGTGATCCTGTATCTCTTCTGGCAATCCTTCCGCCAGGCGCAGATTCCGCATATTCGTCGC
>JAXDCM010000246.1:0-22205 GCA_034677965.1 Syntrophales bacterium
GAATTTTTCGATCGTCCCGGCCATGACGCAAAAGTCGGTCCCCTCCGGGATGGCTTTAATGTACAGGGAAATCTCCTCCCGGGAGGTGTCCTTCATCCCCGCGATGTTGGGATGAGCGGCCAATTTCGACACAAGGGTCGCGGAGAACGTGAGTCCGGCGGCGAATTTGGGCGCGTTGTACATCATCACCGGAACCGGCGACTCGTCGGCAATCTTCGTGTAATATCGGATCAGGGCCTCGTCCGTCATAAATCCCGCGAAGTAGAAGGGGGGCAGAATGGTCGCAAAATCGACCCCCTTGTCCGCAATCCGTTTGATAAATTCAATTGTGATTTTTGCCGATTCCCTTCCTACACCGGCAATTAGCGTTTTCCCCTCGTCCATGCATTTCCGATAGACCTCAATAATTTTTACCGATTCCTCATCGGTCAGACTTCGAAACTCCCCGTTGCTTCCCAACGGCATATAGCCTTTTAATTTTGTTCGGTTATAGCGTTCAATGTTATCGGCGATTTTGTCATAGGCCACTTCCTCATTCTCGTCAAAAACGGTCATGCAAGGCGGAAACACGCCCGATAATTTTTCCTGATTATTCGTATACATCTAAAATCTATCTCCTATCACACCCAGCCGTATGGCACCAATAACGGTACTGACTGGATACTCTCTTAGTCAATATGGATGCCCTAATAATCTCCCCGTTGTCAAGACAAAAAGAGTGAATGGTATTTGGTGCATAATATTGGCCTGTAGTGGTTTTAGTGTCCCCCTCTCCTGCAGAATCTCTTCGAGAACGGACAACGGAACATCCCTGTCCAGAAAGCTCCTGATCGAACGCCGGTGAGTCAACAATGTTTTGAAATCCATAAAACTTTACTTCCCGAGTGAGATGATTGCAAATATTCCATTCATGAATGATTATGTGGCCATGCTCGAACCCGGGTGTCGGTTGTGATAACAGAACGCAAAGATTTATCAGAGTTAAAGCCCTCCTGATTTATGGTCTTGCCGTGGGCATTTTTCCGCATAGCGACCATCATCCTTCTTTCTCCATTACCACGGGAATACCGGTTCTCCTTGCGGGAAGGCGACATCACCGACGGGATCGAATACCTCGATCTGGGGATGGGACTTTGCCTCTTCCAACAGAGATTCACTGATCACGATCTCTTCGAGCTCACGGGTATTCTTGATCCATACGACCTTCGCCTTGTCCGGGGAGACCCGGTTGCAGGTCTTCAGGGCAATCCGGAGGGCATCCTCCTTGCTGTCGGCAACCAAGGGAATCTTGACCGCCAGGAACTCCGTATGGGTGAGGGCGTTGACATAGGTGTTGACAAAATCAATCTTGTCGAACAGGTTTCGGGTGATGATGTCGACACATCCCATCCCGTTGGCATTCCCATGGGTTTCAGCGGAGAGGTCGAAGATCACGCTCTTTTGAAAGCGCGGACCGCCATGACAACACTTGGTCAGGTACAGACCCGTGACGTTGGGATCTTGGCCATCCCCGCTGATGTCCTTCCCGATCTCCTCGATCACCAGCACGTCAAACTCGGGAAACAAGATTCGCCCCATGATCCTTTTACTCTCTTCAAGCAGGGCGGCCTCCTTCTCCATCGACAGAATCTCTTCTCTAGAAAAAGCCTCGATCCGGTAGGTTTGTTCATAGGCATTTTCAACCATTCCCAAGGCAAAAAGAACTTGCGCCCTTTCCACGACCACCTTCGCCATCCGCGGAATGAGATCCGCGAAGCGGTCAAAGCCCTGGTGGTGGATACAATCCGCCCCAATCTGCTTCCCCAAACCAATCGTGAGCATTTTCGCCACACCGCTTTCGATCGGTCCCCGGAAGGCGGTGTGGGGCTTTATACGGGCAACCACGACGATTCCGTCCGCCTGGAGCGCACTTTGGGCGATGTAGACGGGAAGGCCCGGTCCGAGCTCCCCGATGGTCTCCACATCCATGGAGCCGTCAAGCGGCACCCCCATGCTCTCCGCCGTAATCCCATAAGATGCGAGGATCGCCTCCTGTCCCGGGGCCGTTGCCCCGCCATGGCTTCCCATGGCGGGGATGATGAAAGGTTCGGCTCCAGCGGCAACCAGTTCACCCACGAGGGTCTTGGCGATCTCCCTGAGGTTGGCGATTCCCCGGCTTCCGATCCCGATGGCGATCTTTTTCCCCTGGAGATCGGTCAAGTGAGGTGTTAACCGCATTCTGATCTCTTTCGCAATATCGCCAATGTGGTTCTTCTCAAAGTGCTGTTTCACTCTGATGAACCGTGGAAGTTCAATGGCTGCAAATTGTTTTAAATCCAAAGATTTCATCATCCCTCTCCTATTTCATCAAGATCGCCCAGAGAATCAGGACCGTAAGAGACAGACCCAGCAGGAGCATGGCCAGGCCGAAGATCCCCGAGAGGATTTTGAGCGGAATCCCCGGATGTTTCCGCTTGAGCGTTTCGATCCTTCCTTCCTCCATGAGGCGTTCGTATTGGAGCGGCTTTTGTTGCTTCATCTCCTCCAGACGGTAGCGTCCCGTGAAGATGATCGGATCCATCGGGAATTTCGTCGGGATGAAATGGGTATTGAAGTAATGAACCGTGAAGATGAAGAGCGCCGCCAGCAGCGCCTCCTCCGAATGGACCAGGACCGCTATGTTCAGCACCCATCCGGGCACGATCCAGGAGGACCACTCGGGGACCCACAACAGAAAGCCCGAAGAGCCGATGGCGAACATCCCCCAGAAAACGGCCAGAAAATCGAACTTCTCCCAGTAGGTCCAGCGGTTGAACTTCGGCATCTCCCCCCGGTCGAAAAACCAGCGAAACATCGCCACAAGATCCTTCAGGTCCTTCAGATTCGGACAGAGGGAATCGGGTCCGAAGAGGCGGCGAAGCCAGCCTTTCGTCCCCTGGCCCCGCGGGAAGAGAAAACGGAAGGAGAGCCAGATCGCATAGAGGAACAGGATCGTCAGAAGCGCCGCGGCGATGCGGTGGAAGATCCCCGCCATGTGCGCCCCGCCCCAAAAGCTCATCAGCGCCCCCGCCCAGGGGGCCGTGTGGTATTTCAGCGGAAACCCCGTCGTCACGAGCGTCATGAACGATAGGATGAGGATCATATGGATCATTCTTTCTTTCCCGGTAAACCGTTCGACCTGCACCAGCTCTTCACTGCCCGGCGCCCGGCAGGCCTCATGAACTCCGAGCGTTTCCCGCTTGTGTTTTTCCCAGTAGCTCTTTCGCCACCACAGCGCGGTATGGACCCAGAAGAAAAGGAAGGTTCCGATCAGCAGCGACAACATGAAAACGAAGGTCCAGTAGAGAGCGGGATAGTTCTTTCGATCATGGAAGTTCGGATGGGCCATGTACGAGACAAAGCGGGGATGGAAACCGCTGTGGCAGCGTCCGCAATTCACGATAAGATTGTTCGGGTGGATGCCTGAACGGATGTCCGATTTGGGCAGCACGTTATGAGATGTGTGACAGTCCGCGCAGCCGGCCACCCTTGCGGGATTGCCGATCTTCTCAACCTTGCCGTGATAGGTCATCTCGTATCGCTTCACCATGTCGGCAGACAGACCGGAGCGGCCCATGAGCGCCTTGTCTTCATGGCATTTCTTGCATTTCTGCGTATAGAATTCCCGCGCTTCCACGGGATATGTCGAAAGTGACGTGTGAAAAACCTTCGTGTCGTGAAGTCCATGGCAATCGGAGCAGGTCGCCGAATCCTGGTTTCCCTTGAGGAGAGATTCGGCATGGCCGGAGGCGACATACTCCTCGTTGGCGTGACACTCCGTGCACTTTTGGACCACGGCTGCCTTGACGTTGGAATCGGCATTTTTTCGCGCATGGATCCCTCGATGGCAATCCGTGCAGCGGAAATCCTGCTGAAGATAATGGAAGCTTTTCCGGAAGGAGCGTGCGACCTCTTGATGACAGTTCCCGCAATTCACCTGGTTGGGCTTTTCCTCGCCCAACATATGGGCGTCGATATCCCGGATTCCGGTGTGACAGCTCGCGCAACTGTTGTTGGCATGAACCGAAAGAGTGAACTGGGAGCGATATGCCTCCTCTTCGTGGCAGTCCGTGCAGCTTCGATCCGACCCGACCGGAGAAGGAATCGCCGCCAACGCCGCCGTTGCCGCAAACCATCCCGCCACCAGAAAGCCGGCCATCAAAAGGATTAGAATCCTGAAGCCCATAACGTGACCTTTTCGAATTGTTTTCGTCGACCGCACGGCCTAATTCCCCTGCTTCGCGGCAAGATAGGCCCGCCACCGCTCCATGCCTCCGAAGAGCCTTTTCACGTCGACGATTTCCTTTCGGGCCAGATAGGAACAGGCGAGGAAGGAACGCAATCCCCGGTCGTCCACGACCAGGATCTGCCGGTTCAGGGGAATCTCGTCATATCGCTCGTGCAGGCGGTGAAGGGGAATGTTGATCGCTCCGGGAAGATGACCCTCCCGGAAACGGGCCTCCCCGCGGATATCGAGGATCAGCAGGTCTCTTTTCTCCGATAGCCACTGGGCGAGCCGCGCCGGCTTGATCGATTCCACGGGCGCCCGGGGAATTCGCACCTGCGAAACGGTGTCGAAACCCGCCTCCTTCCAGCCATCGATTCCGCCCCGCAGCACCGATACCCGATGATAACCCTTCTGAATCGCGATCGCAGCCGTCTTTTGGCTGCCGGCGCCCTGGTTGTTCTCATCATAAAAAACAAGCGGCCTGTTCTTGTCCGGAACGAGTTTCAGCGCCTGCCCGGGAAATTCCTCGCCGGCGATGCACAACGACCCGGGAATGCTGTGGTCCATGCACTCCAAGCGGCTCATCGTATTGATGAGGGTCAGATCATCCCCCCGCTGGAGCATCTGTCTGAGCGCCGCCGGTTCAATCAGACTCGGAGCCGGCTCCGCCGCCGCCGGTGATACCGCAAGAAGCGCCGACAGCAGCGCCGCAGTCCCTATCCAATTTGTCCGATTCATGCCCATCTCCCACCGTGCAAGGGGGGCCGCACACTCCTCCCACATCCGTATGCCCGAAGGTGGCCTATGGCCCATTGTATTGCGGATAATGCCAGAGATGCTCGCGGATATTCATGATCTGGGGCTTTGTAAAAAAAGGCGCCCCCTTGTCGTGACAGTCATTGCATCCCTCATACTGTCCCAGATGACCCAAGGTCGCCTTCCGTTCGAGCGGGACGACGCCGTGGGTCACGGGGTAGGAATCCGCGGCAATGGGCTCCTTCCCGGCAATCAGTTTCCCGCCGGACATGGCATAGAGTCGGTCGTCCAGGAGGACGACATCCATGAATCCCGCCTTTGTCAGGGAGGTGATCATACGGCGAATATCGTCATCCGACCGGACGGATGGAATTTTCACTTTTGTCCCGTCCGTCCGGACCGCGTCGATGTCCGGGCTTTTCGGGAGGGCCCGGAAGGCCGCTTTCACCCGGTGAAGCGGAATCGGCCTGATCTCGCCGTTGCTCATCCGCTCCCCGAACCACTGGAGCCGCTTGGGAACATGGGGCAGGAGGATCTCGCTGTCCCCTTTTCCTGCCTTGACATGGGTGATCCAGGGTTTCCAGGGCGCCCGCGCCCGCTCGTAATCGGCGGCCCCTGTCGCCGCCTCGTCCGCCTCGGCAGTAAAGCCCTGCTCCTCCCCGGCGCTCAGGTCCAGCAGGGCCATCCCCCGCGCCGGCTGGGCCATTGAATGACAGGCGTTGCACGCGATTCGCGTGAAGTGTAAAGCCCCGCCCGGAAATCGCGCGGCATGCGTGCGTTCCGGATTGGGGGGCGCCTTGGGCATTCCGGCGCGGTTCGGCTGATACTTTCCCTCGCTATGGCAGCCAACGCAGGTTTTCATCCCGACATTGTCAAGATCATCCCGGACGCTGGTTTGCGGATAAGCCCCCTTTGCAATCTGATGGCGGAGGCGTTCTCCGGCAGACTTTCCCACAAGCTCGTGGCAGTCGGTGCAGACAAGACCGGCCTTTGCGTGGGCGTCGTAAGGCGCGGCATTGACTGTCCCGGTATTCTTCCAGTCCGCCTCGCTGTGGCATTGGAGGCAGTTTTCCGATCCGACACCCTTGCGGACAATGCCGCCCTGAAGTTTTCCCCTTTCCGTAAAGAGCTTCCGGTCTTTCCAGAAATAGATCACCCTCGGCCGCATGGAAAAATTCCAGCTTCCGGACGAGAACCGGGGATGATCGGGGCCGGCAGCGGGGTCGGAATGGGTGAAGACCGCCCCCTGAATCCGGCCGAACCCAGCGCCTGCCGTTGCCGCCCAGCGATAATTGCGTGACGCGAGTTGTCTGTTGCGCTTATCCATCCGGTAGCCGGACATATGGCAGATCAGACAATCCGCCTCGACAACGCCGCTCGCGCTGAAATGGCTAAGGCCGTCCGGGGTGAAACGGGAGCTAAAGTCCCCATCCAGCGGATTGGAACTTCCTGCCTCCCCCCGGGTGAGGTTCCGGGAGAGGTCAGCTCGTCCCTCCGGGGTCCGGCCGTGTTCGAGGGGACCGCCGCCGGGATGGCACCATCCGCAGGCAGGCGATTGGATTTTATTGGCGGGATTGAGTTTGCCGCCGCCGATCCAGTCGTAGGCGGAGAGGTCCATGTGCCTGGCCTTGCGGTTTGCCTTGGGGGCCAGAAGGCCCGCCGCTGCGTAAGGAAGCCATTTCCCGTACATCCCCGGCGACAGAACCCAGGGTTTTTGGGTGTTGTAACCGTCGCTCATTGCGTCGAATCCCTGCTGAAAATGATACCCCTGCGTAATTGTCACATAAGAATGGCAGCCTCCGCAGCTCTTTCTTGGACTGTAGGGATCGGTGCGGTTCTCGGTCGGGCTGATCCGGTCTCCCTGCTCGTTTTTCAGCCAGATATCCGGGTGAACGCCATCCACAGCCCGGCCGGGACTGGGGAGACCAACGCCAAGTAAAAGGAGACCGGCAATGATACAGCCCATGAATATGCTCATTCGTCTCATCATCGATCTAAAGCAAGTCTCTTTATTCTTTCCCGGACCTTGAGACCAGGATCGAGACAGGGCTCTCAAATGCAGGCATACGCTTCTCTCTCTTTCTTTCTCAGATCTGCGATGGGCCAAGTACAGAAGCAGAAGAAGACGATTCCGATGAGTCCCAGGATGGCGGCTCCATGGAAAATGGTCTCGATTCCCCATACCCTCAATGCAAATCCGCCTGCCAGAGGGGCCAGGACCGTACCGAAATTCAGGGCGCCGTTAAAGATGCCCATGGCAAACCCCATACCACAGTTATTCCCTTCCTGCACCAGGAGAGCTGAACTGGCGGGCAATGAAACCACTCTGAATATGCCGATGGCGACGCTCAAGGCCAGAAGATAACCGAAACTCTGAGCCCAGGGAAGGCAAAAGGTGAGGAGGGCCGTCATGGAACCGCCGAAGATCACCAGCCAACGACGGTTCAGCCTGTCGGACAAGCTGCCCATGGGTCTCAGAAGGAACGCGGTGACAACCGTGCCGGCACCCATGATGATGCCCATCTCAAGACCCGTCAGGTTCAGATTTTCATACATGAAAATCGGAATGAAAACCGCAAAGACCGCAATGGAGATCGAGCGCGTGAGGATGAAACCCGACAGGCCGATAAGCATCCTGCTTATTCCGGGACCATTGGGATAAGGCCGCGCCCGGTCTGCACGGTCCGGCGCATGGGCAGGGGCATTCATCACAAAAGACGAGACCGAACATAGTGAAAGAAGGCAGAGAGCAGCAAGGATCAGGAAAAGACCCGAATAACCGGCAACATCTTTTACCACGCCGCCCAGGATAGGGCCGACCGCCTGCGCACTGTAAAAGGAGATATCGAAGGTCCCCATGGTCTGGGCCTCTCGTCTTGCCGGCGCGATATCGCCTATGACCGCGCGGGAGATCGGCCGGATCAGAGCGGCCCCGATGCCCTGTATCATCCTGAGGCCGATCAGGGCCAGCGGTCCGGGTACGAGGAGATAACAAAGAGAAACCGTCAGACAGGTGCAGAGGCCGGCGATGATGAGGGCGCGGCGTCCCCGATGGTCCGACCACCAGCCGACGAGCGGCGACATGAGCATCTTGGCAAGGGCATAGGCTGAAAAGATCAGAGCAATGTGAAACCCTGTTGCACCGGCGTTGACCGCATAAACCGGGAAGAAAGGATCAACGATTCCGAATCCGAGGGAAATCATGAAGTTGACAACAAAAAGCCCTCGGTAAGCCCTTTTTTTGGCTTCATCGCCCACGGCGGATTCCTTCTGCCTGACAAGCCGAACGCATTGCTTTAATTGGGTATGGCCGTTGCCTCAAACCGATTTTATACTGTTTCGGGTGGTGTCTCAATTTGACGGTGCAGATGTCTCGACTTGCGCTTATAAATCTTTTTCGACCCCGCCACGGCTCGCTATGCCGCAACGGCAAAACTCGCGCTTCGCGCTCACACAGTTGCCGTTGCGGCCGCTTCGCTCGCCTGCGGGGTGCCCCGAAAAACCTTTAAATCGCGCCACGCGAGGCATTTCTGCACCAAACTGATGCACCACCCTGTTTCGCGGAGAGATCGTCCCGCCGTTTCAGTCCGTCGGATTCCCTGAAAGCGCTCCCGGCGCCACGAATTTCCGATGCGATCTGTTTCGTTGGCCTGGGCAATCCTCTATGATGACCAGCCCCCCGCAATCCGGATCTTTTTGGAGGGGCTGGTCTGTTCACGCATGATTTCCTATTCGTTGTAGGGCGGTTCCCCATGGATGGATCTCGTCAAATCCAGAGCCTTCTGGACCTGATCCTTGGTTCCCCTGAAAACGATCCACACGGCCCCTTCCGCACCGCTGATACCGCCGCCGCTGCACTGAAAGGCCGTTGCCCCGGTCAGGATCTTGATGGCCTCCAGCTCCGTGACAATCTCACCCGTGAGGAGCCACATGGAGGGAATAACATCACCGGGAAATGGCAACGGCGGAGTGGCGGGGGGGGCAGTCAACGTCTCAACCGGCTCACGCATTTTCAAGGTCAGATCCACCACATCCCCGGCAACCACTTTGTCGAGACCGACCGGGATGATGACATGAACCTTCCTTGCGATCGAAATGGGCCACGTGGCCCCCAGCGTTCCGCCGAACGGGTCCAGGATATTGGTCGCCGCCGTCTTGTTCTTGTAGTCCAGGGCATTGGCCCCCTTGATGACCACGTCGCCCGGCTTGAGTTTCTTCGCGGCATCGGGAAGCGAGAGTTTAACAACCTTGCCTTTCTCCAAAACGAGGTGGGGAGCGGCAGCGTTCACGGGGAGCAGTTTTGCCCCTTTCTCGGGTTCAACCCTTCCCGTCACAAATTCTCCATGCTTGACTTTCGTCCCGGTGATTTCCTCTGCCACGTAGGCATTGGTCGTCCCCTTGATGATGATCACCATTCCGTTTTCAAGGGCGCTCTTGACGATCGGCATCTGCGCCACGGCCTTGCCGATCAGCCTCTTGGATTCGGCCACCGTCAGGATCGTCCCGCTCTGGACGATCTTGTCCGACCCCGAATCCGCTGCGTACAGGAACCCCGAGAACATCAAGGGTACACCGACGGCTACCACCAACAGCAAGACAAACTTCTTCCACGCTTTCTTCATCTTCTCTACTCCTCCTTTCACCGATAGACACATTGTGTTGTCCACAACCACCGGGGCGTCAGTGCATCCCCGTCCTTTGCCATCATCGGGCGTCCGCGCTCCGCCCCCTCCGGGCCGCGCAACCGCCCAACGCTAGATCGTGATGCCTTGCTTGAAGATCCCGATCTCGAAATACCCGTTCACCTCGTTGCGGGCACGGTATTGCCCATTGACCGTCTCCATGACCTTGTCATACAGGCCCGCCGCCGTCTCCCGGAGCCCTCTCCCCTCCAGCAGAACGCCCGCGTTGAAGTCGATCCAATGCGGCTTGTGCTCATGGATCGCTGTATTGGAAGAGATCCTGAAAGTCGGCGCGGCAAACCCGCCGGGCGTGCCGCGTCCGGTGGTAAAGACGATGAGGTTGCACCCCGCGACGATCTGCGACGTGACCCCGATGAAATCGTTGCCCGCGCTGCTGAGCAATACCAACCCAGGCTTGCGGAACCGTTCGCCGGAACTGAGCACGTCGGTCACGACCGCCGTGCCGCCCTTCTGGATGCATCCCAGCGACTTTTCCTCCAGCGTCGTGAGTCCTCCGGCCTGGTTGCCCTGGGTCAGATTGCCGGCCGCCGATTCACCGTGGCTTTCAAAATAGGCCTTGTAGTCGTCGATCATCCGGACGATCGCGCCGTAGACCTTTTCGTCCCGGGCGCGGTTCATCAGAAACTGTTCCGCCCCGAACATCTCAGGAATCTCGGTCATGATCACGCTGCCGCCCCGGCGGATGATCATGCCGCTCAGCTCGCCCACCAGGGGATTCGCCGTGATCCCCGACAGGCCGTCGGATCCGCCGCAGTTCACCCCAACCACCAGCTTGGAAAAGGGGACCGGGGTGCGCCGGAAGCCGATCACGGTCTGATGGATCTGGCCGCAGCGCCGGATCCCCTCTTCAATCTCGTCGTCCACCTCCTGCATGATGAGGATCTTGATCCTCTCCGGGTCCACATTCCCGAGAATCGGCTCAAAAACCGAAGGGGCGTTGACTTCACAGCCCAGGCTCACAAACAGGGTCCCGGCGGCATTGGGATTGTGCGCAAGACCCGCCAGGATCTTCTGCATGTTGAGCAGGTCGTCACCCGCTTGGCAGCAGCCGTAAGCGTGGGGCAGCACGACAAAACCGTCGAAATTCTCCGACGCGGGGAAAAGTTCGTTGGCCCGGGCCGCGATCTTCTGCGCCGAGGCGTTCGCACACTGGACCGTGGGAATCACGAAGACATAGTTCCTGATCCCGGCCTGGCCGTCCTTGCGCAAATAACCCTGAAAAAGCCTCTCTTCCTCCTCCCCTGTCTTCGCCCCTTCCAGACTGGGCTCGTACCGGTAGGACGCCGTCCCTCCCAGTTCGGAGCGCACGTTGTGGGTGTGTACCCACTGGCCCTGCCGGATATCTTCGGTGGCGACCCCGAAGCGGCAACCGTATTTCACCACTCCAGTTCCGGCAGCGATCTCTTTGACCGCCATCTTGTGGCAGGCCGGGATGTCGTCAAGAACCAATATCTCCCGTCCGGCGACCTTGACCGACTGCCCCTTGTGTAACCCCGTCGGCGCAACGGCCACGAGGTCCTTCTCGTTGATCTGAATCACGTCCATCGATGGTTTCTCCCGAATTCCATGGTCGTACGAGCGCCAAGCCCCGGGGCCTGTCAAGCCCGTGGCTGCGACGCCGCCTTCGCGTCGCGGCGGCGCTGACGCGCCTCCTTGATGTGGGCATGGGCGCCCAGGTAGTGTTCCTTCATCTCTTCGTTCGCCAGCAGATTGGCCGCTGTATCAGCCAGCATCATCCTGCCCGTTTCCAGCACGAAACCGCGGTTCGCGATCAACAGCGCCATCCGGGCGTTCTGCTCCACCAGCAGGATGGTCGTTCCCGCCTTGTTGATCTCCTTGATGACCCTGAACACCTCCTGCACCACGACGGGCGCCAGCCCCAGGGAAGGCTCGTCCAGCAGCAGGATTTTGGAGTTGGCCATGAGCCCCCGACCGATGGCCAGCATCTGAAGCTGGCCGCCGGAGAGCTGCCATCCCAGCCGTTCCTTGAATTCCTCAAGCTGGGGAAAGATGCCGAAAACGCGGTCGAGGTCCTTTTGAATCTCATCCCTGGACGCCCGCTTCCTCGGCGTCGCGCCCAGCATCAGGTTGTCTAGGACGGAGAGCCCCGGGAAGATGCGCCGCCCCTCCGGCACACAGGCGATTCCGGCCTTCGCAATGCCCTCCGGTTCCATCCCCGTGATGTCCCGGCCCAGAAACTCGATCCTCCCCTTTGCCGGCTTCATCATGCCCGTGATGGTCATGATGGTCGTGCTCTTGCCGGCTCCATTGGCGCCGAGCAGGGCTACGATCTCCCCCTGCTTCACATCCAGTGAGATCCCTTTCAAGGCCTGAATGGCCCCGTACCAGGTTTCGATTCCTTCGACCTTAAGCATTTCCCACCTCCGTTCCCAGATAGGCATCGATCACTTCCTGGTTCTTCTCGATCTCCTCGGCGGATCCTTCGGCGATCTTTCTGCCGAAGTTCAGGACCGTGATGTGGTCGGAAACGTTCATGACCAGATTCATGTCGTGCTCGACCAGGAGGATTGTGACGCCCCGGGAGCAGATCTGAAACAGGAGTCCCACCAGCGCCTCGGTCTCGGCGGCATTCAATCCGGCTGCCGGCTCGTCCAGGAGCAGGAGTTGGGGATCGGAGGCCAGGGCCCGCGCCAGTTCGAGCAGTCGCTGCTGGCCATAGGGCAGGCTGTTGGCCTGGGCAAACTCCTTGCCTTTGAGGCCGACGAATTCCAGCATCTCCAGCGCCCTTGCCCTTATTTGAGCCTCCTCGACCCTTTGGGAGGGAAGACGCAGGACACTGCCAAGAAGTCCCGCCCGAGAGTGGCAATGCCGGCCGATCAGCACGTTTTCCAGCACCGTAAGCTCCCCGAAAAGGCGGATGTTCTGGAAGGTCCTGGCCATGCCCAGGGAGGTGATGATATGCGGCTTTTTACTGGTAATGGCTGCACCGCCCAGGCTGATCTCCCCGGCCGTGGGAACGTAGAGGCCACTGAGCATGTTGAGGATCGTCGTCTTTCCGGAGCCGTTGGGTCCGATGAGCGCCTGAATTTCGCCCCGGCGGACTTCCATGTCCACCCCGTCCACCGCTTTGAGACCGCCGAAGTGCTTGGCCAACCCCTTGACGGTGAGCAGCACCTCGCCCGATTCCGCGCAATCCGCGGGCTTGAAGCCCTTCGGGCTTTCGCCGGGATTCTCTTTGGAGATCGCGGCTGCCGCGACCTGCCTGGCCGCCGTCGAATCGACATTCCACCAAGTCCGCAACCGCAGGCTGACCGGCAGGCTCCCCACCAGACCGGCGATGCCTCTGGGCATGAAGATCATGATGAGCACGATGCCGGCGGCATAGACCATCATATACGAATCCTTGAGGAACCGCAGTACCTCCGGCAACAGCGTCAGCAGTGTGCCGCCCACGATGGAACCGATGGGCGACCCGTTTCCGCCCAGCACCGTCATCACCAGCAGGATCACCGACTGTTCGAAAGAGAAGGTGTCCGGGCTGATATAGTGCGAACCGCCGTGGGCGAACAGCCAGCCGCCGACGCCGGCGTAGCCTGCCGATAGCGCGAAGGCCATGATCTTGTAGTAGGTCGTGTCCACCCCCGTGGTTCCGGCCGCCATCTCGTTCTCCCTAATGGCCATGAAGGCGCGGCCCACACGGGAATTTTTAATGTGGATTGCGCCCCAAGTCAGAAGTATCAGAGAAACCGCCGCCACGTAGAAGAAAGCGGCTGGGTCTTTCAACTCCAAGGAACCGATCGAGGGCGAAGGAATCTTTGTGATGCCGTCGGAGCCGTTGGTGAGCCAGATCTCATTGACCAAAATGAGCTGGACGATAATTCCGAACCCGATCGTCGCCATCGCCAGGTAATGGCCGGAGAGTTTCAACGTAGGAATGCCCAGCAGCACCCCGCAGAGGGCTGCCACGAAAAACGCGGCGACCATCCCCGCCCACACCGGCAGACCCAGCTGGGTCGTGAGGATCGCCGAGGTGTAGGCTCCGACCCCCCAGAAGGCCGCCTGGGCGAGCGACAGTTGCCCGGTGTATCCCAGGACGATGTTCAGTCCCAGACAGGCAATCGAAAAACTGATGGCCAGGTTGATCAGGTTCAGCCAGTAGCTGCTCGTGATGAACCGGGGAAGGAGCAGAACAACGGCGATCAGAACGGCAGGAACGAGAAGGCTTTTTATTTTTTTATTCATTGGCGTATCCCCCTATGCCTTCTCGGCGATCTTTTCGCCGAAGAACCCCTGCGGACGGAGAAGGAGAACAAGGATCAGAATGATGAAAGCGAAGGCGTCGCGATAGGCGCTGGAAATGTAATAGGCCGCGAATACCTCGACAACCCCCAGAAAAATCCCCCCCAGAATCGCGCCGGGAACACTCCCGAATCCCCCCACAATGGTCGAGCAGAAAGCCTTGACCCCGATCATGGCTCCCATGTCCTTGGTCACGAAGAAGATGGGCCCGACCAGGATTCCGGCCGCCGCCCCGAGAATCGAGCTGTAAACGAAGGTGATGGCGATCATCGTCGCCACCCGGATGCCCAGCAGCCGCGCCATCTGCTTGTCCTGCGCCGTGGCCAGCATCTTTTTGCCCAGCGTGGTTTTTTCGAAGAAGAAGTACTGGAATCCGAGCAGGATCAAGGTGCACAGAATGATCACAATGTACTGCGGGTCCACAAACACTCCGAATAGGTTCAGCGCCTCCGGGGAGGTCGGCCGCGGCATGGAGAACGGCTCGGCGCCGAAGATGAGCTGCGCCCCGTTCTTCAGGAAGATACCCACGCCGATCGTGCTAATGATGACCGGCAGGAAGCTGCGGTGACGCAGGGGGTAGTAGGCGATACGCTCGAAGACGATGCCGAATATGCCCATGAAGACGACGATAATCACACAGGTCATGGCAAAGGAGAGATGGAAGTAGGACATCAGCCACACGGCGACGAAGGCCGGGACCATAGCGAATTCCCCCTGCGCGAAATTGACGACGTTGACCGCATTGAAGATCAGGACGAACCCCAGTGCCACCAGGGCGTATATGGAACCCATGGCCAGACCCGCGGCTAACATTTGAAGATTTGTTGACCAATCCATTTAAGAATCCCTCCTCCGATGCATCCGGTCCCGGCATACAGCCATACCGAGACCGGATGCATGCTGCGTTCTATCCATGCGTCGGGAGACGCCTATTTTGAACCCACATTAACGATTTTCAGCAGTTTCTGCTGGCCCTTTTCGATCTTGACGATGCTTACCTCGGAAAGACCGTCGCCGTTGGGCGTGAAGGAAAAGGTGCCCTGGGCGCCCTTGTATCCCTGCGTGGCCAGGAGCGCTTCCCGGATCTTGTCGCGATTTTCGCCGCCCTTCTTGATGGCGTTGGCCAGGATCTTGAGCCCATCATAGGTCCAAACGCTCAAACTGTCGAAATCCACATTGTACTCCTTCTTGTAGGCTTCGGCGAAGGCCTTGTTCTCGGCGCTCTGTGCCGGCACGAAATCGACCACGGCCCAGATCCCCTCGGAAGCCTCCTTGGCGAGGTTCAGGGCGTCCTTCGATGCGGCGCTGGGCGAGCCGAGGAACTGGAAGGGAGAGCCGAGCTGCTTCACTTGACGCTGGAGCACGGCCGTGGCCTCCTGGTGGCCGTAGAAGATCAAGACCTGGGCGCCGGCATTCTTCATGGCCAAAAGCTCGGCGGTGAAGTCCTTGGCTCCGGTGGTGCACTTCTCCCTTTTCACGATCGTCAGCCCCGACTCCTTGGCGAATTTGTCCACCAGGTCCGCGCCGCCGGTGCCGAAGGCGTCCGCGTCGTGAATGAGGCCGATCTTCGTGAACTTTGTGTCTTCCTTGATGTATTTGACCATGGCGCTGGCGGCAACGGAATCATCGGGCCGCACGCGGAAGAGCCAGGGGTTGCCCTGCTTGGTGATGTTGACGTTGGTGGCGCCGATGATCGTGGGGATGCCGTAGTTCTTGGTGGCCTCCGCCGTGGCAAAAACCTGGGTGCTGTAGAGGCAGCCCAGCATGGCCAGCACCTTCTCCTGCTCCACAGCCTTCTGCAGCGCCGCCAGCGCGCCTGGGTTCGTGGACTGGTTGTCGATGATCCGGAGGTCGATCTTCTTGCCGTTGATGCCGCCGGCGCCGTTGATCTCCTTGAGGGCCAAATTAATCGACTTGACCTGGAGAGATCCTCCTGCCGCGTGCACGCCCGTGATGGGGGGCGTAAATCCGATCCGGATGTCGTCAGCCGCCGCTGCAATGCCGCTGCCGAAAAGGGCCACGATCATGACGGATAAGAAAGTAACCGATAAGATGCGCTTTACGTTTGTCATACCTTCCTCCCTCTTTCTGTTTGATAAGGTTCGATAAAAAACTCGTTTTGGGGCAAACCGATTCAATCTCTAATCCATGCTGTCTCCAGAGCACTGAACGAACGATCACCCCCTTTCCACTTGGTGCATTTTGATCCACTTTCATTTCGCCTCTGTCGTTGCCAACTCGTAAGATCACCACACCCTTGTCGGGTGAGGTCGATTAAAGCAGCGGGCCGGTCGGGTTGAAGCGGCCGGAAGGATCCCAGCGCTGCTTCAGCGCCTTCACAAAAGGGGACCCGCTTCGATCCTTGAAGATACGACCGGCATCGGGCGGCGTTTTGCCGATCTCAATCGCATATCCGTTCAGTGCGAGGGCCTTCCGCGCAAGAGAAGCCTGCTCATCGTTGCCGAGATAGAGGCAACCGTTGGCAATATCGACGAGCATCGCACCGGATGCCGTCTTCTCGGGCTGACAGCCGATCAGTTCGGGCAAATCACCGGGTCCGACGCCGTACTTGATCAGAGGCCCAGTAGCGCATGTCGTGCGGACCCAATCCGCCCACATGGCCGACCCATCCTCAGCCCCGGCGGCATCGATAATTTCAAGATCATCGGCCGCTGCGATTTGCCGGAGCAGGTCTGCCTCAATTTGAAGATCTTCCGGCAGGCCTTCGAACGTACATATCAATCTTCCCTGGGATGCACCTTTTTCTTTGATCCATAATATTGCAGAGACACTAAAAGTCTGTTGATATAGGGATAATCCCGTCCGGATCGCTTTAACCGCGTCTATGATGGGGATAGAGTATGTGTAACGGGCTTTGGGGCGTGCAAATACCTTGCAAGTTACGCTCGTGATCATTCCAAGAGCACCGAACGATCCCACAAACAACTTGGGCAAATCATATCCGGCGACATTTTTCACCAGAGGCCTGCCGGCATCGATCACCCGGCCGTCCGGCAGGATTACGGTCATGCAAAGCAGAAGATCCCGGATCCCCCCATAACGGGTACGCAGCGGGGCGTTGAGATTGGAGGCCACAAGCCCACCGAGGGTTGTTTCATCCCACGGAGAAATTAGGGGAAGATAGCGGTCCTTCGATTCGAGAAATCTGCGCAAGCTATGCAACGAAGTGCCTGCTCCCGCAACAACGTACATATCATCGGAGACATAGGATATGACGCCGTCCAATGTTCGACCGGACAGGTAGAGATCCTCCGAACTCGAAACGCCGTCCGGCGCTTGGTTCCCGCCGATGAACACCCTGGCCGGGGGAACGGATTCGGCTGCGCTTCGGATCTGATCGGCAAGAGACTGCACTGCCGGGAGGACACGGCATTGCGGGATGAGATCAGCATCCGGTGGGGCAGTGGGGAACATTTTATCCGGGTTGAACCGGTTCTGCGGATCGAATACGGCTTTGACATCCCTCATGGCCGCAAGTTCATCCGGGGTATGCATGAAACTCATGAATTCGCGCTTTTCAATCCCGATCCCGTGCTCGCCTGATATGGTCCCGCCCAGACCCACCGCTTCCCGCATCATGAGTTTGCCGGTCGCGCGAACATTCTCCATCAACGTCTCATCATCCGGATCCTGGATGAGGATGTGGGGATGCAGGTTGCCATCTCCGGCGTGGGAAACGTAATATACTGGCAAGCCACGATCTTCACAGATTTTTGTCATGCGATGCAGGGCTTCTCCTAACAAGGATCGTGGTACTGTAGGATCTACCGCTAAAAAAGCAGGGGCAAGCCGTGCCAGGGCGCCTGCCGTGCTTTTCCGGGCAAACCAGATCGCGGTTCTCTCTTCTGCGTCTTTTGCACTGCGAAAGCCAAAGGCTTTAAATCGCTTGATGACCGATATGATGTGATCGATCTGGGTCTGCAACCCGGCCGGATACCCGTCCACCTCGATGATCAACGCCGCTCCGGCCTGCACCGGCAGACCAGCGTGCGTGTAATCTTCCAGGATCTCCATGACCTTCTGATCCATCAATTCCAGCGTGGCCGGGACGATGCCGTTGGCGATGATCGCCGAGACGGCCGCGCAGGCCTGATCGACGGAATCGAAGGCCGCCATCATGGTCATCACTGCGGGGGGTTTTTTCAATAGCCTGACCGTTGCACTCGTGATAATCCCCAATGTCCCTTCACTGCCGGTCATCAGGCCGGGCAGATCGATGCCCGGATAATCGAGCGTCGAACCGCCCAGGGTGATGCAGGTCGCATCCGGAAGAACCACCTCCATCCCCATCACATAATTGGTCGTTACGCCATACTTCAGACAATGCGGACCGCCTGCGTTCTCTGCGATGGTGCCGCCCAGAGTCGCCGAGCGGTCGCTGCCCGGATCGGGGGGATAATATAAACCCCTCTCGGCAACCGTATCGGAGAAATTGAGCGTGATCACACCGGGCTGGAAGCGCGCCCGCAGACCCGTCCCATCGATTTCCTGGATTTCATTCATCCGCGAAAATTCCAGGATCAAACCGCCCTTTGCCGAAATAGCCCCTCCGGAAAGACCTGTTCCTGAACCACGGGCTACGAGCGGCATCCCGTGATCACGGCACCACTCCACCGCGCGAATGACATCCCGTTTATCAGCCGGAAATAATACGGCCAGAGGTTTTTCACGATCTACACCGGCATCGATTTCGTAGGTGATCAATTCCACCGGATCCAATATCACCTGATCGGCGGTGAACAGATTCAACAGGGAGATGATGTGATCGGCAGCAGGATTCATCCCCGGCTCCCCTGAGTGTACGATTCTTCCAAAACTTCAGCGATATAGGCCACCCGTATCGGATGGTTCGCACGTTTGGCGCCTGAGATCAACTGCATGTGGCAGCCCGTGTTGCTCACGATCAGAAGATCGGCTTTGGCAGCCTTGATATCCTCCATTTTCAGATCGAGGATGGGGTTTGCGGTTTCGGGGTGCATGATGTTGTAGACTCCGGCCGACCCGCAGCACAGATCGGGACGCTTCAGCTCCGCCAGCTCCAGCCCGGGAATCATCCGAAGCAGTTGGCGCGGCTGCTTTTTGATCTTCTGGACATGGCGAAGGTGGCAGGAATCGGAATAGACGGCACGGGCCTTTACGACCCCATTGGGCGGCTCGTGCAGGTGATCCAGCATGAACTCGCTGAAATCCCGGACCAGGGCTGAAAACCGGGTGACCTTGGCGGCGTAAATCGGATCATCCGCAAACAGCTCCGCATAGTCTTCTTTCAGCGTGGCGCCGCACCCCCCGGCATTGCTGATGACCGCCTCGAAACCCTGGTCCAGAAAAGCATCGATGTTCTTGCGAGCGAGCTCGCGGGCAAAATCGAGTTCGCCCATGTGCAGTTGCGCGGCCCCGCAGCAGGTCTGCCCGGCCGGAAAATGCACCTCATAGCCATTGCGCTGCAGAACCCGGATGGTGGCGCGATTGGCCCTGGCCAGAAATGCCTCCTGCACGCAGCCGATAAAGAAGGCCACCTTGCCCCTTTTTTGGCCGATGGCCGGCGCGGGAGCAGAATAATTGAAAAATTCCCGGGAGATGGGGGGCAGTAGCTGCTCCATCTGCCGCAGCGACCGAGGCATGAAACGCAACGACCGGAAGAGGGACTGCAACCCGCTGTTTTCGTACAGCCAGAGCACCGACGCCAGCACCTTCAGCCGTTCCCGGAAAGGCATCAACTGCCTGAAGCCGAACCATTTCAGAAAGGACGCGGCCCAGCTCTCCTTGGCGTTCTGCCGGATGGTCGTCTGGGCGGCCTTGACCACATGTCCGTACTTCACACCGGAGGGACAGGCGGTTTCACAGGCCCGGCAGCCCAGGCACAACTCGATATGACGGGTAAAGGATGAAGGCAGTTCGTCCGCCTTCATCCGCCCCTTGCCCACGGCCCGCATCAAGGCGATGCGCCCCCGGGGAGAATCCATTTCCGTGCCGTAAATGTGGTACGTCGGGCAGACCTGCAAACACATTCCGCAGTGCAGGCAACGCGACAATTCGTAGTGTATGGCGGGATCCAAGAGCCCTGTATTCAGCAAGACCATCTCATCGATCCAATTCGTAAACCACGGAACGCGAACTTAAGGCTCTCTCGAGCCGTTCTTGACCTTCGTCTTTTCCAGAAAGGCCATCAGGAACGGGAAGCCCCACATGAGCACGGTAGCGCCTCCTAAAAGCGCACTGATCGGCCGCACGAAAAAGAGAGTCAAATCCCAATCGGTCTTGATCATGCTTGTCATGAAATTCTGCTCGAGGATCGGCCCCAGAACCAGGCCGAGCACGATGGGCGCCACAGGATAGCCGTTTTTTTCCATGAAGTAGCCGATGATGCCCAAGACACCCAGCGTGATGATGTCGAACACGTCGTTGTTGATGGCAAAGGCCCCGGTTATGGCGAACATCAGGATGATCGGAATCAGAATCTTCTTGGGAACCCGGAGCATCTGGGAGCTCGTTTTTACCGCCAGCCAGCCGAAGGGAACCATCAGGAGGTTGGCGAGGATAAAGGCGAAGTAAACCCCGTAGACGATCTCCGGCTGCGTTTCGAAGATCATCGGCCCCGGGCGAAGCCCCTTCATGAAAAGCACACCGATGACGACGGCCGTGATCGAATCTCCCGGAATCCCGAAGACAAGCGCCGGAACCCAGTCTCCCGCCAGGCAGGCGTTGTTCGCCGTGCCCGAATCCACGATCGCCTCGATGGAACCTTTCCCGTATTTCTCCTTCTCCTTGGAACCCCTCTTGGAGACGGCATAGGCGATCCAGGCCGCGATGTCGGCGCCCGCTCCGGGGAGAACCCCTATGATGGTGCCGATGGCCCCGGACCTGCAAATATTCCATTTGTACTTTTTGAAAAGCTTACCGACTCCCGTAAAAATGCCCTTCGTCTTGACCTTGGCGATCGCGAAATCCATCTGTCTCGCGCTGACGTTGCGCATGATTTCCGAAATCCCGAAAACGCCGATCATGGCCGGAATAAAGGAAACCCCGTTCAGAAGGTCAACGTTTCCAAAGGTAAAACGGGGGCAGCCGAGCGTAATGTCGACACCGATCGTGGAGAGAAAAAGCCCCAGACACATGGCGATGGCGCCCTTCGCCTGCGAACCTGCGGAAACCATGACCGTAGCGCTGAGCCCCAGGGCGGCGAGCCAGAAGTACTCGAAGGTCGAGAAATTCATGGCGACTTCAGCCAGGAGCGGTGCCGAAGTCATCAGGACGGCGGCGCCCATCAAGCCGCCGACAGCAGAAAATATGATGTCCGTGCCCAGAACCAGTTGCGCTTTCCCCTGTTTCGTGAGGGCGAAAGAATCCTGAGTATAGGCAGCGGATGAAGGGGTTCCCGGAATGCGAATGAGGGCCGCGGGGATGTCGCCCGCAAAGATGGCCATGGCCGACATGGAGACGATGGAGCACAGGGCGGCGAGGGGTTCCATGAAAAAAGTGAACGGAACCAGCAGGGAGGCCGCCAGTGTGGCGCTCAAGCCGGGAATCGAGCCGACGAAGAGGCCGTATAAGGAGCAGACAACGATTGTCAAAAAGTTCTGCGGCGCAAGGAGCATGCCGATTCCTTGAAGTACAGCATCCATATTTTACCATCCTTAACAACTATTTCGGATCGTCCTATGAATCCTGAACGCCATTCTCACCACCCTAGAAAGCCCTGTGGCAGGGGAACCCGCAGAATCTTCGCAAACACGGAATAGATGAAGCAGATGACAAGGGCCGAAATAATAAATGCTTTTATTGGCTTGACCTGCAATTTCCACATGAATATAAAGAGAACTGCCCCGCCCGTAATGATGAAGCCCAAATACTTGGCCGCGGCAATAAAGGCTGCGATGAGGATAATGACGAGAACCGAATTGAAATGATTCTTTTCTGCGATGATGATCACATTTCCTTCTCTTAATTCTTCTGCAGTTTCGATAGGGGCAGGAGGAGGCATTTTAGACTTACGCCAGCCTTCCCGGATGACAATCAGCGAGAAGAAGATGAAGAGGGTGCCCAGAACCCGCGGGAATAGAGAGGGTCCAGGGTGTCCACCCGGCAGGACCGGCAATTGAGCTGTACCCACCCATATTAGAACCCCCAGGACAATGAAAAACACTCCTCCGATGTAATCTTTGCTCCCCATACGTATGATCCTCGAATGAAGCGACGCAGACGGAAAAAATACGGCAGCG
>JAXDCM010000247.1:0-3545 GCA_034677965.1 Syntrophales bacterium
GAATTGCTGCCCCTTTCCCGCTTTTGCGGCCAGACCCGGGCCTTCCTCAAGATCCAGGACGGCTGCGACGGGTTCTGCACCTACTGCATTATACCCGCCGCGCGGCCGAAAGTTCGCAGCAATCCGCCCGATAACGTGCTGGCCGAGGCCAAGGCCCTCGTAGCCGCAGGCCACAAGGAGATCGTCGTAAATGGTGTGCATCTCGGTGCTTACGGCCAGACCACAGTCCGCAGGAGGCACTGGCCGACGCCGGAGAACGACCATCTGCCGGCGCTTCTCGACCGGCTGGCTCGGATCGACGGCCTGGCGCGGATCCGCGTCAGTTCCCTCGATCCGGCCGACGTTACGGCCCGCCTGCTGGAGGTCTTCGCCCGGCACCGTAACATCATGCCGCACCTGCATTTGTCGCTCCAGTCAGGCTCCGATCGCGTTCTGCGTCGGATGTGCCGGCCGTACACCGCCGGCGATTTCGTCGCGAGAGTCGAGCTGGCCAACAGCATTCTCGACCGCCCGGCCATTACGACCGATATTATCGTCGGTTTCCCAGGTGAAACAGACGACGACTTCCGCCGGACGCTCGATCTGGCCCAGCGGGTGGGCTTCGCCAAGATGCACGTATTCGCCTTCTCGCCTCGAAAGGGCGCTGTCGCCGCCAGGATGCCCGAAAAGGTCCCGTCTGAAGTTAAGAAAGAGCGATCGCAAGTCCTTCGCGATCTCGACCACAAGCTCCAGAGCCATTTCCGCCGCCGGTTCCTCGGCCAGACCGACCAGGTCCTCATCGAGAACACCAGCGGTCGCCCGAGCGGCCGGGCCGAACGCTACTTCACCGTCCACCTGTCGTTCGACGGTTCCGCCGGAACCGAACAGGTCCACACGAACGACCTCATCACCGTCCGGCTCGTCGAAGACACCGCCACCGCCGTCCTCGGCGTCCCGGCGTAGCCACCGGCCCTTCGCCGCCGCCACCAATAGTCCAGATGCGCTTCCGACCCGCCCGTTTCACAGCCAGCGCCGACATTCGCCGCCGAAAACGAAAGAAATCCGCCGTGGTTCGTACGCTGCATCGTTGACCGGGCGACTGGCAGAGGTGACGCCCCCCGCCTCGGCCTCCAATCCACCATCCGCCCCCGAGGAACACCCCGAAAAGTGCCGGACACGAATACCATGAAGTTAAGCGGTCTTCTTGCCGAATCCCCCGTATTCTTGACACCGAAAACGGGGTTCTGCTGGGCCTACTATGCCTTATCTTCATGCCATTCGTACCGGACACCTTTAATTCCTCATTCGGACTTGGGGAAAAGCGCCATGAGGCTGTCGGCGAAGAGGGTGTGACCGTAGACGTTGGGATGATTGATGTTGTTCTCCATGAGAGTGATGTACGGGATGCCCTGCCGCCAGAGCCGACCGTAGCGCAGGGATCCTTCGGCGACCGCGATCTGGTTCTTCTCCGCGAAAAGACGGACGCCTTTCACGTAGGCGCGGGGATCATCGTCGATATTCCGCTGGCTCGACAATCCCATCCAGCCGGGACGGATATAGTGGGGGGTCAGAATGATCCACTCGGCGCCGATCTCGCGGAAGTCGGCCAGGATCTTCCCGTAACGCTCCTGGACTTGGGCTTCTGAAAGTCCCCCATCATTGACGAATTCGGAGACGACCAGATCGGGCTTCCTGTTCAACACCTTTTCTCGGTAGTTGTGTTCGCTGCCCGGCGGTTCGCGGAGGTAGCTGTCGGTATTGCGTCCGCCCCACGCTTCGGTGACCAATTCAATCCTGGCGTTTGGACAACGTGCTTTTAGGCGCTCGACAAACATCGTCTGGTAGCGATTGAAGGTGGTCACGCTGTCGCCCCAGGCGAGGATCTTCAGCGGTTCTCCGGACCGGAGCTTTCGCAGGGCGTTGGGCAGGCGTTGTTCCGCCACCGACAGGCCGGTCGCCGGCGGCTCCGGATAGGCGGTTTCCAGAATGGGGAAGAGGTTGTCCTCCGTCAGGGCGTCGAGCCGGCCGGAAACGAAGATGTTCGCCAGCCGGGTCTCGCCCGGAGCCAGCGTCGGTGGTTCGGGCATGGCCGTGTGCGGCGTTCCTGTCTTGAGGACAATCCGGCCATCAGCAGAGAGCACGGCCGAATCGATACGCAGTCTGGCGTACCGGTAGTCGATGTACACCGGTTGGTCGGGGCCGATCCCTCCCTGCGGCAAACGACCGACGCAGCCGGAGATAAGGTCGGCCTCATAATCAATGCCTTTCCTGAATCTTGCCGCCGCGGGTTCCGGCCCGGCTCGGACCACGAGACTCTCGGGGTCAAGCGAGCCTTCCACCGTGCATTCTTCTGCCACGACGCCCGTGAGCCGGACGCCCCTTCTCCAGCCCGCTGAAGTCTGGGCGTCGAAATCCGGGAGCTTGTCGTATTCTTCATGGGCGACCGTGACGATAGTCACGCCGGGGATCTGTAACTCGGCGGCAACTGGCGGGCGCCCCGGGAAAGTCACCGAGACGGTCCAGTCTCCCGTCAGGCGGATCTCCGCTGGCGACATGACCGGGGCTGCCGCCTGGACCGATGAAATGCCGCACATCACGGCGGCGACAAACATGACTTGTATGGCTTGTTCTTTCAACGTAACCTCCCGCGGCGGCGACGAGACAGAAAAGGGACAGCAGACCTTCAGTTCGCACGTCTCAATTATTAACCATTCGCCGTCTGTTTTTCAATCGTATTGCTGTGCGTGTTGCGTTCTTCTCATTCTATTCGTCGTTCGACAAGAGCTCTACGTCGCATGGTGACGAGGTGCCCCGATGTCACCGTAGTGGTCCTGTCACACGGATACCAGAACGGAATCCAAGCCCCCAATGCTGAGGGGGATCTTCCTGTCTTGCATCTGCAACTGGAAGTCTTCGTTCGTCTCTGCAAGATTCCACAGGAAGACTCTTCCGGCGGTGGGATACCAGGCACAGACAATGGGTTTGTCGTCGGTTACATAGGGGACGTTTAAACCGCCGGCCACCATTTCCGCCTTCACTTTCCACAGGGCGTCCAGACTATCCGGGATTGCGCGAATTGACTTCGGAATGTCTTTGAGCCCCGTGCGACAGAAGCAGTTCCCTTTCGGCTGGCAGTAGCGTGCATCCTGATCGGAAAGAAAAGTCCAGCCATCCGCGGGAAGCGTATCGACGACCTCAAACGGAATGCCGCTTGCCAGGAAGATACTGAAGGGGTTGTCGTTGCCGACGTAGCGTGAGGCTTCGCCCCAGTAGTGTTTGAAGGGCCCTCGCGGCGTATGGCCTCGAATCGCCTCGTGGAAAGCCGCCTGTTTTCTCATCGCGGGGGCGAGCGTTTCCCAGTGGGTCTCGGGGAAGGGAGTCATCCCGGACATGTACATCGTATTCCGCACGTCGCAGATCGTCGAGACCGCCAGCTTGGAGGCCATGTTCTTCGCGCTCAGTTGGTCCGCGGGGAAAGCCGTCGTTTCGCTGTAGGCGAGATCCGGTCTGGCATAGCGCCGATGGAAGAGGCAACTGAAGAGTTCCCCGGTCTTGCCGGACAGACG
>JAXDCM010000248.1:0-3318 GCA_034677965.1 Syntrophales bacterium
AGCTGCCAGGCCACCTCGACCATGTTCATCAGGCACGCGTCCATGCCCAGGAGGTCGATTTTCCGGCCGATGAGGGCGCAGATCCCGGCGAGAACCACCCGGAGCTCGCGGTTGTCCAGGGCGTCGCCACCGGAGGTGTCGTCGTATCAGATACTCCGGTGGGTTTGGGGCAGGTTGTGACGGAATAGATGCCGGCGCGGTCTACTGCCGGCGGGCCCGGCCGCCCGGCTCTTGGCATCTTCCCACCAGCCGCTGCCGTGGTTCCAGAGGATCAGACCGTACCGGTCGGCGGGATAGTTGTCCGCGGCCCATTTGACGAAGCTGTAAAGGATCTGCGGGTCACCGGTGTTGGTGTCGCCGAAGCTCTCGATGCAGTCCCTTTTGAACCCGCCGCCCTGACTGATCCGGAAGCGTCGGGTCTTTTGGTCCTCGAGACGGTCGAGCTGCACCAGGACGTGGACGTCTTTCGTGGAGCCGGCTTTGGTCATCTCGGCGATGTCCCGGAGGGCCGCACCATCGAGGTTGTTGTCTCCGGCCATGTAGACCATGAAGGTCCATTTGGCCTTGCCAGTGGATCGATGTTCTGCCCCGTTGCCCTTATCGTTCCCTACCCTTTCCATGTGCGCCTCCTTTTTGGAGGCATGGTAGAGGCTCACGAAAGAAAAAGTCTAAGAACGGAGTCCCTATAGACGCTGCCGGCAAGGATTCATGTAAAGAGCTTTACAATGGCACGCCTGACGATTAGAAAGTGCTATGGGTCAACGAGTTATAGACTTGGGGAGGGAGCTGAAACGAATGATGGAACAAGGTGGGTGGGTATACCAGACTGTGTTGAAGGAGAAAGGAGTGGAAAACAAATTTGATAATTTTCTCCGATACTTGTTGTCTATGCTGAATCGCAAGTATGCGAAGAAAATTGGCTCGTCTATCTCACAGAACATAAAATTGGATTCATGGAGTGATTGTGCCCTGGTCTACAATCCACAAGGCTTCGCCAAGCATCCCAAGCTCGTTCTGTATATACCTGGTCTCCACGAAACCGGGTGCGATGACTCTCCGCATTTCGTCATGATGGCCGTCATCGCAAAGATGCTCCTCGAAAAAGATCCGGAATTTGAGGCGCTCATTTCCGTGAAAGTGAGCCAGTACATTGGCTTGTTTGAGAAAGAAACGACTCAGACAGAAGGATAATGCGCGACAAGTGCAGAACTGCTACGAAGGTAAACAGAAGCGGGTTATCATCGGGCACCTACCTGTGAATGCGTTCCTTTTGTGGCTATATGCCAAGATAGTCCCTCAATTTGTGGACGGCCTGCCGATGCTTCATCGGTGCCATGCGGCTGATGTTTAGAAGTTTCCATTGAACGGCCGGCAGGTTTTGAACTCCTTCCAGGCCGATCAGGTCCCATTGCGGCTTTCCCTCCTTGATTGAAACGATGAATTGCCTCTCCGGAAGGGTCAGATCGCGCGCAATCCTGGCAACCAGATCTTTTCTTGTCTCTTCCAGTGTGTCGCAGGTCACCTCTTCGTCAACCATGTCTCTGAATTCAGTCTCGAAGACCGACCGGAAATCGGAGAATCCCGGATTAAGAAGCTCCACCATCGGCCGGTCACTGCTGATCAGGTAAACGATAAAGGCCTTGCGAAGGGCGTCGTCGAAAGACCCGTGGCGGAATAGCATCAGGACATCGAAGAGATCACGGGGGTGCTGGCGGTCGAGCGCGGCGCAGAGCTTTCCAGCGTACAGCTCCTTTTCCGCAAGCGTTCGACACTCCATGGAGAGTTCAAAAATCCGCCGGGCCTTCGGGGACAGGGTCCTGCGTTCCGGAGGCAATAGCGAACCACGTATGACCAGATTCGGCTCGATCTTGATCGTCGCATCTTCGCGCTGAACAGAACAACCGCTCCACAGGTCGGTCCCTTTGAGGCGCTTGGGAATGATCCTTGCTCCCGTGATCCGTCTCTCCGCCTCCCCGGCGATTCGGACAAGGGCGGCGCTGAGCTCGCGGAGGGATAGGTCGCGTTCGCCCAGTGGGAGATAGACGAGATCGATATCGACGGAAATGCGCGGGAGATCCCTGACAAAGAAATTGATGGCCGTTCCGCCCTTCAGGGCGAATACGGCCTCCCGATCGACCAGGGGCAGGACCCGCAATACCAACTCGGCTTGTCGGAAATAGGGTCCCTCGATCACAACATACCTCCTTCGCGAACCAGGGGTACAGTGATCCGATATTTTGCGTCATACCTGCCTTTCGGGACGATCACCCTCTTGCCCTTCCCCAGATCGACCTTCGACAGCTCCAGCTTCGAGAACCATGCATGTTCCTGGTTTTCGGCCATGTAGAGGAAGAGCCGCTTCACCTTGACCGAACGGCATGCCTCCAGCAGAGCCTGGACCATATCCGGTCGAAGGGTAGTCAGATTTCCCATGACCAGCCGGGCCTCATCGAACCCGACCTTCCGGGGCACCAGGTGAAGCATCTCCAGCATCGCGCGTTCCGGCGCCGATATACGGACGTGAAAATCCTTCTCCTTGAATTCGGTGAATCCTTCCCGGAATTGTGCAGGAAAGAGGTTCGTACGGGTCACGACGAACTCGACGCCAAAACGATCCCCCTGAAACCAGGCCGGCAGGACGAGGCCCCGCGGACCGTATAGAAAGACTCGCTTCTGGTTCGCCGGCAGGTAGTGGGCAAAACCTTTGAGTTCGAGGGCCGTCTTCCCGCCAGCGTGAACGGGAAACGCCAGTTGCGCCTGAAGGGTGTAGAGGGCACCTGGCCAGTTCACCTTGTCCCCGGAGCGTATGTAGGCGCCCCGGCCAAACGATTCCAGCCAGCCGCTGTTCTTGTACTTGACGAGCAACTCCCGACTGAAACCGAAGGCAGCCAAGTAGGACGTGGCACTGGGAGCGCCGGTGACCCACTGATCTATGAGGCGGTTTATTTTTGTCTTATTTTCAGTACCCATGGTAATCATAGAACAACATTTTTAAACTATTGTCAAGGCTGAGTTTAAATATGTCCTTATTCGTTAACCTGAACTACTCTTACATGAATTTTTTTAAACCCGTCATGACATAATTCGCCCTTGGATAAATTTTTGCGTGCAAGACATTCGGAGGAGGGCCTGATCCCTTGGTAGCAGGGCGTTCCGGTACCGGTATGATGTAACTGAAATGTAACCGTCCCGACCGAAAAAAGACAAAAAAGATCTCATGCAATCCAAGAAGTTCTTTTCAACCACCCGATATATAAGCGATTAATTTTTGATGGGGAATCGCCTATTTTGGGTTAACGTCTTTTAATCCGTTGGTCG
>JAXDCM010000249.1:0-6426 GCA_034677965.1 Syntrophales bacterium
TCCTTGCAGCCGGCCATGATGATTTCCTCGCCATAAAAGATTTTGGCTGCCGTTGAAATAAACTTCTCCTCATGCTGGAAACCATCACGGATTGTGATGTCCCCTATCATGACTTTCCTGGGCATTCTTGGAAAGATCTTCCAGTAATCATAATCTGTCATACCTTACCTCCTCTTTCAATATATCCTCAGATGTATCGATTGGTCATTGGCTACTCCCCTTTAAAAACAGGTTTTCGTTTCTCCGCAAAAGCTGCAAGAGCTTCAAGGCGGTCCTTGGTTGGGATTGTTATCTCATAGGCTTTGGATTCCAGGGGCAGGGCCACACCGAGACTGCACTCGCTACCGTAATTGATGGCAAACTTCGCCTGGGTGACTCCAATTGGACCGTTCTTAGCGATCTCTCTAGCCAAGTCCATGGCTTCGTCCATAAGTTTGTCCGGATCGACAACTTTACATACCAGTCCTATTGCTAGAGCAGTCTTGGCATCAATTCTTCTGGCTGTATAGATTAACTCTTTTGCCTTAGCGATTCCAACAATTCTGGGTAACCTCTGTGTGCCACCACCTCCAGGAATGATAGCCAAGCTCGTTTCCGTCAGGCCCATCAGGACATCCGAAGAAGCGATGCGCAGGTCGCAGGCAAGGGCCAGTTCAGAACCGCCTCCAAAAGCAAAACCGTTGATCGCGGCTATTACGGGGACTCTTGCATTTTCGACAGCGATCATAGTCCCTCGAACCGTCGCGATAAAGCGTCGAACCTGGTCATCTGAGAGAGTTCTCCGTTCAGCCAGATCCGCTCCGGCGGAAAAAGATGCCTTTTTCCCTTCTGGCGGAGCAGCTCCGGTGATGACAATAACCCTCAGAGACATGTCGAAATTTGATTCCTTGATGATGTTTCCCAACGTTTCGATCATGTCGAAGTTCATGCAATTCATCTCTTTTGGACGGTTCAGAGTAAGGAGAAGAATCCCTTCATCCTTTTTTTCCTGTAAAATTACATTTGACATGGTGACCTCCTGATAAAACATTTTCTTTTTGTAAATGGCTTTTTGTCTCTTCTCAGAACTTGAAGTTGCCGAAATTCGATTCCTTGACCGGCTGCAGAAGCGAAACCTCGAAGGCCAGGGCCAGGGCGTCGCGGCAGTCCTTCAGTGGCAGCGTCCCATCGTTGAAAAGCCTTGATTCCATGTAAAAGGGATGGGCCTCCCGGTTGTACTTGTCGATCATCATCTGGCGGAACTTCGCCGCCGCCGCCTCGTCCATCTCCTCGCCCCGCCTCTTCCGGTTTACCCGCTCCAGGCTCGTGAGAATGAAACCCGCAGTGTCCCCAGACATGACTGATGTTCTCGACCGCATGGTGGCGAAGATGAACAGGGGGTCGAAGCTGCGACCGCACATGCCGAAATTGGCGGCGCCGTGATCCGGCCCGATGACCCACTGGATCCGGGGGACTTCCGCGCAGGCGCAGGCCCGGACCATGCCGGAACCGTACTTGCCGATGCCGGCGTATTCTTCGGCGGTGCCAACCATATAGCCCGGGGAGTTCTGGATATAGAGGATAGGGATCTTCATCGTGCAGCAGCGGATGACCCACTCGATGGCTTTCCGAGCGGAATCGACGAAGATGACGCCGTTGTTGTTGCTGGCGATGATCCCGACGGGAATCCCCTTGAGGAATATCTTCCCGCAGACGATGTTGTCGCCCCGGCCGGGGTTGTAGTTGCGTTTGTATTCGCTGAAGTAGCTGTCGTCGGCAATGGCTGCGAGGACCTCCCGCACGTTGATTCCCTTGGAAGTTTCCTTCGGCAGGACCCGGTAGAGATGGTCGGCGGGAACCTTCGGGTCGGCAGGCTTACGGCGATCGATGTACAGGGTCTGCTTCGGATCGAAGGCCAGCAGTTCACGCAGTTTCTCGATACCCTCGTCCTGGGATTTCACAAAGTGGTCAGCCCCGCCGGAGATTTGGGTGTGAACCTTTGCGCCTCCCAAGTCTTCCATGGAAACGGTCTCGCCGATGGCCGACTTCACCATGGGCGGACCGCCGAGGAAGGAATAGGACATCCCCTCTATCATGATGGATTCGCAGGCCAGGTACACGATGTAAGCACCGCCTGCCGTGTTCCCCCCTGTGCTTAGGGTATACTGCTTCAATCCCTTGGCTGACATCCGGGTCATGTTGTAGAAAAAGTGACCAAACTGGTTCCGCCCCGGGAAGATCCCAACTTGGAGGGGAAGATAAGCACCAGCAGAGTCGGCGATATAGACGAAGTTCAGGCCGCATTTCTCGGCGATCTCTTGAGCCCTCAGGTGCTTCTTGCAGCTGATGGGATAATACGCGCCAGCGGATACGCGACTGTCGTTGGCCAAGATCATTACCCAGTTGTCATTGATCTTGCCGATCCCCGTCACGAGACCGGCAGAGGGGACATCCTCCACGCCCTCGTAGCCGATTCCGAATCCCGCTCCCCGGCTCAGCTCTAAGAACTCCGTCCCCGGGTCGATAAGCTGCCGGATGAGCTGACGCGGCGGCTTCTTGCCCTGTTTTGCCAGGCGCTGATTCTGAACATCTCCACCCGGGTTGTAGGCTTTTTCCCAGAGATCCTGGATTTTCAGCTCCTCCACCTGCCAATGCCGGAGGTTCTCCTCGTGCTCGGCCTCCTTTTTCTGTGCCCGGGACATCTTCTTTTCCGGTTTATCGGTCATCGATTTGTCTCCTTTCTTTTTTTGTCTGTGTAATGGTGGGCGGTGCTAATTTGCCCCAACGATCACTGCGGTTTCTTCCCGCAGAACAGCTTCATCACGAAGGAAACCACCGTCTCCCCCCTCTGGTTTTTGATCTGGTTGCGGATGGTGAGGATCCCCTTTTCGTTCCCCTTGTGCGTGATTCCGACAACCTCCACTTCACAGTGGATGGTGTCGCCGATCCGGGTGGGCGCCGTGAAGCGCACCTCCTCCATGCCGTAAAAGGCGATGAACGATTTCGGCAGGTAGCTCGAATGGGGCCCCAATCGGAAGGGCAGGGTCATGCCGATGCTGAGCGTCAGCATACCGTGCGCGATCCGCCCCTTGAAGGGCGTCCCGGCGGCGTATTCCACATCCGTGTGGAGGGGGTGCCAATCGCCGGTCAGCGCGGCAAAATTCACGATATCCGCCTCGGTGACCGTCCTTGCAGGCGAAATCATCTTTTCGCCAAGGACATAATCATCAAGATAATTGTATTCTTTTGACATTGTTTCCTCCTCTGTTTATGGCTATGTTTATCCCTCGTTTTGTCGGCACAACGTCCGCCCTGAAGTGACGGACTGTGTCACTGTGGTTGTCATATAGCGCAGAAGCAGAGTCCTGTCTGTCAGGCAACCCTGATGATTCTTGTAGGGGAACTTGGAAAAAAAAGATTATGGGGATGTGTTACTCTAGGGAAGTGATTCCCTGCTGGATGGCGAACTTAATAAGGCTAGGAATGTCCCTGATATTCAATTTATGCATCAGGCGGCTCCGATAAGTTTCAATAGATTTTATGGATAGATACAGAGACTCAGCAATCTCTGCGCTGGTCTTGCCCTCTACGACCAGTTGCAGAACCTCCCGTTCCCGCTGGCTGAGCACGGAAAGGGGGTCGTTGAACTCCTCCTCCTTTTTCAGGGATGCGCCGACGACCTGATCGGAAACCTTGGCGCTCAGGTACCGGTGTCCGGTGAGAACGGCGTGAATGGCCTGGATCAGTTCGCGGCCTGCGGACTCCTTGAAAAGGTAACCTCGCGCCCCCGCCCTGAGTGCTCGGAGGACTGACTCTGATGAGGATTGCATCGACAGTATGACTACCTTTGTTGCGGGGCATTCCTTGCATATCTGCTCCGTTGCCTCAATCCCGTTCAGATCCGCCATGAGGATGTCCATTATCACAACATCAGGTTGAAGTTTCATGACGGCTTTGACCGCATCCCGGCCGTTCGCAGCCTCCCCGACGATTTTCATGTCGCCGTGGGCCTCCAGCAGGTATCGCAGGCCGTCGCGAACGATCGTGTGATCGTCGACCAGAAATACCGAGATACTCATAATGGCACCTCGACGGTCACGCGCGTTCCCTGCCCGATCTCCGATTCAATCAGGATGCGGCCTCCGATCGCCTCGGTCCGCTCCGTCATAGTCATGAGTCCCCAGCCACCTCGTTCTTCCGCCTTTGGCACCCGAGACGGGTCAAACCCGATGCCGTCATCGGTGATGACCAGCCGCACCATCCCGTCAATGACAGCGATACGGATCCTCACGGAACCGGCCTGGGCGTGCTTGCCAATGTTAGTCAGGACTTCCTGAACGATCCGAAAAATGTTGTTTTCGATGTCCGAGGCTGGCCTGGGATGGATCTCCGCTCCCTCTACAATTACGTCCAAGCCGGTCCTCATGGAGAAACGTTTACCGTACCAGCTGATGGAGGCGACCAGCCCCAGAAGATCCATGTCAGGTGGCCTCAAATCACTCATCAAGACGCGGGTGAATTCTGTGATCTCCTCTACCAGTACTATAGAGTCCTCTAATCGCGCCTGTAGTACATCAATCTCCCCGGTGGAAAGTATGGATTTAATAATGTTCAGATTGATCCCCACAACTGTGAGGTTTTGTCCCACCTGATCATGGAGCTCTCGGGCGATTCGCTTTCTCTCCGATTCTTCAGCTTCAGACAGTCTTGCGGAAAGAATCCGGAGTTGCTGGCTCTGCTGCTTCAGGGTTTCCTCTGCCCGTCTCCGCTCCGTGATGTCTCGGCCGATGCCGAATCGGCCTACAGTCCGACCCGCTGTGTCATACCTGGTCGTCACAAGGAACTCAACAGGAACCCGCTCGCCGTTTCTGTTTAAGAGGTCCGCCTCATAAGGAGGGGTGTCTTCTCCTTGGATACCCTTCTTGAACCGTCGGATCGTGGCCTCTATGTGCTCCGGAGCAACAAGAAAGGTGAAGGACTGGCCGATCAGATCCCGGACCGAATAGCCTGTAGCGCGCTCGAATTGTGGATTGACATACGTGTAGGTTCCATTCTTGCTGACGATGAAAATGAGATCACGTGTGTATTCGACAAGGTTCCTGTACTTCTCTTCACTCTCCCGCCGGGCCACCTCAGCCTTTTCTAGGCAGACGATCTTTCTCTGCAGTGAATCAAGCTCATCGTTCAGCTGCTGCTTGCTCTTCCCTGTATTGCTCGCTTTTTTTATCGACGTTTGCTGATTCATTTCCTGTAAAAATTCGTGCCGACTGAGTTTCTGGTCATGGTTGCTCAATAATCGGGTTCTACAGACTGTGCGCTGGAAATTCCCGACGCTGATTTCAGGCGTGAAAGATGCCTCGCTATTCTTTTTCGTATCGTCCTCGCAGAGGCTCCGATCACTTTTAATGAAAGTACAACTACTTGCACCGATCAAGTCCGTCAGGATAAGTGTCCCTATATCTCTGACAAAAATTTGCTTTTTTTGTCAGTCTGAGTGTAGGGCAAGAGAAACTTGTATGTCAATAAGAAGATGGCTGCAAAACATTGCATGCAGTGCAAATAACTGTAGGAAGGGATTTATTGAGATGACCGTTTTGAAAAATTGAAAATCATTTTGCTCAATTCACCTGTTACAAAAGCCTTTTTATGTGGAATTCAGGAAGACTTATCCTACATGCCCCTGAGTATTTCCGATTGAAATTGTGCATGAGTGGTCTGATTTAGAAAATCATCAATACAGGAAGGAGCGGCCACAGACACTATCTCTGAAAAGCAAGCTCAATATTCTGCACGTTTTAATCCGTTATCATTGGCCTTGACCAACCTCCCAATCTCTCGCTTTGTACGTGAAACAGAGATTTGGATTAGACTCATTATGGCCGTGTTTGTAATATCAGGCATGAGTCGGAACAACTGTTAGAGTGCTGGCTACTATCCGGGGAAGTCATTGCTGGGTTTGCGGAAACGAAAATCCGCACGGATGGTATATGAAGTGTTATGCGAAGGACAATGAATCCGTTTTAATCGTCCCGTTGCCTCATTGAAGAATGTTACCGAGGGGTGAGAGATTTCAGGTTGTTTGAAAAAAGCCGGCGTTGTACCGGCTTTTTTTGTATCACGAAAAATTGTGGATGGACCGGCTTTTCTATCCTCCTATCCGAGCAATGTGATGTTTCCTGCCCATCCCTGCTCCCGATGCGGATGTAGCCGGTTCCCCGGCCGTTTCTAAGGCTTCTCGCCGGCGGCGATCTTTGCCCATGAATCCCGAAGCGGCACGACACGGTTGAAGACGGGTTTGCCGGCCGCGGAATCCCTGGCATCGACGCAGAAATAACCCAGTCGCTCGAACTGGCAGCTGCTTCCCGGTGCCGCGTCTTTCAGGCCCGGTTCGACAAAGCAGTTCGTCAGGATCTTCAGGGAGTCGGGATTCAGGTATTCCGCGAAATC
>JAXDCM010000250.1:0-27418 GCA_034677965.1 Syntrophales bacterium
CAACTGAATCTGACGTTGAACAACCTTCGGCAGGCGATGGGGGCGGCGTTGAATACACTCGCCCTGACGGTGGAGTCAAAGGATCAATACAAAACGGGCCACCACAGAAGGGTCGCCGATCTGGCAAGAACGATCGCAACGGAGATGGGGCTCTCCCGGCAGATCATCGACGGCATCCGGATGGCGTCTTCCCTTCATGACATCGGAAAGATCTCCGTTCCCGCGGAAATTCTGAGCAAGTCCTTCGCCCTCTCCGAAGCGGAACGGCATCTGATCAAGATGCACCCCCAGTCGGGATACGATATTCTGAAGCAGGTGGAGTTTCCATGGCCCGTGGCCAAGATCGTCTGGCAGCATCATGAACGGATGGACGGATCCGGATATCCGCTGGGTTTGAAGGGGGAGGAAATTCTGCTGGAGGCGCGAATCCTTGCCGTCGCGGATGTGGTCGAGGCCATGGCCTCCAACCGCTCCTACCGAACCGCGCCGGGACTGAACAAGGCATTGGAGGAGATCGCGGCGCACCGGGATGTTCTGTACGACCCCAGCGTCGTCGACGCATGCCTGTGCATTTTCAAGGACAAAGATTTTCGGCTGGTTGAGTGAACACGCCGATTGTGCCGGCCGGGAACATTGCGGACTTTTCCGCAGATCACCACAGGACCCCGGCCGTGATTTTTGAAGATCCACAGCGGCGTCGGGAGGAAAGGCATGCTGATCCGTTGCTGGGGAGCAAGAGGATCCATCCCGGTTTCGGGGAGGGAATACCTGCGCTATGGGGGAGATACGCCCTGCATTGAAATCCGCACCGCAGAGGATCGCATCGTCATCATTGATGCCGGTTCGGGCATCCGCAGGCTGGGAAACCGACTCGTCGCCGAAAAACGTTTCCAATATACGATGATCTTCACCCACGCCCACTGGGATCACATCATGGGATTTCCGTTCTTCAAGCCCATTTACCGGTCCGGCACGCGGATCTCGCTTTTCGGCTGCCCCTTCGCGCAAAAATCCATCCGGAAAATGATCTCCCTTATCATGGCTCCCCCCAATTTTCCGGTGGGTTTTGAAGAGATCCGGGCAAACATTCAATATCACAGGAAATGCCGAAAAGCATTGCAGTTCGGCGGCCTGAACGTAACCTCCATTCCGATCAGCCATCCCAACCAGGGACTGGGGTACCGCCTGGAGGAGGATGGAAAATCGTTTGTCTTTCTCACCGACAATGAGCTGACCTATCGGCACCCGGGCGGAATGGCTTACGAGGACTACCGCGTCTTTGCGAATGGGGCGGATCTTCTCATCCATGACGCCGAATACCGGCCGCAGGATTACCGCATGACCCGGACCTGGGGCCACTCGGTGTACACGGATGCGGTGCGGCTCGCCCTCGAAGCCGGCGTCCGCCGTCTCGGCCTCTATCACCACAACCAGGAACGAACGGATGGTGCTTTGGAGGAGATGGTCGCAAAATGCCGGAGAATGACCGCCGGGCAACCGCTGGATTGTTTCGCCGTCCATCAGGACATGGAGATCGTTCTCTGACACGGGATGAAAAGCCTTTGCGGTCCGCGGGAGGACCGAAACCGGAAACATCGCCGATATGTATGGAAATCTTATCGGCGGCACCCAACAAACCCTAAAACGAAAGGAGTCATTCAAGATGTGGATCCAGGAAGAAAGGCATTGCGCAAACCGGCATCCCAAAGGTTCTCTTCACGGGCATCGTTTTGCAATATCCCTGCTCGTTGCCGTTTTTCTGTTGGCCTGGTTTCCCGCACCCGGCGGGGCGCATTCCCCGAAAGAAATTGCGCTTTCCTACGATCAGGCCAAAAAAGCGCTGGAGGTCCGGATTACACACGGCGTGGATGATCCGGTCAAACACTACATCGAAAGCGTCGAGATCAAAAAAAACGGCAAAACGCTCTCCAAAACCGAGTACAAAAGCCAGCCCGGAGAGGCGACCTTCCTCTATACCTACCCGGTGGATGTCGTGCCCGGCGATATCCTCGAGGTGAAGGCGTCGTGCAACAAGTTCGGCTCCAAGACGATGAAAATGACTGTGGGGAAATGACCCGGTCGAACGGGCTGTCCGTGCAGCGCCTCCGCGCGACCCCGAAACGCATCCGAGAGGCAGCCGAAACGCGCTTCGGGAGGAAAAGGTGAGCCATGTTCATCCCGGCCACCGCCGACGAGATCCGGAAACTCGGCTGGACCAAACTCGATGTGATCCTGATTACCGGGGACAGCTACATCGACAGTCCCTTCGTCGGCGTTTCCGTGATCGGCCGGCGTCTGCTTGCCGTAGGATACCGCGTGGCGATCATCCCCCAACCGGACATCGCTTCCGGAAGGGATATCACCCGTTTCGGCGAGCCGGAGCTCTTCTGGGGCGTGACGGGGGGTTGCATCGATTCTCTGGTGGCGAACCGGACCGCCTCCGGGAAAAGGCGTCGGGAAGACGACTTCACGGCCGGCGGGATCAACAACCGCCGCCCCGACCGCGCGGTCATCGCCTATGCCAACCTGATCCGTCGCTATTTCAAGGAAACGGCTCCCATCATCCTGGGGGGAATCGAGGCCAGCCTGCGGCGAATCGCCCATTACGATTTCTGGTCCAACCGGATTCGCCGCTCCATCCTGACCGACGCAAAGGCCGATTTCCTCCTCTATGGAATGGCGGAAAACTCGATCCTGCATCTTGCCGCGAATCTCCGGGAAAACGGGGACGTCTCGGAGCTGAGGGGCCTCTGCTACGCGGCGGCCGCGCCCAGGCCCGGCTTCCTGGAGCTTCCCTCCTGGGAGGAGTCGGCGGCAGACCCGGCGACCTTCGAGAAGATGTTCCTGGCCTTTCACCGAAACCAGGATTCCCGGACGGCACGGGGGCTCTGCCAGAAGCAGGATTCCCGCTGGCTCATCCACAATCCGCCGGCCCAACCGCTCACACAGGCGGAGATGGACGAGGTCCACGGGATGGACTTCGTGCGTGCGGTTCATCCATGCCATCAGAGCGCCGGCGGCGTCCGTGCGCTGGAGACGATCCGTTTCTCCATCGCCACCCACCGGGGCTGCTACGGGGGGTGTCATTTCTGCGCGATCGCCGCCCATGAGGGACAAACGGTCGGCATGCGGAGCGAGGCCTCGATCGTCCGCGAGGCCGCATGCCTGACCTCCCTCCCCGGCTTCAAGGGACGTATCCTCGACGTGGGCGGGCCGACGGCCAACATGTACGGCTTCGAATGCAAGAAGAAGCTTCAGCGCGGCGCCTGCACGAACCGAAGCTGCCTCTATCCTGTCGTCTGCAAAAACCTCCGCCCCGATCACGGCCTCCTGATCGCGCTTCTCCGGAAACTGCGAAAGCTCCCCGGCATCAAACAGGCGGTCGTCGCCTCCGGCATCCGGCCGGACCTGCTCCTGGCCGACCGGAAGAACGGCATCCCTTGCCTCCGCGAGATCATTCGACACCACGTCTCCGGACAGATGAAGATCGCCCCCGAGCACTCGGAGCAAAAGGTTCTCCGGTGCATGGGGAAACCGGGAACGGAATCCCTGCTCTCCTTCCGTGATCTTTTCCGTAAGTTCACAGAGGAGGCGGGGAAGGAACAGTTTCTGACCTGCTATTGGATTGCCGCCCATCCGGGCTGCGAACAGGCCGACATGGAGGCCCTCCGCCGCTTCGCCGTTCGCGAGTTGGCCCTCCAACCCGAGCAGGTTCAGATCTTCACCCCGACCCCCTCGACATTATCGACGTTGATGTACTACACAGGGCGGGACTTCCGGACCGGAAAAAGGCTCTTCGTTGAGAAGACAACGGCCGGCCGTGAGCTTCAGAAGAAGATTTTGGTTGCGAAAACGCCTGGATTCGGGTATGGGGGACGCATCCGACAAACACCGAAGCGGGAGGGAAAATCATGGGAAAAGACAAGAATGTCAAAAAGGATACCAAGAAAAAACCTTCCAAAACGCTGAAGGAAAAGAAGGAAGCCAAGCGGTTGAAGAAGATGGGGAAGACCGCGGAGGTGTGAGGCTACGGAGGTAAACGACGGCCTCCGCCGGAGAGAAAGTCTTCAGGAACGACCGAAGTCATCCTCGAGCCTCTCGATATCGTCTTCTCCGAAATACTCACCTCTCTGGATTTCAATAAAGGCGGCCTCCTCCTTCCCTGCATTCCGGAAACGATGTTTCGCGCCGCAGGGAATATCGACGGTATCGCCGGGCCGGAGGGGAATCTCCTTCTCCCCGACGGTCACGACGGCCTCCCCCCGGATCAGGTGCCAGTGTTCCGACCGGCGCCGGTGGCGTTGCAGGCTCAGGCGTTTTCCCGGCTTCACGGAGATCCGCTTGACCTTGTGATCCGGTTCATCAGCCAGGACCGTGTAGCACCCCCAGGGACGCTCATCCGTTTCCATGAAAACCCCCTGCCCACAAGCCGTTTGAGGAAGCCCGGCCCTTCTCCCCCACCGGTTTCACGAAAACATCACGTATTGATGCTCCAGGGTCCCGACACCCGTCCGGATCGCCGCCTCCGCAACCCCGCGGGCGACCATTTCCGGCACTTTTCGGTTGAAAACGCTGGGAACGATATGTTGCTCCATCAATTCCTCGGGAGCGACGCAATCGGCGATCGCGTTGGCCGCCGCGATCAGCATCTCCCGGTTGATTTCACGGGCCCGGCAGTCGAAAACCCCCCGGTAAAGCCCCGGATAGCAGAGGATGTCGATCAGTTGATTTTCATAATCCGGACGGCCGGTGGCCATCACGCGCACAAAAGATCCGACCTTCTCCGGCAGGATTTCCGGAACGGGGTTCGCCATTGCGAAGACAACGGCATTGCCGGCCATTTTCCGAACCTCCTCGACGGAAACCGCGTTTGCATCGGACACGCCGATCAAAACATCGGCTCCGATCAACGCCCGGCCCACCGTCCCCTTGATCCGATCCGGGTTGGTCAGTCCGGCGATCTTCTCCTTAATGGGATTCATGTTCTTCCGACGGCCTCGGTAGAGGATTCCGGCCCGATCGCAACCGATGATCTGTTTTGCTCCGGAGGCCAGCAGAAGCCGTATGGATGCGATGCCGGCAGCGCCGAGGCCGCAGACGACGATTCGCACATCCTCCAGTCTTTTTCCGACAACCTTCAGCGCATTTTTCAGGCCTGCCAGAACGATCACGGCCGCGCTCTGCTGATCGTCGTGACAAACGGGGATGTCCAATTCCTTTTTCAGACGGCTTTCAATCTCGAAGCAGCGGGGGCCGGAGATATCCTCCAGGCTGATTGCACCGAAGCCGGGGGAAATCCATTTGACCGCCTGGACAATCTCCTGCGGATCCCGGGTATTCAGGCAGATGGGAAAGGCGTCGACCCCTGCAAAGTTCTTGAAGATAATGGCCTTGCCTTCCATGACCGGCAGCGCCGCCGCCGGCCCGACATCCCCGAGGCCGAGAACGGCCGTGCCGTCCGTGACAATCGCCACGCTGTTCTTTTTCATGGTCAGCTCATAAACCCGTTCCGGCTCCTCGTAGATGGCCCTTGTCACCCGCGCCACATCCGGCGTATAGGCGGTCGCAAGGTCGCTCCGGGTCTTCAGCGGAACCTTGCTGGCGGTCTCGATCTTCCCTCCCTGATGGAGCAGAAGGGTCCGGTCCGCCACGTTCAAAATCTTGATCTCCTTGACCCTCCGGACCGCGGCGGTGATCAGCTTCGCCATATCCAGGTCGGCGGCGTAGGCCTCGATATCGCGGATGATGCCGCCGCTTTCGAACCCGACCACATCGAAGGCGCCGACAACCCCTCCCGCCCTGTTGATGACGGAGATCACCTTTCCCAGCGCACCCGCCTGCTTGGGGATCACGAGCCTCAGCACCACACTGTACCCAGTCCCTCCCCTGTTCATCATCCTGTCTCCTTGGGTCGATGCGTTGATTCCCTTTGAACAAACGAACCTAAAATTCGATAGTTCTTTTATACTCCAAGCGCAGCTAAAGTCAAAGCGTCTTTCTCGTCTCGAACAGAAGGCAGGCGTAGGTTCCCCCGAAGGAGATTCCGCTCAGCAGCCCCTTCCGCACGGGCCGGCGTCGGGCCTCCCCGATCACAAACGGGAGGGAAGTCAGGGGAGCCGTCAGGCCCGTGACCGGCGGAACGATCCCTTCCCGGATCGACAGCGCCAGCGCAGCGGCCCGGATACCGCCGGAGGCGAAGATCTCCCCCGTGGCCCCCTTCAGCGATGTGATCAGCGGTCCGCCGTCGAATCCGCTGAAAAGTCGTTCATACGCGGCCGCCTCGGCGGCATCGAGTCGGAACCCGCCGTTCCCGGCGGCCTGGATGCAATCGATCTCCGACGGCTTTACGCCGGCCATCCGCAGCGCGCGCTCCAGGGCTATTGTGAATCCGCGGGGATCATCCGGCCATTCCGTGGACGGCAGCGGAGAGGAGGAAAGCCCCCATCCCGAAATCTCGCAATAGGACGCCGCGCCGCGCTCCCGGGCGAGATCCTCCGCTTCGAGGCAGATCATCCCGCACCCCTCCCCCATGACCATCCCGTTTCGCGTGATGTCGAACGGTTTGGCGCCCTCGGCTCCGCCGTCCAGCGGGGAAAGGCAGCGAAAATGACCGAGGGCCTCATAGAAAAAAGGCGACAGCATGTCCGCCCCGCCGGCCAGGATCACGTCCGCGGCGCCGCGCCGGATCTCCATCGCGGCATAGGATATCGCCGTTTCGGCGGAGACGGCCTGATGGTTGACCGTCGTGTTCACCCCGCGGAACCCGAGCTCGATGGAGGCGTGACCGGCGGGGGCGTTCATCACCGTATTGGGCACATGGATCGGACTGATCCTGCCGGGACCTTCCGTGAACAGAATCCCCGCGCTCTGCACCTTGAGCTCCGTGTTCCCGAAGGCGGTCCCCATCACGATTCCGATCCGGTCCCGATTCGCCGACACAACGATTCCGGCATCCTCCAGGGCCATCCGGACGGAGGCGGTCGCCATTGCGGACAGCCGGTCCATCTTCCGCAGGTTTTTCAGAGAGATAAAGTCGCGCGGCTGAAAATCCCGGATCTCGGCCCCCAGGTGCGATCTGAAACCGCCGGTGGTAAAGGAACCGATCTCCCGGATGCCGGTCTCCCCGCGGCAGAGGGCATCCCAAAACCGCTCCCTTCCCGATCCCAGCGGCGTGACCATCCCGATCCCGGTCACGATCACCCGTCTATCCAAGCCGCACCCCCTCGTCCCGGAACCGGCCGAAAATCACCGAGGTGTTGTTCCCTCCGAAGGCAAACGAGTTGGAGAGAACCACGTCCGGCGCAACCAAGCGTGCGCCTGTCGTCACGTAATCCAGATCGCACTCCGGATCCGGTGTTTCGCAGTGGATCGTCGGCGGGATAAAGCCCTCCGCAATGGCCAGGACGGAGACGACCGCCTCCAGCGACCCGGAAGCCCCCAGCGTATGGCCGTGCATCGATTTCGTCGAACTGACCGGAATCCGCCGGGCACGCGCGCCGAAAACCTCCTTGATCGCCCGCGTCTCCATCCGGTCGTTGGGCGGCGTCGCGGTGCCGTGGGCGTTGATGTAATCGACCGCCTCCGGTCCCAGGCACGCGTCCCTGAGTGCTTCCCGCATGGCCCGGACCGCCCCGGAGGCGCCGATATCCGGCGCAGTCATGTGGTGTGCGTCGCAGGTCACGCCATAGCCCAGCACCTCGGCAAGAATGGCGGCGCCCCTCTGTCTGGCGCCCGCAAGGGATTCGAGGATCAGGATGCCTGCCGCTTCTCCGAGGGTCAGGCCGGCGCGGTTTCCGGAGAAGGGGCGGCAGTACTCCGGATCGATCGCCTTTAACGCGTTGAAGGAGGAAAAGGTCATCCGGCAGAGGGGCTCCGTCCCGCCGGCGACCATCGCCTTGGCGGCGCCGTTTCGGATGAGGTCCCTCCCCAACCCGATGGCCGTGGCCCCGGAGGAGCAGGCCGTCATGATCGTGGCCTTCGGACCATAGAGGCCCAGCAGCGTGGTCAGATGGTTGGCCGTGGCGGCGCACGAAACGCAGGAGAGCCGGGAAAAACGCGCACGGCGCCCTCCACGCTGAAGGTAGTCCTGGTAAAAGAATTCCGCTTCCAGCAGACCGCCCGCCCCGCCGCCGATCACGACGCCCATCTCCTGCCGGAGATTGTCCGGGACCGGGTGGAGCCCCGCCTGGGAGAGGGCCTGAAGTGCAGCAGTCAACGCAAAAACATCGGATCGCGACATCCGTTTGAGCGACATGCCGCGCGGGATCGCGTCGCGGGGGCGGAAATCCCTGACCTGGGCCCCGTTGCGGGTGCAAAACCCCGCCGTATCGAACAGCGAGATCGGCCCGATTCCGCATACGCCGTTGCGCAAGGCGGCGGCGAATTCGGCGGGGTCGTGCGCGACGGCATTGACCGTCCCGAGCCCCGTAATCACCACACGCTTTTCGTCATTCCGCATTGCCGCAGACTATCCCTTCCGCCGATCGAATCGGCCCCCGTCCGGAAATCATCGTGCAAGATTTTCTTCCGTTCCGGCCGTATCCTACCATCCTTTTCAAAGGGTTTCAAAATCATCTTCCGCCGGTTTTACCCGAATGCGACGATGGAGGAAAAACAACACAAGAGTGCGGCAAAGGGTGGGGGCAATGGGTGAGGGCAAACCGAACCCTGGGGTCAAACGGAGCAGAGGACGGCTGATCAGGCAAATCGCCTGATCAGCAGGTTTGTGTTGACGCCGCCGAACGCAAAGTTCTGGATGCCCGCGACGCGGATCGGCCGTTCCGTCAGTTGCAGGGTGTGCCGGATCATGGAGCACCGTTCATCGGGCTCCTCCAGGTTGAGTGTGGGAGCGACAAATCCGTCCTGCATCATATAAAGGGTCATGATGGTTTCTATGACGCCGCAAGAGCCCATCGTATGCCCCATGTATCCTTTGAGACCCGTCACGAGGGGTCCGCTGCCGTATACGGTATGGATGGCCTGGGCTTCGATCACATCCCCCATCTTGGTCCCGGTGGCGTGGGCGCTGACGAAATCCACTTCGTCCGCCGCCAGGGCCGCATCCTCAAGGCCGAGACGGAGCGTTTCGCCGATCCCGTTTCGGTTCGGCAGGATGAGATCGCCTCCGTTGTTGTTGCAGACGAACCCGATGATCTCCCCCAGGATCGGGGCGCCGCGCCTTTTGGCGTGATCGAGTTCCTCCAGCAACACCGCTCCGGCGCCTTCCCCGACGACCAGTCCGTCGCGTTGCCGGTCGAACGGACGCGGCGTCGACTGAGGACGGTCGTTGAAGGCCGTGGAACAGGCCAGCAGATTGTCAAAAACCGCCACCGTGGTCGTATCATACTCATCCGCTCCGCCGCACAGCATCGCGTCCTGCATGCCGAACTTGACCGCCTCATAGCCGAAGCCGATCGACTGACTGCTCGTCGTGCAGGCCGTCGAGGAGGAGATCACCCTGCCGGTGATGCCGAACATCTTCGTGATGTTCACCGCCGTCGTATGGACCATGGATTTCAGGTAATCGACGGCTCCGATGGAGCGGAACTCGGACGGGGAATCGCCGAAGAAAATCTTGTAGATTTCCCGCTGAACGGTCGGGCTGCCGTGCGTGGAGCCGAAGGCGACGCCCAGTCGGCCGGAGGCCACAAATTCCGGCGGCAACCCCGCCTGATCGAGAACCTCCTTCGCCACCTGACAGGCGTAATACGCGACGGGGCCCATGGTCTTGCGGTAAAGTCTCCGAAAGTCGAAGACGGGCGGAGGATCCACCGTCCCGAAGACCTGGGAGTGGATGTATTTCGAAAGGAGGTGATCCTCCCGCAGCGGTTTGACGCCGGAGACGCCTCTCTGCAGGCTCTCCACGATCTCGGCCCGCGAATGACCGATGGGCGTGATCGCCGAACAGGCCGTGATGACGACTCTCCTCCCCTTCACGTGCGGACTTCCACCCCCTTCCCCACCGGAACCGGTTTCCAGCGCCTACCCACCCCGCGACCCCCGCTCTCTCGCCCGGCCGAGCGTCTCGACATAGTCGAGAATGTCGTTGATGGTCCGGATATCCATGGCCATTTTCTTCTCTTCGTGGGTCAGTTCCGACTTCAGGAAACGTTCGATCCCGATCAGCAACTCGATGGCGTCCACGCTGTCGAATTCGTAGGTTTCGCGAAGATCGTCGTCCAAGCCGGGATCCTCGATCTCAAATTCGCTTTTGAAAATCCGGAGGATCTCCGACGTAATCTCTTCTCTCGTCATGGGGCTCCTATCCCTGCGTTCACACGGTTCGTCTTTTCGCCCCCGATGTATAGACGTTATTCTCGCTCAGATCAAGCCCGACTTGTCTTGCATCGTTTTTCCTTCCAATGCCGAACGCACGTCGGCCATCAGGCCGGACAGCGAAAAACGATCCTCCTCATAATCCGGTTCGATGCTCCCGGCCAGCTCTACGTCAATGACATATTCGCCGGCGGTGTTGAATAAAAAGCGGTCCGGGGCAAAGAGCCTGTCCGTATTGCGGATCCGAACCAAGCGGATCGGCTTCGCCCGGCAGAGCCTGGCGATTTTGAACGCACCCTGATCAAACGGGCCGAGCCTGCGGTCGCGGGAACGGGTTCCCTCGGGAAAGATGAAACAATTCCCGCCGGACATCAGATAGTCCTTCATGCTTTTGATCTGGTCGATCCTGTGAACGGTCAACGGGCCCTCTCCCGCGGCGGGGATGTAGCCGGATGCCCTGAGAATCCGGCCGAAAACCGGAAACCGGAAATAATCGCTTTTCACGATGGTCTTCTGCCTTTCGAACAAAGACACCAAAAGGATCGGGTCGAGAAAGGAGAGGTGGTTGGCAAAGATCATGCTGGAACGGAGCGCCTTGACCTCCGCCGATATACGCCATGTCACGTTGGGAACCAGCGCCCGCAGCAGGGTGAAAAACGACCGGTAGAAACGGTGGTTCAGCCTTTGAAAGGCCTCTTCCCGATGGGATGAAAAAAAGAAGGCCCACAGATAAAAGGGTGAAAACCAGATCAGGAAGCCCAGGACATAGAAGGCCCAGAGGACGACCGTGACCATGAAATCATGTATCCATTTCCGCAATCTGGATAGCCGAGCCCGCATATCGTGTTCTATGGTTTCGACTCCTTGGAGAGCTCTTCGTAAACCGCTGCAAAACGTTCCTGGCCGATCATCTGCCGCACGGTCTGAAAGGATCCCAGAACCGTCCCCAGAATTCCCGGCGCCATGCTGTTCTGGCCGGCAAAAAAGAGCCCGCCGATTGCAACGCGGTGGAAGGAGGCGGCAACCGGGAGCTGTTGCACCGACCGCCGGATGCCGTACGGCGAACCTTCCGGGCTGCTCACCCAATCCCGGATGGTCAGCGGGGTATAGGCGTCAACGATCTCGGCCCCGTTCAGGGGTCCGAAAATCTCCTCGGCCTTTCCGAGCATCAGGCCGGCCCTGCGGATCTTTTCCTCCCCGTATTCCGCGCCGCGCCGGCCTGTCGCTGTATGTTCCCACCGACGCCACTCCGAGAATCGACTGCGGGTAATCATCAGCAACAGGCTTTTGCCTTCCCCTCCGCTGCGTAGCTGATAAAACACACCGTCGGAAATCCACCCCTCCCCGTCCGCATGCAGCCGGTAAACGTTGTGCGGCAGAGCAGGGTGGGTGTCTGCATTGAGCAGGGCATTCACCGCAAAGAGGCCCTCCGTCTCGAGAAGATCCCGAATCCTCCTTGCCCGGCGGGGTTTCACGGCCCCTTCCGGCAACATCGACAAAACCGTTTTGGGGTGTACCGCGGCCACGACACGGCCTCCCCGGAGTACCCTTCCGGAGGCGAGCCTCACGCCGGACACCTTTCCCCCGTCGGCCAGGATCGTCTCCACCGGATCGTTGCAGATCAGGCTGCCGCCCAGTTCCTTGAATCGCGAAGCGAACGTATCCGCCAGGCCCGGGCCGCCCCCCCGCAAACGCCAGGAAGAGAGCAGATAGGAGGTGAGCGCCAGGTGGTGGTAGATCACGGGGCAGTCCTGTTCCGAAAGCCCCATCCATCTGGAGGCAACGGCAAGAACGCTTCGCAGCCTGCTGGAACAGTTCATCTTGCCAAGATAGACGGCAAGCGGCAAAAAAAGATCCGTGTCCGGGAAAGGCGTTGCCGCCGAAGACAGGAAAACCAGGGAATTCTGCAGATCGGCGATGACGCGGAGATTTCCGGCAATCGCCGCGATCGACCGCCGATCCTTCGGAAACGCCGCCGTCAACGCATCGGCGAATGCATCGATCCCTTCCGGCAAATCGAACGTAAAATCATCGAACCAATATCGGTCGATGGGACCGGCGCTCCCCATCCGCTCCGCCGCCGCCTGAATGCCCAGATAATCGAACATCCTCCGGAGAGGCTGACCCTCCGCGAAAGCCCCGATATAATGAACCCCGACGGGGCAGTCGATTCCGTTCCGTTTGTAGCCGCGCATCAGACCGCCCGGCAGAGGATTTTTTTCAATGATCGCCACATTTCGGAACAACCGGGCAAGGATGATCCCGATCGAAAGTCCCCCGACCCCGGAACCGATGATCAACGCATCAAAAGGCTTCTCTGTTTCCATGGAGGATCACCTGGATGGCGACATCGCATGCAAAAAAACCGCACCGTTTAAAACCCGGTCCGGGAAACGCGGAATGGAGAATTTCGGCCGCGTCGTCAGCCAAAAGTCCGGGTCTTCATCCAGGACGCCGTTATTTTGTGCGATTTTTTTCAACGAATTCGGCCAGTGCGCGGACGGAAGCGAAGGCCTGCACCCCCACCTCCTTGCTCTCGATCTTGACGCCGTAATCCTTCTCCAGCATAAGAACCATTTCCAAAACATCGATAGAATCGATCCCCAGATCCCCGCCGACGAGCCGGTCATCGTCTCCGATGTCCTCCGGAAGGACATCCAACAGCGACAATGTCTCGATGATCTTGACCTTCAGTTCCGCAACAAGCGCGTCCATTTCGACCTCTTTTGTACGATGATGTTTTCGTTCAACCTGCAAATCCCCGATACCGGGCGATGATCCCCCTGATGATCCCATTGGTTTCTTTCAGGGTTCAGGTCCCGCGGTTTCGTCGCCTTCTTCCGGGCGAAAAACCTGGATGATGACGGTGGCCGCCGTTTCCGATCCGAGGCGCACCCTGCCTTCAAAGACGGCATATCCTTCCATCGCATAACCCCTTCCGGCCTCAGTCACCAGCGTTGCGGAAAGCGGGATGCAGGGGATTCGGAAATCGGCCTCCTTGATGCCCACAAGCCAACCTGTGGTTCCGCCCCGACCGCCGGATTGCTGTTGCTTCCATCCCTCGAGGAGCGCCGCCGTCTGTGCGACGAGTTCGACCGCCACCAGCGTATCGACGGCTCCGTCCCGATAGAGCGGCCAGTTCTCCGAAACGATGGAAGAGGTCAGGGCCCTATCGTCATCGAGGGTCAGAACCTCACCGATCAGCCGCATCCTGCCCCTGTGGGGAATCAGGTTCTCAATATCCATATCCGCCCCTTCCCTTGGGGCCTCATAACAGAATTCCCTCCTTGCGGCAAGGAGGTTCCACACCCGGATCCATCCTCTTGAGCCTGGTTGAGCCGGCCGATTCGAACCTTTCATTTTTTAGATTTTCACGAATCCGTTTCAGGACAAGGGAACTCCGGGCGGGACTCCGGTCGAATCCTTGTGGGAGGGGGTCCAGGCAAGCGGTGAAGTTGCCCTCACGGCATGGGTATTTTTGCCAGGTAGATAAAAATCAGCCAAAGGGCGCCTCCCCCTATGCCGGCCAGCAGAGAAGAGATGAGCCACGATTTTTCGCCGAAAAGCCGGGTCGCTATCAACAGAAAGGCCGCCGAGCCGAGGAAGTAGCCGATATAGGGAATCAGGAAGGTGTAAATCATCATGGCCAGGATGCAAAGCGCGGCCGGTCCCTTCCAAAAAGGAGTCGTCCCCCCTTCTTTCCGCGTTTTCTTGAAGGTCGTCGCAAGATGGTAGAGGCCGCAGACAATCAAGATGACGCTCAGGATGAGAAGATACCACCCCGGCCCATAGGCTTCCTCCGCGGCCGCGGAAAGGCGGTTCAGCCGGAAACCTTCCACGATGCCTACAATCCCGACCACCGCCAAGAGAAGGCCTTCATTCCAGAGAACGGCTGCCAAGATACGGATCTCCTTTTCTCCGAGCTGTCCCCTGGGGAGCGCCGCACTCGTTCAGACGGCGCTCCCCGCGGAGAATCCAACATTTCGGTATAGGGTAACGGTTATTTCATTCCCTTCAATTCGTTGGCGAGGTCCAGCACATACTTGCGAAAATCCTGGGAGCCCGCAAATGCCGGAACGGCGCCGATTTTGGCCAGCTCATTCTTTACTTCCGCCGAATGGATGGCCCCCCCGATGGCCTCTTCGATCGCCTTGACGATGTCAGCCGGGAGACCCTTGGGACCCGCATATCCCACATGGCCCTGGAAGGTAACCGTTTTCCATCCCTGTTCCGCCGTGCATTTCAGATCCGGATAGCCGGCGTAACGGTTGTTCCCGGTGACGGCAACGAATTTAATCTTGCCGGCACTGAACATGGGACCCACCGAGGTCGTGGAGGCGGAACCGATGTCCACGTGTCCGCCGGCTACGGCGGTCACCAGGTCCGCACCGCCGGGATAGGTGACCATTTTGACCTTGGAGACATCGATGCCCTTCTGTTTCAGCGCGGCCCTGAACTGTCCCACAGGCCCGTCCGCCCCGGCCGTGCCGCCGAGCCAGCCCCATTTGATCCCTTCCGGACTGGCCTTGATCGCGGCGGCCACGTCATCCAGGGATTTCCAGTTCAGATCGGAGCGAATCGCGAAGACCCAGGGGAATTCGGCGATCTTGGCAATGTAGGTACGGTCCTCGATCTTGAAAGGCACATCCTTGCCCCAGGCAGCGGGAATCGCATTGCTGCCGTCCGCATCGGCCAGGAGGGTATAACCGTCCGCCTTGGCGCTCAGAGCCTCCACCGTTCCCGGGATCCCCTTGCCGCCCGGCTTGGCCGTGACGTTGACGCTGACCCCCCATTTGTCCGACAACATCTTCGCACCTACCCTGGCCACCCGTTCCGTGCTTCCCCCCACCGACCAGGGGACGATCACGGTGATGGGTTTCGCAGGATACTTGGCCTGAGCCATAACGCCCTGCACACCGATAAAGACGGTAAGCAGAGGAACGAGAATTGCCAGAGAAACCACCCACACATACTTCCTTTTCATACCAACACCTCCATGTTTGTTAAATGGTCGACTATCCGGCCATCTCTAAATGGCACGTCCCTATCATCTTTAGCCAAACCTCTTGAAGGCTTGCGCAATGGATTTCCGATAACTGAGGATCAAAACCGCCGCCGTCATGACCAAAAAAAGAATCGCAATGGGTCGGGACAGAAAAATGTCCAGGGAGCCGGCCGACATTTGAAGGGTCGCGCGAAAATGCTGCTCCAGGGCCGGCCCCAGGATAAACCCCAGGATGAGCGGGGCCGCGGGCCAGTCGCGCGCCTTCATCAGGTAGCCGAGGATGCCGAAGGCAATGGCCGTCCAGACATCAAATAATGTATTTCGAACGGAGTAAGCGCCGATAATGCAGATGGCCAACGTGACGGGCCCCAGATAACGATAGGGAACCATGGCCAGTCGCACCCAAAGACCGACAAGCGGCAGGTTGAGGACCACCAGAATGACATTCCCGATGTACAGGCTGGCGATGATCGTCCACGCCATATCCCCGTGCTGGGTAAAAAGCAGCGGGCCCGGCTGAAGCCCATACATCGTGAAGGAGGCAAACAGCAGCGCACAGGCGGCATTGGTCGGAAGCCCCAGGGAAAGCAGCGGGATCAGGCCCGCCTCGCTTGCCGCGTTGTTGGACGATTCGACGGCGGCCACCCCTTCGATAGCGCCCTTGCCGAACTTTTCCGGCTGCTTCGACGATCGCCGTTCGACGTCATAGGCCACAAAGGAGATCACCGAAGGCATCATGCCGGGAAGGATGCCCAGCCCCAGCCCCACGGCCGTGCCCCGGAGGCTCGCATAGAGGCCTTTGACGAGTTCCACGCCTCGGGGGATCATGCGGCCCAGTTTTCCCGTGTAGATGGAGAGCAGGCCCTCATTGGCACTGGAGAGGATCTCCGCGATGCCGAAGAGGCCCATCAGCACCGGAATCACATCAAATCCCTTCATCATGGCGGTGAATCCGAAGTTCAATCTCTGCCTTCCGGTCATGGGATCGAGCCCGATGCTGGCGATCAGCATTCCCAGAGTGGCCATCAATATCCCCCGCAGCTTGCTTTTCCCTGAAACGGCTACCAGGGTGGTGAAGCAGAAGAGCATCAACGCCACATATTCGGGGGCCCCGAATTTCAATCCCAGATCGGCCAGGGGCGGGGCAGCCAACTGCAGCACGACGATGGCCAGGGTTCCGGCGATGAAGGATCCGATGGCCGCGATGGCCAAGGCCTCTCCTCCGCGGCCCTGCTTGGTCATCTGGTAACCGTCGATCGCCGTGAGGATGGAAGAGGCTTCACCGGGCACGTTGAGCAGGATGCTCGTGACCGAGCCGCCATACATCGCCCCGTAAAAGATACCCGCCAGCATGATGATCGCCCCGGTCGGATCCAGATAGGCCGTCAGGGGAAGGAGCATCGCCATCGTTGCCGTGGGTCCCAGGCCGGGCAATACCCCGACCACGGTGCCCAGCAACGCGCCGATGAAACAGTACATCAGGTAGAGCGGTGAAAGGGCATGCTGTAAACCAACAAAAAAATCAGCCATCTGGGCCGACACTCCGATCGAGATTCGCCAACGTCCATTCAAAGCAGCCGATTTGGGGGGGGCGACTATATGGGAGGGGAATTTGAATGTCAAGCTGACTTTTTCATTTATTAATTTTTTCATTCATTTGGGCAGAATGGGTCTTTGTTGGTCCTTAATTGTCTTGACACAAGGTCCCTCTTTTCCATACACTTCGGCCGGTCGAAAATTCTTCCATCCGAAAGGCAGCCATGAAACCGATCCCGTTCCCCCCGAAGGGTTTGCCCAAAGAACATGTGCTGTCCCTCATCCGCGCATTGAAAAAAGAAGATTCAAACTGGCGGCGGGGCCGGCTGTTCGGCCTGGTCTATTACGCCGGACAGGATGTGGAGGAGATGTCCCGAGAGGCGTATGATTCCTGCATGTTCGAGAACGCGCTCAGCCCTTTTGACTTCCCGAGCCTGCTGAAGATGGAGACGCAATTCATCTCCATGGTCGCTTCATTGTTGAACGGCGATCAGAATACGGCCGGTTCGATGACTTCGGGAGGAACGGAGAGCATCCTGATGGCCGTCAAGGCGGCGCGCGATTGGGCCGCTGAAAACCGGCCTTCCATAAAGAAGCCGGAGCTGGTCGCCCCGTTGACGGCGCACCCCGCATTCAACAAGGCCGCGGATCTGCTGGGGTTGAAAATCGTTCAAACCCCGGTGGATCCCTCATTCCGAGCGAATGTGAAGGCAATGAAGGAGGCAATCACCGCGAATACGGTCATGATCGCGGCCACGGCGGTCACCTACCCGCACGGCGTCATCGATCCGATCCCGGAAATCGGAAAATTGGCCGTCGACAAGAACCTCTGGTTTCATGTCGACGGCTGCCTGGGCGGGTACATGCTCCCCTTTCTCAAAAAACTGAGACACGAAATCCCCCCTTTCGATTTTTCCGTTCCCGGCGTTCGATCCCTCTCGGCGGATATCCACAAATACGGGTATATCTCCAAGGGGGTGTCCACGGTGCTTTACCGGGACCGTGAGTTTCGGCGGTATCAGTTTTTCGTTCATGCGGATTGGCCCGGCGGCGTATACGCGACGCCGTCCCTGAGCGGCGCCCGACCGGGCGGCGCCATCGCCTCCGCCTGGGCCATCGTCCGTCATCTCGGAGAGGAGGGATTCGTAAGGCTGGCAAAACAGGCCCGCGAGGCCGCGAGACGACTGATGGAAGGCATCCGGTCCACCCCGGGGCTGTTTGTCCTCGGCGATCCCCCGGCCACGGTCTTTGCATTCGGCTCCCGAACGATCGATGTTTACCGTCTGGCCTTTCAATTGAAACAGAAGGGATGGCATCTTCACGCCCAGCACCGTCCCGCCAGCCTGCACATGACCGTTTCCCCTTACCATGAAAAAATCGTGGAGCCCTTTCTGTACGATCTGCGGAACGCGGCGGAGCAGCTTTCAGAAAGGGAGTTGGAAAAGCCGTCCGATGAGGCCGCCCTCTATGGTATGCTGGGAACAATGCCGGACAGGAAAACGGCAAAGGCATTCGCCCTTCATTATCTTGACGACCTTTACCGTTTGAACGATTGAATCCGATTTGGTCCAAACCCATTTATGGAGACTCCGCCATGACGAAGACCGCCCCCCCGGAAGGTTATCTCTTCTCCAAATCCTATACGTCTTATGTTTTTATCCTGCTCTGGCTTCTCTATTTCTTTGACTATGTAGACCGAATGGTCATCGTATCCCTGTTCCCCTTTCTGAAGACGGAATGGGGTCTCACCGATGCCCAGTGCGGGGCGCTGGTTTCCGCCGTCTACTGGGCCATCCTTCTGTGCTCTTTTCCCGCGTCTATCGTGATCGACCGCTGGAGCCGGCGAAAAACCATCGGCATCATGGCCGTGTTGTGGAGCCTGGCCACGGCGGCCTGCGCTTTCACCAAGAATTTCAGCCAGCTCTTCGCGACCCGGACCGTCATCGGGATCGGGGAAGCCGGATACGCCCCAGGCGGGACGGCGATGATCTCGGCAATCTATCCCGAAAAAAAACGGGCCTTCATGATGGGGCTCTGGAATGCGTCGATCCCTCTCGGAATGGCGGCGGGCATCGTGATCGGGGGGTTCATCGCCACCCATTGGGGATGGCGACATGCCTTCGGGATCGTCGCGCTGCCCGGCCTGATCGTCGCGGTGCTGTTTTTTTTCATCAAAGACTACAAGACCGTCGGCCTGGAAAAAGACGGCAGGAAAAACGGAACGGCGCGGACGGCCGGTCTGATCCCGGAAAAGATGACCAAGACGGACATCGCCCGTTCCTTCCTGCAAACCCCGTCTCTGCTTCTGACCTACCTCGGCTTCGCCGGAATGATGTTTACCTCCGTGTCGATGTCCACCTTCCTGCCGACCTACTTCGAAAGGATTCACCATTTTCCGCTGCAAAAGGCCTCTCTCTTTGCCAGCGGGATCATGCTGACCAGCATCATCGGCTCCCCGCTGGGGGGATGGATTGCGGACCGCTGGATGAAAAAACGAATCGAGGCCCGTCTGCTGGTCCCCTCCATTTCCGCCCTGTTGACCACGGTCTTTTTTGTGGGGGGATTCCACCTGTTCTCCGGGGGAATGATCCAGTATGGGATCTTCCTGCTCGCGGGCATCGCCGCCATCGCCTGGGCTTCGTCGGCCATCGCCGTGACCCAGGATGTCGTCCATCCGGGATTGAGGGCGATATCCTACGCCCTGTGCGTGGTGACCCAGCATGTGCTGGGCAGCTCTCTGGGCCCTGTGGTGACCGGCGCCCTTTCCGACAGGTTTGGAATCCTGCTCGCCATGGAGATCGCCAGTTCCATGGCCATGCTCTCCTTCGCGCTGTTTTACCTCGCTTCGCGTTTCTATAAGAGGGATCTGGACAAGGTGGCCAAAATCGCGCTGACCGTGGAGAAATAAGCCGGCCGGAGTTCCTCGGGCCGCAACGTTTCCGGAAGGAGGCGGAAGTTCAGGCCCCCTTTGTCTCCCTCTCCACTTCGCGATCGAAATCGGCCTGATTCCAGGAAGAATCCATCCCGTATTCCAGGCCGAACGTCTCTTGGATCCGATCCAACGGAACGTCGGCAAATTCCCCATGATAGACCAGGTATTCCATGTGCCGCCGCCCGTCGAGATCGAAGGGCTGATAGAGCGAATCCGAACGCCCGTCGAACTCGAGAGGTCTCAGTCGGAACCGTTCGCAGAGTTCGATGTTGAAGGCGGGCGTCGCCTTGACCCACGCCCCCTCCAGAAAAATAGAGGTATAACCGTGCCATACAAAGCGGTCGGTCTTCATCAGGGAGCGCATCCGCTGCGTGGTCAGATGGTTGCGCACATCGGCGAATCCGAGGCGGGCCGGAATGCCCACCGAGCGGCAGCAGGCCGCCAGCAGGATCGCCTTGGCCACGCACCAGCCGCGGCCGTTTTTCAGCGTGGCGCTGGCCCGGATCCCTTCGATCGACAGATCGATCGTGTAGGGATCATAGCGGATGCCGTCCCGAACGGCATAATAGAGGCCGACCGCCTGCCTTGTCCGATCGGCAGAATTCCCGGCGTTCTCCGCTGCAAAGGCCCGGACATTCGCATGGTCAAAATCGATCGTCGCGGAAGGTCGAAGATAGACTTCCTCCTTTGAATCCATCTCGCCGCCTCTTTTTTCCGAAGTCATCGCGCTCCAGATGTCCCCTTGCGTTTGTTCTTAGAGTTTTTCACGGTCAGAGGCAAGATAAATGTGGGAGTATCCGTTCGTCCGTGTTATGTATCCGGAAAGACGAAACGAACATGAACACAACCAAACATTCCCCTTTTTTTTACGGCTGGGTCATCATTGCGGTCGGTATGATCACCGGCATGCTGGTATACGGCGCCCGACACTCCTTTTCCGTTTTCTTCCCGGAGATCCTGGACGAGTTTGGCTGGAGCCGCGGCAGCACCGCCCTGATGATGTCCATCAACGTCTTCATCTACGGCTTGATGGCGCCGGTGGCAGGAACCCTCGGCGGCCGGTGGAAACCCAAGATCATGATGCCGGTCGGTGTGATCCTGCTGACATTGGCCTTGATCGGCTGCTCCTTTGCCCACCGGCTGTGGCATTTTTATCTCTTTTTCGGAGTAGTGGTCCCTGTGGGAACAGCCCTGTGCGGCTGGCCCATCATATCGCCTGCCCTGATGAACTGGTTCGCCACCCGGCGAGGTCTCGTTTTGGGCCTCGGTCAGATGGGAGGGGGCTTCAGTTTTGTGTACGGCCTCATGGCGGAGTACCTGATCCGGCAACTGGGCTGGCGCTCCGCCTATCTGGCATTGGCCGTAATCCTGATCACCATTCTTCTGCCTCTGCATCACTTTGTCTTCCATTATCACCCGAAGAGCAAGGGGCTGAAGGCATACGGCAGTCAAGATCCTGAAACCGAGAAAGCCGTGAAGGACCGCGTCATTTCGAGAAACTGGACCATGCCGCAAATGCTGCACACCTATCAGTTGTGGCTCATGGTCCTGTCCTATTTTCTCTTCTGGGGCATTTCCTGTTTTATGGTATTGTCGCATCAGATCAAGTATGCCGAAGATGCCGGTTACAGCAGCATGTTTGCCGTATCGGTCTTCGCCCTGTATGGCGTGGCCATGCTTGTAGGCCAATTTTCAGGCGTGATGTCCGACCGCATCGGTCGGGAAAAGACAATGGCGCTTTCCTCGACCGCCGCCCTGGTCGGGCTCCTCTCCCTGATCGCCGTCCGCGACACTTCCCAGCCCTGGCTGCTTTACGTTTACGCGATCGGCTTCGGCTATGGCGCCGGCCTGTTTTCCGCCGTCATCTCCGCCGGAACCGCCGACATGTTCTACGGCAAGCATTTCGGAACCGCTTCGGGCATCCTGTTGACCGGCATGGGAATGGGCGGCTGTGTCGGCCCCTGGCTCGGGGGATATCTCTACGATATCTCGGGCAGCTACGACATCGCGTTCATGCTGTGCATGGCATGCGTTGCGCTGGCCTCCGTCAGTTTTTGGATTGCCGCCCCGCGGAACGCGGACAAACTGCACGCTGGATTTCTCAAAAAACATCCGGAGAAAAATCCATGATGAAAAGAAGATCCGAAGAACAAACGGAGATTATTTTGGTAATGCGGAATACAGGAGGAAAAGAGTCATGGATTTCAAAACATTGTTGACCCACCGGCGTTCGATCAGGAGCTTTCTGGACAGGGATGTTCCGTTGACGGTTCTCGAAGAGATTCTGCAGGAGACCTGCCTTGCCCCGACGGCAAGCAACCTTCAACCGTGCCGATTCATCATCATCCGGGATCGCGCTCTGATGAAAAGACTCTCCGATGAAAGCAAGCGCGGCCTGCTTGACGACATCGCCCAAAACCCGAACAGCCCGACAAGGCAATACGAAGGGGCTCTCCGCGACGAATCCTTTAATGTCTTTTATAACGCCCCCTGCCTGGTCTATATCATCGGCCCCCGCGATGTTTCCTCCCTGGAGGTGGACTGCGGCCTCACGGCCGCCTATCTGATGTTTGCGGCAACCGATCGGGGACTGGGCACATGTTGGATCGGGCTGGGCGCCCACATTCGCGATTATGCGACGCTGAAGAGGATCGGCGTGCCGGACGATTACAAAATCGTTGCCCCCATCATTCTGGGTTACCCGGAGAGCATTCCTGCCGCTTCCGAAAGGCACGCCCCGATCATCGTCAAGGTGATTTGATCTTGCCATAACCGTTTGAGCGGGAGAACCGGTTTCTCCGGCGATATTTATGGATCAACCAATTGTCCAAACGCGGGTTTCCTTCTCTTTTCAATTGTCTTGAAGATAACTTTAATAAATTCCATAAGGAATCGATCCCGGGGAAGTCAAGGTTGCCCGCGGGGATCTGCCCATAGAGATCATCAGGACTTTTCCTTGCCTGGTTCCTTGCCATTCCTGATCCCGGATCCGGTCCCGCGCAAAGAAGATTTCTTTCTATAAGAGGAGTGCAACCGATGAAAAAGGCCCTAAGCTGCGTCGTGACTTTCGGTTTCCTGTCTTTTCTCCCGTGGATCGCCTTTACTGCGGACCGGAGCCCCACCTACCCCGAATCCGTGCAGATGGCCTGGGATCATGCCGTCAGCCCTGCGGGCTGGACGGCCCCATCGCTCTTTTCGATTACAGGACCGGGCGTCGTCCAGGGGCTCACCTATGATGGTGGGGCCCTGATCGTCAGGACCGCCACGAAATCACGGAACTTCAAGTGGAACTATGTCGGCCAGGCCGGATACAAGATTTACGGTCCGGCCACTACCGAGGCGGCCTGGGTCACGACCGGCAACGACGCCACAAAATTCCTGCTGGCCAACGGGGTGACCGGCGCCAATGCGACCACGCTCCTCGAGCGGGGGCTCGGGATGGATGCGACCGGGACGCATGACGCCGTCGTCGAGTACGCCTTGATCCCCACGAACGACAACCTGATGCGGCCCACCCGCAACCCCGACATCACGCAGTACCTCCCCGGGCAGTATGGCGATGCTCTTCCCTTCGTGAAGCCGGCCGGGATGACCGACGCCACGTACGCAGATTTCAAGGCCTACTATGAAAACTGGAAGACGGGCGCCTACGGCCAGTACCCCTTCCCCTGGACGCAGCTCGGCTACACCTTCTTCTGGGGCAACGGCAGCAGCCTGGCGAACATTACAGGCATGACCGAATTCATCATCCTCGGACAGACCCCGGTTGAGATCTACGGGATCTACGCCACCGGCTCCTACATTTACACGCGCAACAAAGGGGGAGTCTTCAGCACGGACAGCGATGCCCAGTATGGGAACGGCTTCGCCAGCTTCAAGATTGACGGAACCAGCGACACCGTCTGGGCGGGCCACCGCTTCCAGAAAAACGTTCGCACGGCCACGGCGACGCCCAACGAGATCCGCATCGAAAGCGGCGGCTCCGTCTCCGGCGGCCAGGGGCTCCTGATCTGGTCTCTCAACTACGACGTGGTCAACAACGGTACCATCTCCGGCGCGACGGTTGACAAATTCGGCATCAGCGGAACGTCGAACATCGCGGTCCTCTTCAAGGGGGATACCTCCGGTGATTACGGCACGCCCGTCACAACGGCCGGCGCCGTCAACCGCCTCACCAATGCCGGGACGATCTCAAGCCCGGGGACGGCCGTCAGGTCGGAGGCCGGCAAGACCTTCGTCACCAACAATGCCGGGGGCATCATCTCCGGAGGCACCTATGCCGTGCGGACCGGCGCGGCCGACGATACCCTGACCGTCAACGGCGGTCAGATCACCGGGGACATCGATCTTGGAGCGGGAGCGGACACGGTCGACGTGACAGGGGCGGGCGCCGCCAAGCTCAACTTCACCCTGAACAGGGACACGGCTTCCAACGCCCGGATCATGAATGCGGAGACGGTTACGATCGCGGATGCAACGACGATCGGCGTTCAGGTGGCCGGGGCAAAGAACATCCGGAACTGCGATCGGTTCCTCATCGCGGACACAGCCAACCTCACCGTCACTCCGGCAAACCTGACGATCCTGAGCGACCCCGCCGTTCCCATGGTCACCTTCGGCGCCGAGAAGATCGGAACCCGGCTTTCGCTCGTTGCGTCGCGCAACGGGACCTACTACACACGAAGCAGCGGCAACGCCACGCTGGGCGCGCTGCTCGACAGCCTGGCCGATTCCGCGACAGGGGACATGGCCACGGTCCTGGGGTCCCTGGACAGCTCGGGTGACGCCGGCAACGCCCGGCAGCTCGAGCCGAGCGTCAATAATGGCGTCCTGCAGGCGGGCTACGAGACAGCCGGCCGGTTCACCGGGGCCGTTGTCAGCCGGATCGACCAGGTCCTGGCGACCCGGTCGGGCGCGACCGGCGTCTCGACCGGAGATGAACCGGCGCGGACAGGGGTCTGGGGTCAGGGGTTCGGCGCTTATCTGCACCAGTCGGCCAAGGGATTCAGCGACGGATATTCCGCGGGGCTCTCTGGAGGCTCCTTCGGTTACGACCGGTTCGTCAACGACCATCTGCTCGTGGGATTCGGAGGGGGATACGGCCACACCCAAATCCGAGCCCTGGAATCGGGTTCGCGGACCGATGCCGACAGTTATCAGGGTAACCTCTACGGAAACCTCTCCCGGGAAGCCTGCACCCTCGACGCCATCCTGTCGTTCGCGCACAACCGTTACGACTCCTCACGGACCGTGCGCTTCGGGACGATCGACCGGCGGGCGAAAAGCGCCTACTCGGGGGAGCAATACTCCGGCTACCTGGAGGGAGGATACACCCTGAAGGGCAAAGGGCTCGTTTTCACGCCGCTCATCTCGCTCCAGTACCAGCGGCTGCACCTCAATGGCTATACCGAGACCGGGGCCGATGCCCTGAACCTCACCGTAGAAGGCCAGAACTACAACCTCCTCCAGAGCGGTCTTGGCGCAAAACTGACCTACCCGATTCGGACGGCGAACGGACAGCTCATCCCGGAGGTACACGCCAAGTGGCTCTACGATTTCATCGGGGACCCCCAGGACACGACGGCACAATTGGCAGGGGGAGGGGCTTCGTTTGCCACGAAGGGGTTCGAGACGGCGCAGTCCAGCTACACTGCCGGAGCGAAACTGAGCTGGTTGGCCGCCAACAGCGTTTCCGTTTCGATCAGCTACGATTTCGGCATGAAGCAGGGCTTTTACAGCCACAGTGGGTTGGTCCACGTACATTACACTTTTTAGCAAGCCGTAAAAAAGCGCCTGCAATATCTGCTGCTGTCGGTTCTGATGCTTCTGAAAGGGGGATGTGCTCCCCTTGCCTGCTCGAAAACAGACGGGGGATTGCCGAGCGGATCTCCCGGTCCGGCGGATTGTAGAGGGCCTCATCAAGACCCTCTTCTTTACCCTGGCGGCATACTGGAAAAGCGGAAAACCCGGTGATCCGCCGAATCTTTACATCGAAGGGGACGGAGCCGTGTGGCTTTCCCTCACGAGGCTCTCCGGTAATGCGACGCCCCGGGAACCGTTCGACCTGACGGGAGCCGGCATGGATCCGGCCGCGAACGTGGCCTATCCGGAGCAATCGCCTCGGCTTCGCCCGTGTGAAATGCAAAGTTTGCGGCCATGAATGCCGGTCGGCCTTTTCCTGCAAGCGCCGTCATTCCATTACTTTATGCGCCGATCCGACAGGCTTTTCGGAACAAATTTGGGAGGAAGGGTTTTGTATCCCATGGCGGATGCCGCTTGCGCGATCGTTTGTAGCCCCGGGAGCACCATCTGTTTGGATGTCCCGTGGGCCAGGGTTTTGCCGCTGCCGTCCAGGATCACCGCTTCGGCCATGCAAATTCTCTTTCCCGCCTTGAGCCGTTTTCCCTCAACCACGAGAGATCCTTCCTTGACCGGAGCCAAATGATCGACGCTCACATCCAGTGAAATCAATCCGGCATCTTCCTCGACGTCGCCGTAGACCGCCCAATAGGTCGCCGTGTCGATCAGCGAGGAGTAAACGCCCCCGTGGACTCCTCCGAACGGGTTCAGGTGCTTGTTCCGGACATCCATCTCAACGGTCGCAAAGCCCTTTCCGATGTCGCGGACCCTCATAGACAGCAAACGGAAGTAGGGCCCTTGGTTGATCAGATGGAGAACCTCTCGGACATGATCGGGATTCAATTTCTTCAAATCCATTCTCCTTCCTGGATCGCAAAAGGGGATCAAAAAGCATTCTCGGTGAATCTGAGCGTCTACGCCGAATCCTGCGCCGGTTCGAAATGCCGGCGCGCGGCGATAAAATCGGGCAGGTGGCGCGCCATATGCCATAGGCTGTGTCGGTGCTCCCAGAGGCGGCTCCGGAATTTCCGGCGCCACGCGGGATCGGTATAGAACCGCTTCACATGTTCATTGTAGAGCTGATCGAGCCGCTCCCGGGAGGAGATCCCCTTGGGTACGAAGACGAAGTTGAGGCAGTTCATCAGCCGCCAGTCCTCGGTGAATGTCCCCTCCTCGCGAATCGTCCCCCGGATCGGCGCGCCGGGGAACGGCGTGAATTTCGTCATATTCATGTCGTCCAGCCCCAAGGAAAGAACAAAATCACTGGTCCGGCGGATGGAATTCTCCGTTTCGCCCGGAAGCCCCATCATGAACAACCCTTTGGCCCGGAGGCCCGCCTTGCGGATCATCTCTACCATGCTGCGGACCTCTTCCAGCGTCACCCCGGCCTTGTGGCGCCGAAGCAGCTCCGGATCGGCCGACTCGATGCCGAGAGACACCATCAGGCAGCCCGCCTCCTTGAGCATCGCCAGGAGATCCGGATCGGTCTGGCCGACACGGACGGCGCAGTTGAACTGCATCCCCAGCGGATTGCGCGCCAGCAGGTCGCACAGTTCGGCGATCCGCGGCCGGTTGGCGGTGAAAAGATCGTCGTAGATGTTCAGGTGACGGACACCGAAACGGGTCCGGAGGTATTTCATGTGGTCGTAGATGTAGGTCGGGGAGTTCCAGCGGTAGCCGCGCCTGAAAACGGAGCGGTCGCAGTAGGAGCACTGGTAGGTGCAACCCCGGCTCGTGACCATCGTCGCGCCGGGAAACCGAATGTAACTGAAGAGCGGCAGGTTGTATCCCCCGGGGAAACCGGCCAGCTT
>JAXDCM010000251.1:0-4126 GCA_034677965.1 Syntrophales bacterium
TGCGCATAGACTCCCTTGATCGTCTGGAGCTTCAACCACAACGGCGTCAGGTCGAGCTTGACCTCATCCCCGATGCCGACGATGCTCAGCGTTCCACCCCCGGCCAGGACCCGCATCGCCGCGCGCAGCGTGTCCGTATGCCCGACGCAGTCGAAGATCTTCGTGAAACCGCCCATGAGGATGTTCTTGCCCAGGAGCGGTTTGTACGATTCTGCACTGGTGATCCTTGCGGCGGCGCCGGGGATGTCGCCGTCCGTCACGGTGTGGTCCGCGCCGGCCTTGGCCGCCAGCTCCGCGTGGAACGGCGACGGCTCGGCCACCGTGATGGAGCAGGGAATGCCGAACGCCCGGATTGACTGGACGACCAGGTTGCCGATGACCCCTCCGCCGACGACAAGCACCTTGTCATCGGCCCCCGGCCGGTTATCCATGACGGCCTGAAGCGTCACGCCCAGCGGCTCCATCATGGCTCCCGCTTCGATGGAGACCCCTTCCGGCAGGGGGTAGATCTGGCTTTTATGCGCCACGAGATACGGGGCAAACCCGCCGCCGACATCCCTGCAGATCCCCGTGAACATGCCCGGGGCCAGACGGCCCCGGGCCGTGTTTTCGCAACTGCCGGGCCGGCCGGCCCCGCATCTCGCGCAGGGCGGATCAATCCCCCGGGGCACGCACGTCAGGCCGGGCGACATCGTGACGCGATCGCCCACCCTGCAATGCGTCACCGCTTTGCCGGCTTCAACGATTTCACCGGACAACTCATGCCCGAGCACGCAGGGAAAGGAGGTAAAGGGCGACGCGGTGGGGGAATCCTTGAGGAAAATCAGGCTTTGGTCCGAGCCGCAGAACCCGCACATCAGCGTCCGCAGCTTCACCCAGTCCGGCCCCGGCAGGGCCGGTTCCGGGATATCGGCAAGCCGGATGGTCGCCAGCGGTCCCTTGTAGAACAGAAACGGGAACAGGGCGCCCAGCGGTTTGAGAACGACAAATTTCGCCGTGGAGACAAAAAATTGCAGCGCCTGCATGGAATCCTCCCGCACTCACTCCATTTTGAGCGCCTGGTAGAAGATCACCGACGCCGGGCTCATCACGGAAGGATCGGTCATCACGTTCACGCAGGCCGGCTTTCCGGATTTCAGCGCCCGTTCTACGGCAGGGATGATTTCCTCGTCCTTTGTGACAAACTCGCCGTGGCCCCCGAGTCCCTCCACCATTTTGTCGTAACGCCGGAGATCCAATACCGTGCATTGACACCGGTCCTTGCCGATGGACAGCTCCTGTCCGTGTTTGACCATCCCCCAAGCGCAGTCGTTGTTGATGACGCAGACGACGGGGATGTTGTGGCGGAGCATCGTGTCGAACTCCATGGCGTTGAACCCGAAGGAGCCGTCGCCGTTGAGCAGGATCACCTGCTTGTCGGGATGGGCGAGCTTCGCGGCCATGGCGAAGGGGATCCCAGTTCCCAGGCATCCGAGAAGCCCTGACGCGGTTCCCACAACGCCCCCCTTTAATTTCGACGTAAAGTGCACGAGACCGAAGTAAACCGTGTCTCCGCCGTCCGTGACATAGTATGCGTCATCGCCTACGACTTTCTGAATCTGAGCGGCCAGGCGTATCGGGTGGATGGGCTCGGACGGCGTCTCGCGCGCCTTGATTTCGGAATCGATGAATGCGGCCGACGCGGCGCGCAGGGTCTTCAGCCATGCGTCGTGATCGTTTTTCTTCACATACGGAAGGAGCTGGTTCAGGACCGAATCAAGATCCCCCACGAGTCCCGCATCGGCCTGCCGGTTTCGGTCGATCTCATGCGGATCGATGTCGATCCTCACGACTTTGACCGAGGGGGGGATGATGGCCCCCGACTGCATCAGCCAGTTGAGCCGCAGACCCGCGACGACGACCATATCGGCCTGCGCCAATGTCACCATCATACCGATGTTGCCGACATCCCAGATGGATTGGGGATGGTTGTCGGGAAGCTCCCCCCTTCCGTAATTGAGCAGGATGAAAGGGATGCCCGTCTTTTCAACGAACTGCTTCAGGGCGCTTCCGCAGCCGCTGAATCCCACGCCGCTGCCCCCGAGGAACAGCGGTTGTTTGGCACCGTTGATGAGATCGGCCGCCTGTTTCAGGTCGGCATCGTCAGGGTGGACCGTGTATTTTCGTGTGTGACGCTTCGGAAGCGGCGCCTCCTGTTCGGGGATGCTGACGTTCAGGATATCGGGCGGGAGTTCGAGGAACACGGGCCCGGGTCTGCCCATGGTGGCGTGGCGGAACGCAATCGATAGATATTCCGGGATCCGTTTCGTTTCGTAACAGGTGGCGGCCCATTTCGTGATGGGCTTCACCATGTCGATCTGGTTCATCTCCTGAAGGGCGCCCCGGAGGTCCTCCTTCAGCGGATGCTTCCCGCAAAGCACCACCAGCGGGGCGTTGTCCAGGAATGCATTGGCGATTCCGGTGAGCGCATTGGTAAAGCCGGGACCGGCGGTAACCAGGCACACGCCCGTCTGCCCCGTATAAACCGACCACGCGTGGGCCGCCATTGCCGCCACCTGTTCGTGACGCACGTCGATGGCGCGGATTTGGTACTGCGTGAAGCCGTCCAGGATCGCCTCGATGTGCCCGCCGGATAGGGCAAACACGGTCCCAACGCCCTCGACTTCTTTCAGATACCGTGCAACCAGATGACCGCCTTTGATCGCCATGAGATACCTCCTTTGAGAAATGACGCTTTGGCGTGCAGATGCATGCGCCCCAGGTCAGGAGCCATCACCCCATCACCAGCTTCACGCCGTCGGTAAACCACTGAAGATAGGGGACCATGCCTTCAACGCGCACCTTTCCTTCGGCGGCCGCCTTGAAGGTGTCGGCATCGCCCGTTTTTGACGTCATCACCCGGAATGCCGTTTCCGGATCGATCCAGACAAGAGCGACGTCGCATGGATGATGGGCGCCGCCCAACGAAGAGAAGGCCCCTTTGTCGAAGATAAAGACCCGGCCCCTTTTCCCGTCGGCGGTTCTGATCAGCACGTTCAGTTGCATGATGCCCAGGTGCTTTTTGTAGGCGACGTTCCTCTTCGCGGCCGACTTCAGCTTCTGTGCCAGCACGAAAAGAAGCAGTGAAAACTTCATCTTATCCTCCCGATGCCTCATCTGCGCCTGTTGCCGCGCCAAACCTCTACAGACTGCATTTCCATCGCCGACACGGCTTCGCCCGGCAGAACAAGCGCCCTGATTGGATGCTTTTCACGGACAACTCTTTCACGGGACGCGAGCCGATGACGCCGGTTCAATCCTGAATCGGCCGTTTCGCGGCGTCGACCGGGAGCTTGTCGGCCGCGATCCAGGCGCGGAACCGGACATCCCTCCGAACGGGCAAAACGGAGAGCCCTGCCCGGTCCAGCGCCCGCGCAATGCCTTCGGGGGCCATAAAGTGGCTCTCCATCAGCAAAAGCTTCTCCAGCACCGCAACGATCTTGACCGCCGGTCGTCTCAGGTCCTGTTCCTCGATCAGGAGCCTTCCGCCCGGCGTCAGGACGCGCGCCAATTCCTCCAGCGCCGCCTGCCGGGCGGAGAAATGGTGCAGCGCATCCACAACGATCACCCTTTCAAAGGCCCTGTCGGGAAAGGGAAGCGCTTCGATCCTGGCCTGTACGGATTTCATCCCGTTTCTCTTCCGGCCGTGCCGCAGCATTTGCCGGGAGAGATCCGCCACCACCACGCCGCCCACAAAAGGGCGAAGCGCGGCGGAGACTCGCCCGGTTCCGCCGCCGGCATCCAGCAAACATCCGCGGATGGGCAGGTCCAGCAGCCCGACGATCTCTTCCGGCCGGTAAGGGCCCAAAAGCCTGTCGTAGGCAAAAGCGATCCAATCGAAGTGTCTGTTCACGTTTGCTTCGGCAGGAAAAGAAAAAAACGATCGCTGAAACCGCAATTATCGGAAGCGATCTTTATGGTTGAAAGATCCCCTCACCGGGGTGACACGCTGACCTCGATCGGCGAGAGCAGGCCCTCCGCAAACTGATCCACGTAAGTCTTCCATGCCCCAAAGTCCGCAAACTGCCCTCCCTGGTTCCAGCAGCAACCGGCCCAATAGGAGGCGGTGTTGTCGGTCGGCACCCGG
>JAXDCM010000252.1:0-11090 GCA_034677965.1 Syntrophales bacterium
TCAGGCGGCCGTCCTCCTCGACGGGAAGCAGGGGGAAACGTCTCATGAACGCTCCGGCGAAGATTCCCACCCCCTTCTTCACGGCCATGCCGGTCTCCGGGTAAACCTTCACCGCGGCCATTCCGGAACTGGGGGAACGGCTTTTGAAGATAAAGCCGCATAAATCCAGGGCGGCGAGCGCCTCCAGACGCTTGTCCGCCCAAGAAAGCATCCCGTCCGTGTGGTCGATGCGGGTCCGGATCGTGACCAGCCTCGGCGTTTCCGGATTCCCGACGAGCCGCATGGCCTCGCGTGGGATCGGGAGGCCATACTCCACTTCCGGGCAGATGGGAACCCATTCAAACCAGCGGCCCAACGTATCGGTGATGTAACGATCGCGCTGATGGCCTCCATCATAACGGACATTTTGTCCCAGCAGGCAGGCGCTGACGCCGATTCGGATCTTCTCCATCTTTTGTTTGCCCCCCTTTCTCCGATAGCCATCCTATGACGGGCGGCCGTTTCTGTAAAGAGCGAAAGAGAGTCATTGACAAGCGGGCGCATTTGTCTTTAGAGTCACCGCATCAGGAAATCCGGGACACCGAAACGACTTACATCGGGGCTCGACGGCGGTTTCACGGGGATGCAGAGGGGATAAGCGATCCGATTCGGATGATCCGTTGGATCAGGAGGTGGGGGCATTGAAATCAGCCATTACAGCGGAAGAGATCCGGTCCTTCATGCGAAAAGACGCATTTGCGGCATTTGTCGGGATCGAACTGATCGAGGCGGAAAACGGGCGGGCCTCCGCCCGTCTGCCGCTTCGCGATCATCACCTCAACGGCCTCGGCATGATTCACGGCGGCGCTGTCTTCACGTTGGCCGATCTGGCCTTCGCTGCCGCCTGCAACTCGCACGGCCGGGTCGCCGTTGCGATCCACTGCTCCATTTCCTATATCAAAGCAGCGCAGGGGGATGTTCTGCAGGCAGAAGCTCAGGAGGTTTCCGCGGGCCCCAAGATCGGCACCTACAGCATCCGCATCACCGACGGCGCCGGTGAAATCGTTGCGGTTTTCGAAGGCATGGCCTATCGGAAAAAAGAGTCCTGGAAACCCTGAAAGCCGGCGGCACCGGAAAGGGAAGAAGGAATGGAAACAATTCTCGGAATAGCGTTGGGGGTCGGTTTAAGCGCGGCCTGTGGATTCAGAATTTTTGTGCCCTTGCTCATCCTGAATCTGGCGGCAATCAGCGGCCACTTCAATCTGTCTCCCGAATTTGCATGGATTGGAACCTCCGGTGCGACGCTTTCGTTTACCGTGGCGACCATCGCCGAGATTATCGGCTACTATGTCCCCTGGTTTGACAATATTCTGGACACGGTGGCCACGCCGGCCGCCGTCATTGCAGGGACCATCGTATCGGCATCCGTGATGACCGATATCTCTCCGTTTGTGAAATGGACCCTGGCCTTGATTGCCGGAGGGGGAATTGCCGGATTGGTGCAGGGAACCACCGTGGCCCTTCGTTCCAAATCGTCGCTGTTCACGGGAGGTGCAGGGAATCCCGTGATTTCGACACTGGAACTGGCCGGGTCGATCATCACCGCCTTGCTTGCCCTTCTGGTTCCCGTTCTGACCCTTGTTCTTATCGGACTCCTTTGTTTTTTTGTTTTCCGCAAGGTGGGCAGGTTGATCTTCGGCAGGTCGAAGTTGCCATAACCGCATAAGAAAAAAATATCCGAGATGAAAATGGTGATGCCCAGGGGCCTGTCAATCCTATTCGGTAAGGCGGGCGGATGACAAGGACGGACCGGATGAAAAATCTGATCCGCGTGGCACGGGGGCTGCAGCAGCCCGATCTGGTCCTGAAGGGAGGGCGGATCGTCAATGTCCTTTCGGGCCAGATCATCCGTGCCGATGTGGCCGTTTATGACGGTGTGATCGCAGGTGTCGGCCAATATGACGGACCGGTCCGGATCGATGCCGGCGACGGCTTCATCACCCCGGGATTCATCGACGCCCACATGCATCCGGAAAGTACGCTGCTTTCGCCCGTGGAGTTGGCGCGGGCCGTTCTCACGCGGGGAACAACCGCCATCATCGCGGATCCTCACGAGATCGCCAATGTGATGGGGATCGACGGAATCCGGTACATGCTCACGGTGAGTGAAGGCCTTCCGGTGGACTTCTTTTTCATGCTTCCCTCCTGCGTTCCGGCGACGGACCTGGAGACCTCGGGTGCGACGCTTTCTGCCGACGACCTGAAGATCTTTCGGCGAGAAAAACGGGTCCTCGGCCTAGGCGAGATGATGAACTACCCCGGCGTTCTCCAGGAAAACGGGCCGGTGCTCGAAAAACTGGTCGCCTTCCGCGGCAGAATCCGCGACGGCCATGCGCCGCTGCTCTCCGGACGGGATCTGAACGCGTATATTGCCGCGGGCATCCGGTCGGATCATGAATGCACGGATCGAACAGAGGCGGAAGAGAAGCTCCGCCTGGGCATGCACATCATGATCCGCGAAGGGACGCAGGCGAAGAACCTCAAGGATCTGATTCCCCTCGTATCCCCGCGGAACAACCTTCACTGCTCCCTGGTGACCGACGATCTCCATCCGCACGACCTTCTACGGAAGGGTCATCTCGACCATCTCGTCGATCTGGCGACGACCGGGGGAATGGAGCCGGTGGAGGCCGTCCGGATGGTCACCTGCAACACGGCAAGGTACTGCGGACTTCGGGATGTCGGTGCCGTTGCCCCAGGCTATCGGGCCGATCTGCTGATTCTCTCGTCGCTGACGCCCGTCCGGGTGCGGAGCGTCATCAAGGCGGGGAGAAAGGTTTTCGAAGAGGGACGCCGGATCGACGACGGAGAGGCCAAAGCCGAATCGCAATCCGGCCGGGTGAACGCGATGAACATACGTCCGTTCGGACCGGAGGCCTTTGCCGTCCCGGGCCGTCCCGGACGGATCCGGGTGATCGGCCTGATCCCGGACCAGATCCTGACAGAGCATCTCATCGTCGAACCGGCTGTCCGGAACGGGGAAATCGTTTCCGAAATCGGCCGGGATATCCTCAAGCTGGCCGTCGTGGAGCGCCACCGGGCAACGGGCAGAATGGGTCTGGGTTTTGTGCGGGGATTCGGCCTGAAAAGAGGGGCGCTGGCCTCTTCCGTGGCGCACGACTCCCACAACATCATCGCAGTCGGTTGCAGTGACGGGGATCTCTTTGCGGCGGTGAAAGCGGTCGAACGGATGAACGGGGGGCTGGCGGCGGTCTGCAACGGGGAACTCCTGGCGGGGCTGCCGCTTCCCATTGCCGGCCTCATGTCCGATCAGCCATTGGCCGGGGTGGCCCGGGGCTGGGAGGAGATGAGACGGGCGGCACGCAATTTGGGTTCCGTGCGGGACGAGCCCTTCATGGCGCTCTCGTTTCTTGCGCTGCCGGTCATTCCGGAGCTGAAGCTGACCGATCAGGGCCTCGTCGACGTCAACCTCTTCCGGCACATCCCCCTCTTTGCGGAGGCCTGATGGTCGGCCAAACAGGATCGCTAAAGGTCCGGCGGGGAGGAACCATGAATGTTACGGCTTCGCCGGCGGTTTGAAGAACCCGTAAATCAGGAGGCGAGATGACGAACAGGGAAAAGATGCTCGAGGTCTTCCGGGCTGCTCTGGATTCTGCGCGGCCGGGAAATCTCGTTCGGGATGCACTGCGGCTTGAAGCGGACGTCCTCACAATCGAAGGGAAAAACTACCGGCTCAGGGATTACCGAGAGGTTTATCTGTTCGGCAGCGGGAAGGCCTCGGTCGAAACGGCCCGGGCCGTCAAAGAGGTTCTGGGGAGCCGGTTGACCGGCGGCTTTGTCGTGTCCAATTACAGCGCCGAGCTGGACGGGGTTGCGGTCTTTGAGAGTTCGCATCCCGTCCTCACCGAAAAGAGCATCCGGGCGACCGAAATCCTGATGGAGAAAATGACCGCCCTCTCCGAGAAGGATTTTTTCATTTACGTGCTGTCGGGCGGGAGCTCGGCGCTGATCGAGAAGCCGGCGCCCCCGATCACACTGGCCGAGATGCAGGGCCAGGTGAAAGGCCTTCTGGCGAACGGTGTCCCGATCGAGGATCTGAACGTCGTCCGCAAGCACCTCTCGCTGGTGAAGGGGGGGCGCCTGGGTCGATTGTCGAAGGCGCGCGGGATCGTACTGGTCGTCTCGGATGTGATCGGCGATGACCTGGAGGCCATCGGCTCTGCGCCGATGTACTTCGACCGCTCGAGTTTTGGCGACACGCACGCCGTTCTGAAGAAGTACGGCCTCTGGGAGCGGGCGCCGCAGAGTGTCCGCTCCGTCGTCCTGAAGGGTCTCGACGGCGGGATGGAGGAGACGCCCAAAGGGCCGAACCCGCGGAGCGACCATTTCCTGATCGGGAGCAACCTGAAGGTCCTTCAGAAGGCAAGGGAAAAGGCCGAGGCGCTGGGCATCCCCGCCCGTATCATGAGTTCCCGGCTGCGGGGCGAGGCCGGAGAGGCGGCCAAGGCAATCCTGGCCATCGGCGAGGAGATCGCAACGACGGGGCAGCCGTTCGCCCCGCCGGTTTGCCTGCTTTTCGGCGGTGAAACCACCGTGACCCTCAAAGGGGACGGGATGGGGGGAAGAAACCAGCAGATGGCCCTCGCGGCCCTCCGCGAATTCCGGCACAATCCGCGATTTCTGTTCCTCAGCGCCGGGACCGACGGCATCGACGGCCATTCGGACGCCGCCGGTGCGGCCGTGGACCACGCGAGTTGGGAAAAGGCGCAATCTCTCGGTCTCCGGATCGACGATTTTCTCGCCCGGAACGACTCGTACCATTTTCTGCAGCAAACCGGCGACCTGATCATGACCGGCCCCACCGGAACGAACGTCATGGACATGACCGCATTGCTGGTGGTTTAGACGCCGGAGAGGCGCATGGCCGGGGGAATAAAAGGAAGCGATGCACGGATGGTGCGGAAAAATACTGGCGGTGGATCTGACGACGGGGGACTGGGAAGCCCGCCGGCCTGCCTCCGAGACTTACCAGGAATGCCTCGGCGGGCGCGGGCTGGCCGGGCGATACCTCGAACCGGAGGCGGCCCGCCGCTGGGACGACCCCGCGATGCCGCTGCTGCTGTTCACCGGACCGCTGGTCGACACCGCATCGCCGACCTCCGGCAGAATGACGGTCATGTCCCGTTCGCCGCTCACCGGAACCGTCGGCGACGGCTCCGTCGGCGGCAGTTTCGGAACCATGCTGAAGAAGGCGGGATGGGACGGGATCGTCATCACCGGTCGGAGTCCCAGCCCCTGTGGGATCGAGATTGACGGCGAAGAGGTCCAACTCACCGACGCCGCCGGAATGTACGGGCTTTTGACCTCGCAAATCTTCGACAGGCTGCGGGGAAGGGGTGCGGCCGCGGCGACGGGGCCGGCAGCCGAGAATGGTGTCGCGTTCGCGAATATTATGGTGGACGGCCACTTTGCGGCCGGAAGGAACGGCCTCGGACTTTCGTTCGCCGCGAAGAATCTCCGCTATCTCACGGTGAAAGGACATGGTAAGGTCGCCGTCGCCGATCCCGAGGGGTTGCAGGACGCCGTCGAGGACGTCCGACGGCTGCTGTCCGCTTCGCCGGCCCTGCTCGGGGAGTTCGGGATCGCCGAATTCGGAACGCCCGCACTCTACGATCTGATGCACGCCCGGCGGATGATGCCGACGGAAAATTTTCGAGCGACTTTTTTCCCGGCGGCGTCTTCCCTGAACGCCCCTGCTCTTCGGGAACGGTACCGCCCGAAAAAGACAGGCTGCCGGGGCTGTCCGATCCTCTGCAAGAAAGTTGCGGCGGACGGAAGGTCGCTGCCGGAATTCGAAACCCTCTCCCATTTCACCGCGCTGCTGGGGAACGCGGATTTAGAAACCGCGATGGCGGCGAACCGCCTCTGCAACGAGATGGGGATGGACACAATCTCCGCTGCGGCGACTCTTGCCTGTCATACCGAAATAGAACAGGTCAAACTCTCCTCTGTGGAGATCCTTTCGCTTCTCGATATGATCGGCCGTGGGAAGGGGATCGGCGCAGAGCTTGGGAGGGGCTCCGCGGCCTACGCCTCGTCCCGTGGGCGTCCCGATTGCGCCGTGACGGTCAAGGGGCAGGAGCTTCCTGCCTACGACCCGCGCGGGGCCTGCGGCATGGCCCTGGCCTATGCGACATCGACCCGGGGCGGATGCCATCTGCGGGCCTACCCTATCGCGCATGAAATTCTGCGGAAGCCCGTGGCGACCGATCGGATGAGCTTCGACGGGAAGGCCCGGATCATCAAGATCGCCGAGGATCTGAACGCCGCGATCGACTCTCTGACGGCCTGCAAGTTCGTCTTTTTCACGGCCTCGATGGAGGAGTACGCAAAGGTCTTCCGGGCCGTGACCGGCGTTTTTGCCTCCGCGCAGGATCTACTGAAGATCGGGGAAAGGATCGTTTACCGGGAGAGGATGATGAACGCCCGAAACGGGTTCAACGCCGCGGACGACGACCTGCCGGCGCGCTTCTTTGTGATGCCGGGTTCTGAGGTGGGACACATCCGGGTCCCGCCCCTCGACCGCACGACGTTTCTGGAGGCCAGGAGCCGCTACTATGCCGTCCGCGGACTCGACGTGGCTGGGATGCCGACTCGGGAGAAGGCCGTAGAGCTGGGAATCTTATGGAAAGGCTGATTGAGAAATACGCGCGAAAACTCGTCGAGGCGGGCTATGCGGAAACAGGTTCGCCGTTGCTTGGTTCAGTGGATGCGGATCTCGTCTGGAACCGGGAAGATCCGGCGATCCCCATTCTGGAGAAAGTGTTCGCCGGTCTCAACATCCAGTCGCTGCTGTTCGGCCGGCCGGCTGAGCCTTACCGGACCGTTGTCAATTATCTTGCCGGGGAGGCCGACGGGGCCATTTTCCCGGAAGATACGGAGACGCGAACTTTCTTCCACGACCTTCCCGTGGCATCGGCGTTCGATCCGCAGGAGATGATGGCGGCACTGAAGGAGCGCAAATGCGTGATCATTCCCGAACGGGGGGTCGTCACGTTCGGGACGGTGAGCCCGGAGCAGGCCTTCATCACCTTCTGTTCCGTCTGTTTTGCCGCTTTCGTGAAGTTCTTCGCGGATTGCCTCGCAGAGGTCCGCCGCGGGAAATGGGACTCGAAACGGGAGCAGGCCTTCGACCGGGCCATGGCGGGTCTTCCTGAGCCGGTTGAGTGCGCACCACCGCTCGCGAAGGGTCCCTTCGACGACGCGGAGGCCATACTAGCCGCGATGGCGGAGGCGGGGCGCGCGACCGTGGATTGCCGCCTGGTCGATTCCTATTTCGGCAACATCTCGCTGCTCAGCGGCAAGGTCCTGTACATCAGCCAGACGGGAAGCTCGCTCGACGAGCTTGCGGGCTGCATCGACGCCGTTCCGCTGGACGGCTCCTCCTGCGCCGGAATGACCGCCTCCAGCGAATTTTCCGCGCACCGCCAGATCGTGCTCTATACGGGAAAACAAACCGTCCTGCACGGCCATCCCCCGTTTTCGGTGATCCTCTCGCTCGATTGCGACAAACGGGACTGCCCGGAGCGGGGTTTCTGCCATCTCCGCTGTCCGGAAAAACGATCCGCGGGCGGCATACCGATCGTTCCGGGCGAAATCGGAACGGGACGCTACGGCCTCTGCAGGACGGTGCCCCCCGTTCTTCAGGAGCGTCAAGGTGTCATTGTCCACGGTCATGGGGTTTTCACCGCCGGCGGAGCAGATTTCAACGAGGCGTTCGGCGCGCTACTCGCGATCGAACATATGAGCAGAAATGAATATTTTAAAAGGATTGGCCAAAGTTTCCCAATCCTCTCTTGACAAGACGGGATGATTCATTAAGATAATATCAGAACGGAATCCACCAGGAACAGAGCAGCATTGCAACCGTCCTCGACCGGGGAGGGACAATACGCTTACGTTTGATATTCCGTAACAAGGAAAGGAGGATTGAAATGCCCACATACGAATATCAATGCAGGGAGTGCAACAAAAAGTTTACCATCATCCAGAGCATCTCCGAACATGGACAGGTCAAGGTGTCCTGCCCGAAATGCAAGAGTAAGAAGACCCAACAGAGGATTTCCTCGTTTATGACCAAAACCAGCCGGAAAAGCTAAATCTCCGTGCGCGAAGCCCTCGGATCATCTCAGCGTTCGTGTGGCGATCTTTTCTGTCCCGATTTCCGCGGGCCTGCGCAGGCCGGCCGTCGCAGCAGATATGAAAGGTCTGTTCGGATGAACATCATCGTTTCCGGTTCGCTGGCGTATGACCGCATCATGAATTTCCCGGGATACTTTTCCGATCATATCCTTCCGGAAAAGATCCATATGCTGAACGTCTGCTTTCAGGTGGACGGCATGAAGGAAAAATTCGGCGGGACCGCGGGCAATATCGCCTACTCGCTGGCCCTGATGGGTGAAAAGCCGATCATCTCGGCCGCGATCGGCCAGGATTACCGGAGATACTTCGACTGGCTGGGAAAAAACGGGATCTCCACGGAACACATCAAAATCATCGAGGACGAATTCACGGCGGGGGCCTTCATCACCACGGACCGTGCCGACAATCAGATCACCGGATTCAACCCCGGGGCCATGAAATATCGGTCGAATCTGGACCTGGATCTGCTCCGCCCCGGAGAAACCCTGATGATCGTCTCCCCCGGAAACATGGACGACATGGTCAATTACCCGCGAGCCTGCAAGCAAAGGGGGGTCGACTACATCTTCGATCCCGGGCAGTCGCTGCCCATGTGGACCGCCGGAGATCTTCTTGAGGCCATCGAGGGATGCCGGATCCTGATCGTGAACGATTACGAGCTGAACATGATCGTCGGCAAAACCGGATTGACCCGGAACGATTTGTTGGAGCGTGCCGGGGCGGTCATCACCACGCTGGGGGAGTCGGGATCGCAAGTGGCCACGGCCGACGGAAAAATCGACATCCGCCCCGTCAAGCCGGGAAAGGTCGAGGATCCGACCGGCGCGGGCGATTCCTATCGGGGCGGTCTGATCAGCGGCCTGATCCGGGGGATGGACATCGAACAATGCGCCAGGATGGGAAGCGTCTGCGCCTCCTTTGCCGTTGAATGCTACGGCACCCAGGAATACCGATTTACCTTCGATCAATTCAACGAAAGACTGAGAGGCTGAGGTTTCAGCGCCCGTTCGGCGCGAAGAGGGCCTCGACGAACTCGTCGGCCCGGAACGGACGCAGATCGTCCGGCTGCTCGCCGACGCCGATATAGTGGAGCGGGATGCCCAGCTCCTGGGCGATCCGGACGACGACGCCCCCCTTCGATGTCCCGTCCAGTTTGGTCAGGATGAGGCCCGTGACGCCGATCTCGTCCCGGAACATCCGCGCCTGGGCGATCGCGTTCTGGCCGGTGGTCGCATCCAGGACGAGAAGCACCTCATGCGGCGAGCCGGGGAGCTCCCGCGCCATGATCCGCTTCATTTTCTTCAGCTCCTCCATCAGGTTCACCTTGGTGTGGAGGCGGCCGGCCGTGTCGATAATGACCACGCCGGGACGGCCGGCCTTGGCGGCGCGGATCGCGTCGAAAACGACGGCGGCGGGATCGGCGTTGGCGGCCTGCCGGATCAGCGGCACGGCCGCCCGTTTCGCCCAGGCGTCCAACTGTTCGATGGCCGCCGCCCGGAAGGTGTCCGCGGCGACGAGCGTGATCCCGTGCCCTTCCGCTTTCAGATTCCGGGCCATTTTGCCGATCGTCGTCGTCTTGCCCGTGCCATTCACCCCGACGACCATGATCGTGTGGATCCGATCCGGAGGAATCCGAAGAGGCGTCTCGTTCCGGCGAAGAATTTCGCGCATCGTTTCACGGAGAGCTTTACGGAGGATCTCCGGGCTTCCCAACTCCTTGCGTTTCACCTTTCCCTTCAACGATTCGATCAGCTCGCCGGTGAAGGCCGGTCCGACGTCCGCCGCGATCAGCGCCTCTTCGAGTTCGTCGAACAGCGCCTGGTCGATCTCCTTGCTGCCGAGCAGAATGTCGTCGACATCCGTCATCAGCAGCTTCCGTGTCTTGGCCAGTCCCGATTTCAAACGCTCGAAAAAACCTTTTTTATTGTTCTTTTCTTCCATGCATCGATTCCTGTATCGGATTGCACCGCCCGCGCACTATCGCAGCCGGCGCGAGGAACCCTATAATGCCTTTTGGAGGCAAATGCAAAGCAAAACCCCCCGCACGAGATTGCGGGGGGCGAGAGTCGATGAAGTTTTCGTCAAATTGAATGACGGCCCGATCGTCACAAGGGGCCCGGTCCTTATCCGCCTCCCCCGTACACCAGGGACGGAATCCACAGACCAATCGCCGGGAACATATACAGCAAAACGATCGCGATCACCTGGATTGCCATGAACGGCAGCATCCCCAGGAAGATCTGGTTCAGCGTCACGTGGGGCGGCGAAACCCCTTTCAGATAGAAAGCGGACATCGCCACCGGCGGCGACAGGAACGCCGTCTGGAGGTTCAACGCAACGATCAGGCCGAAAAAGAGCGGATTGACGTTGAAGTGGTCCAGCAGCGGGATGAAGATCGGCATGAAGATGATGATGATCTCCGTCCATTCCAGCGGCCAGCCCAACAGGAAGATGATGATCTGGGACATGATCATGAACTGCGTCGGTGTCATGTCGAGCGACTTCACCCAGGTCTCCACGATCTCCTGTCCGCCCAGCAGCGCGAAGGCCGCCGCGAATGTCCCCGAACCGACGAAGAGCCAGCAGACCATGGCCGAGGTTTTCGCGGTGAGGAAGACCGATTCCTTGAGCATCCCCCAGTTGAACCGCCTGTAGGCGATCGCGAGCCCCAACCCCCCGAAGGAACCCATTGCCGCCGCCTCGGTTGGCGTCGCGAGTCCCACGATGATCGTTCCGAGAACACCCAGGATCAGGATGGCCAGCGGAAAGAACGATCCCAGCAGCATTTTGAAGATCTCCAGCCGGGTGAAGGTGAAGATCGCATAGAAGATTAACAACCCCACCGCGCAGATGCCGAACGTGATCCAGAAGCCCAGGGTGGGGGGATG
>JAXDCM010000253.1:0-7493 GCA_034677965.1 Syntrophales bacterium
GGTGATCAGGATGCGCGTCAGAATCTGTCCCGATGCCACGGTGTCGAAGGTCCAGTAGATGACGACCATCATCATGGCGATCAGGATCAGGCCGTTGCTTTCAATCTGCTTGCGAATGTTAATTTTCGGCACCCTCCCGATCTGCGCTCATAGCGATTTGCCGCCCTCAGATGGAGAGCGGCCACACATTTTTTATTATCATCATACGGCGCTGAATTCCACATTCTTTTTAGCCGGATGGGTGTGCCTTTTTCACTGAACGAAAGGATTGCGTGGCTGAGAAACGGTTTGATGGGCGCCTTTGACGAATGACACAAAACCCCTGAATCGTGCTTCGCGCCGGCGCCGCGGCTGGTTTTAAACGGGCTTTATTTGCGGAAATTCATCCTGAACCGGTTGATCAGAATCTCCTGCGTCGCGCTGCCCATCGCTGTCGTCCAGCCGAAGAGCATTGTTTCGAATTTCAAGTGATATGCCGGACTGAGTTCGAACGTCCTGTCAAGGATCGGATTGTCCAGAGTATAATCATTTTTAGTGTTCGCAAACTCAAGACTCTCAGGGAAATCTGTCACACAGCTGGGATCGCCTGAATCACACCGCTTGACCCAGGCTCTGAACGTATATTTGTAGTTACCTGATGATTCCGGGGTGAGATCCCTCCGGACCTCGATTCGAAAGGCATAAATATTGGGCAATGCGGAGCCCAGAAGCCAGTTGCCCGGCCATCCGGACGCCGGCAAGGGTGGGCATGCTTGGTTGCCGTCAAAGTAATGACAGCGGTTGAACGACGGTTGTGCAGGGTATGGCGCGTTTAAAAAAGACTCGTTCGATCCCCCGCCGGCGCCATGCCGGTTGTCGTCATAGGTGTTCAACCCAACGGGTGAAGGGAGGGCTGGGTCGCATACCGTTGCACCATAACTGGTGTTGTTGTCTCCCCAGAACATCAGTGCCATATGGTTCTTGAAGTCGTGCAAAGGGTGTGGTGGGTCCGGGTCCGGCTCGTCATTCCTGCTGTCGGGATCGCATACGCCAGCAGAGGGGTCATTGTTGGCCTTGGCGTCGAATTCAACAGCCATCTTGGGCGGCTGGATACCGCGACCCGCGGCGCAGGCCAGCGGAGTCGGGCAACCGGCCGCCGTTCTCGTGATTCCATCGAGATAACCGCCCGCCAGGCGAGAATCGCCGGCATATCCCATCAATTCTCCCTTGTCCGTGTCCCCCCCGACGGAGAAGACATCGTTGGTCGCCGTATCGCCGTTAAAAACGGTGAACGTAAACCCGTCTGCCCCCGCCGCGCTGGCATTGATCCGAAACACGAAAAAGGCCCGGAACCCTGTCCCGAATCTGCACCGCCCGTCCGTGCAGTCGCCCTGCACGGCGTTTCCACGGTACCAGAGGGCGCCGAAGTTGTTCTCCCACGCAGCGCCGCCGGTGTTGATTTTCCCCAGCGATACCCTGCCCGCCGCGGTATCCGTGGTGATCAACCCCGTCTTGGATTCGACGGGCTTGGTGAATGCCTGGATGTCTTTCGCAAAGCTGATATCCGCCCGCCTTTTGAATCCGCTGATCCGGACTGTAATTGACTGGCTCGCTTCATAGGGTGTTTTTTTAACGATGCCTTTTGAGATGATCTTGGTGACATCGGGATCGAGATCATCAACGATCTCGAGTTGGAACCTGTCGTCATTGAGGAGTTTGAATTCCCTCGCGCCTGCCGTATTCTCAAGATTTTTCATCACCGCATAGTCTTTTCCGGCCAGGGCGAGTTGGTAGGCGCGGTTCCGGTCGTTCGCACCGAGACCGCTGAAGGTCGACGTGGTGGTCATGAAATAGATCCCCGTCCCCAGGACCGCGACGGCGGTGATGGCGAAAACGGCATAGAGGAGCGCTGCGCCCCTTTGGGCCCGGATATTTCTGCGTCGTCTGTCCATCTAAAGTGTCACCCTTTCGATAAAGACGAGCGGCGTTTCATTGTAGCCCGTCAACTGAAACCTCACCTCGATGACCATCGTGGATGCGGAATAGGGCGATGCCGTGAATGCCCGGGTGCCATAGTCGTAATTGTAATAGGTCAGGCTGAAAGACCGCACCTTGTCAACCAGCGCGTCGCCGTCCAGCAGGATCGGCTGATCCGCGCCCGCCCAGGAGATCGTGTGCGTCTCGGGCAGACCGGTTGCGGCGTTGATGCGCTGATAGGTCAGACCGGTTGCCGTTGCGGATGGAACAGATCGTGTTTCAGAAAGTTCCTTGACCAGCCGCGCCAGGGCGATCTGGGCCTGCTGCGAGACTGCCGCGTTCTTCCTGGCAAAGACGTAGCCATTGGCGATCTGGACCAGACCCATGCCCGCGATGGCGCTGAGAATGGCGGCAATGATGATGACCGTGACCACTTCGATCAGCGTGAACCCCCGGCTATCGGACATTTTCTCTTCCACCAGACTCCTCAGTCGGAAAAAAACAGTGCAGTCAGCGTTTCCCCGTTTTCATTTTTCAGAGTTACTTTAAGAATATTATTAGCATCGCCAGTGCCGACATTCTGTTCTTTGTCGTTTTCAAATTTGATAAAACTATTCTTAATAACAGTGTATTTTGTGTAGGTTGTCCCATCGGGATTTTTCCCATATTCGTTTGTCGGCTGGTCGGTATTTTCCGCCCCGATGTTTGTCTGTAAAGTTGTCAGCGGTCGCAGTATCCGCAGGCGGCCGCTTTCCGTCCAGGTGATGGTGCCGTCAACGACCGTTCCGCTTAACGGCCATTCCGGTTCATTCGTGGCACTGCTCGTGCCCCCCGAAGCTTTGTAATAATGTCCGTTGAAGTATGTGGGTGTTACAGGCGCGTCTTTCGCGTAATTCGTGCCGCTTCGCCATTTTGGGAACACATTGTAGTCCGCCGTGATGTTCTCCATGACCCGGTGCAGTGCGGCGGTTTGCCTCAACCGCGTGACCGGGGTGACGCTCTCCAGAAAGCCCTTTCCGAAATAGACGTATGCCACAGTCCCCAGCACGGAGACGATTACCAGCGTCGCGATGACCTCGATGAGCGTGAACCCGGAAGCGCGCTGAATCAGTCTCATGGGATGAAGCCCGTGTTTGGAGTAATCGTGATGCTGGCTGTCGCAACACCCTCGGTCAGCGTGATGGTTTGTGCGGTTGCAAGCGGAACGGGAGGGATTCCCGTGTTGACCGGAATGCCCCATGCGTTGAAGTTGTAAGTTGTGCCCACGCCGGACGTGATAGTCACAGTCGAGGCCAAAGTGTGGGTCTGCGCCGCGCCCGTCTTTTCCCCGGGGAGCATTTGGCCGGCGGCCGGGGCGTTTTTCCTATATAGGACGTATGAGCCGGCATCGGGGATGTGAATCCCCCAGGGCTCAGAGTCGTTCATCGCCCGGATCTGGGCGTAGCGCAGATTGGATTTGAGCGTATCCGTTTCGGCAATCAGGTCGTTTCCGCCGGTTGACGCACGGCTCGCGATGAAGACTGCCACGATCGCCATGACAATCAGGACGATGACCAGCTCGATCATGGTAAATCCACGTTTACCTGGATTGATTTTCAAGGCTCGCGTCATGGTCCGGTCTCAATCGTCCGATTATATTTGAATTCCAATATGTCAAACGGGATCTTTGCCGGTGTTTTGCCGGTTTGATGAGGTCGACCCGGGGAAGCGCGACTTCAAAGCATCTTGAATCCGGGGCAATGGAGTTTACAGGCCGGCTTCATTTTATGCGGATTGTCATGCCTGCAGCATGAAACTGCTTTTTTATGTCGTTTGCGGCGATCCGTTAAGTGAGGGACGCCAACATGCCGTGGATTTTCGTCAGCGGATAAATCCTTACATCCGAACGAATCTGGATGTCACTGCCCCCATAGAGCAATCCTGAGCCCCAGGGCAATTCGGGCATCAACCCGGCGAACTTCCTCAAGCCTTTAAGACTTCCGGGCATAATCGTTTCCGCGGCCTTTATTTCCACGGGGAAAATATCCGGCCCCATCTCCAGAATCAGATCCACTTCATTTCCCCCGCTGTCCCTGTAAAAGGACAGATTGCTTCTCAGGCCTTTGTTGAAACGGTATTTCATCGCTTCGATCACGGCGATATTTTCAAACAGGTGACCCCGGAGAGGATCCCGGTTGACATGGTGCTCATTTTCCAGGCCCAGAAGATAACTGGCCAGACCCACATCGCAGAAATAGAGTTTTGGAGATTTGACCAGTCGTTTTGATATGTTTCTGAACCATGGCGGAAGCAGAAAAATGATGAAGCCCGCTTCCAGGATGGAAATCCATGAGCGCACCGTGGTGTGCGAAACGCCTGCATCATTGGCAAGGCTCTGGAGATTCACAATATGGCCAACCCTCCCGGCGCAGAGCCTCACGAATTTCTCAAAGAGGCTCAGATCCTTGATCGCGGCAATCTGCCTGACGTCCCGTTCCACATAAGTGGCCAGATAGTCACCAAGCGTCTGCGTGGGGTTTAAACGCTGATCATGGATGCGGGGATAAAGGCCGCTCAGGATCAGGCGGTCTACGGCTGACGGCGTGTTTTCCAGATGGATTTCGGCCAGACTGAGCGGCAGGAGCTTGAGAAGTGCCGTTCTTCCCGCGAGAGATTGGCTGATCCTGTTCAAGACTTCGAATTGCTGGCTTCCCGTCAGGATAAACTGGCCCGGGCGTTGCCGATCATCCACGATCCCCTGAATATAAGACAGCAGATCCGGCGTCCGTTGAATCTCGTCCAGAATAACGCCTTCGGAATAACGGTTCAGGAAGCCCCGCGGATCATCCAGCGCATATTGCCGAACGTCCGGGATTTCCAGATTTTCATAGGGCAATTGGGGAAAGACCTTGCGGCAAAGGGTGGTTTTTCCGCTCTGACGCGGCCCCGTGATCGTTACCACCGGGTACTTCGTCACCAGATCCTTCAATACCGGCTCTATTGTGCGGTCGATCATGGATTGCTGTCTACCATAATAATATGCAATATGCAAGTTGTAATTTCAAATTGCATTTATAATTAATAGGGACAGAAACCTATTTATTCCGGGGCCGGCCCCGTGGCTGGGGTGTCAATCTACGACCGAGGCGCTCTTCCACGCCCTTGATGAAATCCTCCGCGCCGCAAGGGCGGCCGGTTAGTGTCGCTTTGATGACAGTGGTTTCCTCCGCCGAATCAGGCCCCATCCCCAGATAGTGCCGCCAGTCCGTAACGGTTTCCGTAAGAAAACAACTACCCGACAGGACAGGATTCTTCGCGCCCGCGATATGGGCTTTCGCGCTCGACCAGGGGTAATCATCCGGCGAAGAAACGAGGCCGCAGCGAATCGGGTTTCTTTCCACATACCGAACGGCCGCATACACATGGCGCTCATCCAAAGCGCAGGAAAAGAAACGCCCCTGCCAAAGATGGCCAACGGCTCTCATCTTGTTGTTGAAGTACCGGGCATATTTCATATGGACGGTGTGCAACGTTCGGGAGAGCGAATCCGGCTGCTGGGGAACGCACACCATGTGGACATGGTTCGGCATGAGGCAGTATGCCCAGATGTCCAGATCGCATTGGGGGGCATATTGGGCGAGAAAATCCAGGTATTGAGCGTAATCAGCCGTTTCTGCGAAGACCGTTTGCCGGTAATTCCCCCGTTGCGTGACGTGATGGGGATAGCCGAGGGCTATGGCGCGGGATATTCTTGGCATGGAAAAACTATAAACCGGTAAAGGCTTTCATGTCAAGAAAAATAGGTTTCTGTCCCTATTTACCTAAAATCATTTTTCTATCTTATGTTGCATTTCCTACAACTTTGCATACCCATGTATCAGGCATGTTAAAATCAGTCGTGACTGTTCTTGTGCAGTCTATTCTTTTTCCTTCATAGTTGAACAGATCTTGATCCGGTACTATAACACCAGGGCTGGGGTTGGGGTCTGGTTTGAAATCTTTTCCGATGTCATATGTTGGGCTGGTATAATGAACATTCTGGTTTTTGGTATCATCTAACTTATATTGTGCAAGAGCTAATCTTTCCCGGGCATTCAACTCAGCACTTAAACCTTTAATAGCTTTTTCTACTGATTTTTCACGCAGGTCGATGTATTTCGGAATGGCCACCGCCGCCAGGATCCCCAGGATGACCAGAACCGCGATGATCTCGATAAGGGTGAAGCCTCTTTCATTTCTTAAAGGTGATTTTTTCATTGTCGTTACCTCCCTTCCGATACTTTCGTTTCTGCTTGTGCAGAATTTTTTCATTGAATATATATGCACCTTGCGTGCCAATGTATAACAAAGCATGGCAAAGAAGGCGCGAAAAAGCATCAAAAAGTTTATAAAATGCTATTATTGCTGAAGAATAACATGAAATAAAATTGCAGCAACAGGCAACGAACAACGGAGAATGTCTTGTAAGGATTGGGGTTGAATCCGGAAAATCTCGGGATTTGGTGCTGAATCTACATTTTTTGTTGATTTTTGAGGCTGCTTACGTCGATGCCGAGCTTCTTGATGCGATGCCAGAGACTCCGCTGGTTGATCCCGAGGATCTCGGCAGCCTTTACCTGAACGCCCCCGGACCGGCTGAGCGCCTCGATGATCAGGCCCCGCTCCACTTCGTCGATGCGTTCATCGATGGATTTCGGCGCCGGTGCATCCGACGCACCGATGATCTCCTTTGCGGTCCCGGTGATCTGCGCCGGCAGGAGCGCGGGCGTGATGATTCCGTCGTCCGCCAGGACTGCGGCTCTTTCCAGGGTGTTTTGCAGTTCCCGAACGTTCCCGGGCCAGAAACAGGCTGTCAGAAGCTGAAGGCTTTCCGGGGCGAGTTTGGCGGAGTTGTCCATCTTTTCCAGAAAATGGGCCGCCAGCAGGGGGATGTCCTCCTTCCGGTCCCGGAGCGGGGGAAGCTCGATGGAAAAAACGTTCAGGCGGTAAAACAGGTCTTCCCGGAAAGTCCCCTGCCGGACCATCTCCGTCAGGTTCTTGTTGGTGGCGGCGATGAAGCGCACGTCGACCCGAATGGTTTCGTTTCCCCCCACCCGCTCGAACTCCTTTTCCTGAAGGACGCGCAGGAGCTTCGCCTGGGTGGCCAGCGGCATGTCCCCGATTTCGTCGAGGAAGATCGTCCCGCCGTCTGCCGTTTCGAACTTGCCGATTTTCCGTGCCGTCGCCCCGGTGAAGGCGCCCCGTTCGTGGCCGAACAGCTCGCTTTCCAGAAGCCCCTCCGGAATGGCCACGCAGTTCAGCTTGACGAAGGGCCGGTCCCGGCGGAAGCTGTGCTCGAAGAGGCTGGAGGCCACCAGCTCCTTGCCCGTTCCGCTCTCGCCGGAGATCAGGACGGTGGAGTCCGTGCGGGCCACCTTGAGGATCTGCGCGAAGAGGCCGCGCATGATCGTGCTCTGCCCCACGATCCCCGGAAAGAGGTCCCGGGCCTCGACCTTGCTCAAAATCGACGTGATCCGGTCGAAGACTTGAGAATAATGGGAAATGGCATCGGGATTCGC
>JAXDCM010000254.1:0-9570 GCA_034677965.1 Syntrophales bacterium
CTGAAGCGTTATCTTCCCGCAGCTTGTTGGGTTCTGGTTTGTCTGGCTTCCGTATCAACGGTTTGGGCTGACGAGTTCCACTACAACAACATGCTCATCGGTGAACGGGCCGCGGGAATGGGTGGGGCATTCACGGCTCTGGCCGACGACACGTCCGGCATGTACTACAATCCCGCCGGAATCGTGTATGCCGAGGAAAAGAGCCTGTCCGCGAGCGTGAACGCCTATTACAGCCTGTCCAAAAAATACAGCGGTGTGATCGCCGGTTCCGATCTTAAACGGAATTATTCCGCCATCGTTCCCAATTTTTTCGGGGTTCAACAGCCCATCGGACCCGTCTCGCTCGGCTTTTCTTATGCCGTTCCGGAACACAGCTTTGAAAACATGGATGAAACCTTTACCGATTTACCCCTTCCGTACGAGATGAAACAATACTATGGCGATCCGAACCTGCGGATTGCCCGCTACGTCCTGAATCTGAACACGGAAGATAAAATCAACGAATTCGGCCCCTCCGTCGCGATCCGGATTTCTGATACCCTTGCCTTCGGGCTGACGCTGTATGTGCACAAGAGGGACATTCTGTTTATCGAAAACGAACTGCTGCGGCTCAGCAACGGGCGAGACCAACTGACGAACATCTACGTGAAGGCCAGCGAATGGGGAACACGGCCCGTTCTCGGAATGCTCTGGAAACCGTCCGAACCGATCTCATTCGGTGCAGCCCTGTCCAAGACCTTTGTGATCAGTTCCGACGTCACTTATCAGACAACCAGCCACTCGACTCTGGACGGCAAGGCGGTATTGGACGACCAGCGCACCACCTCCGGTGACAAGCAGGGGTACCCGTGGCAATGCCGTGTCGGGGTGGCCTATCGCATCACCCCCTCCTGGCTTGTTTCCGGAGACATGGCCCTATATCCCGGGTTCGATTTCGACATGCTTGGGGAACGGGTGGAGCGGGAAACCGTGGTCAACGCCGCGCTGGGAACCGAATATTCGCCCTGGAAGGACTGGATCTTTCGGGCCGGTGTTTTCACAAACCGGTCCAATTCTCCGGATATCAACCCGGGCACGAGCGCCGGGAGTGAAAAAATCGACATGTATGGGGTTGCCGGGTCGGTCAGTTTCCGTGTTCATCAGAGCACCATCACGATCGGGGGGAATTACGGGCAAGGATCGGGAACGGCGCACATTACCAGCGAAGAGTTTGCCCAGGATGTAACCGCCCATACCTGGAATATCTTCGTTGCATCCACGTACCATTACTGACCGGCAAAGAGAAATTGTTTATCGAGCCGGGGAAATCACGGCCGGCAAACTCGAAGAGGCTGAGCCGGCAAATGCGGATGTCGCGATCCGACCCGAGGCAGGAGATCTCCACAGGATGTATTTCACACGGTCCGGGGATCCGGTGCGGAAGGGTGAAGAGGCTGACCGTGAGGCCTTGAGGAAAACAATGCCTCGCTGCCGTTTCCCGAAAGATGATCCGCTCGGTGGGACGTTTTTTCAAGAGAGGACGGACAGGGAAATGATCCGTTTCCCCACCGTGGCTTGCTCTCGTCAGCAACCGCACGGCCTTCGAAAAGACGGGACTCGATTTTTGAAGATTGCCCACCGGGGTTATTCAGAGAGGTATCCCGAAAATACGATCCTGGCCTTTGAACAGGCGATTCGGTCCGGTACGGATATGATCGAACTGGATGTCCGCCTCTCCAAGGACGGACGCATCGTCGTGATTCATGACGACCGCATCGATCGCACATCGGACGGCAGCGGGAAGGTGGCCGACATGACGCTGGCCGAACTCAAGCGGTACAGCTTCAACAACGGCATGACGCAATACGGTTTTATCGGAATTCCCACGCTGGAGGAGACGCTGGACCTCGTCGGGGAACGGGTGGCGTTGAATATCGAGATCAAAGAAAGACCGGATCGTCAGGGGGCCATCGAGGAAAGGCTTTTCGCCCTTCTCCGGGAGCTGGGCGCCGAGGATCGCGTCATCGTCTCATCATTTGACGTCGATGTTCTCCGCCGCATGAAGCGAATAGCCCCGGTCATGAGAACCGCTTTCATCTACGATCGGGTGTGGTTTCCCTTTTCAGAGACCATTCGTATGCTGGGTGTTTATTCTCTTCATCCATCCATCAAGGTTATGAATGCGGACCGTCTTAAATGGGCAAAATCCTGCGGCCTGATGGTCTATCCCTGGGTGGCGAAAGACAGGCGCACCGTTGAAAAATGCCGGGCCTCGGGTTTCATCGACGGCGTTATGGTCAACGACCTTGAACTTTTTCAATAACGACCAAATATTTTTACGGAAAGGAATGCGATGAAAAAAATCCTTGTAACGATGACGATTCTTGCAATCTGGTCTGTAAGTGGCGCGGATGCCTGCACCGTGACGGTCGTGGGTCGGGCGGCATCGGCGGACGGGTCGGTCATGGCGTCACATTCGGACGACGGCTTGGGCGATGGACGCATGATTTATGTGCCGGCGATGGACCACAAAGCCGGTGCATTGCGGCCTGTTTTCTACTCCCACTGTGCCCTGGACTTCAAACCCCAGTGGGGGGCAAGCGAAACACACCGGATCGTGACCAAGGACCGGGGGCCGGGCTATGACACGCCCGGCGAAGCGCCCAGCGTTCCTCTCGGATTCATTCCCCAAGTACCCCACACCTATGCCTACTTTGACGCCAATTACGGCATCATGAACGAGCACCAGCTCTCCATCGCGGAATGCACCGACAAGGCCAAGGTCCACCCGGAACCGGAAGCGCAGAAACGCATCTTCTATTCGGCGGAGCTTTCCCGTGTGGCGCTGGAACGGTGCAAGACATCCCGTGAGGCCGTCAGGCTGATGGGACAACTCATCGAGCAATTCGGCTACTACGGAACGGGCGAGACGCTGGCCGTCGCCGATCCGAAGGAAGCCTGGGTCATGGAGATGTGCGGCTATGACATGAACGGGACGGATGGGGTCTGGGTTGCGCAACGTGTTCCGGATGACGGTTTTTTCGTGGCGGCCAACCAATTTCGCATCCGGGAAGTCCGCAAGGACGCCAAGGATTTGCTATACTCCTCCAACATCTTTGATGTGGCGAAAAAAAAGGGCTGGTGGAAGCCCGAAGACGGTCCCCTGGACTGGACCAGCGTCTATGGCGACGGCGAATTTCATCACCCCTACTACTCCCTTAGACGGGTCTGGCGGGCCCAGTCCCTCGTCGCGCCTTCGCTGAACCTCCCGGCTTGGGTGGAGGGGCCGTTCACGAAAAAATATCCCTTCGCCGTCAAACCCGATCAGAAATTGACCGTTCAAAATATTTTTGCCATACACCGGGACAATTACGAGGGTACCGAATTCGACCTGACCAAGGGATTGGCGGCTGGTCCCTTCGGCAATCCCAACCGTTTCGAAGGTCAGGCCGAGGGCGTGGCGGACAAAGAGGGGCGCCTGACGCCGCTCAAAGGGGAATTTGAACGACCGCTCAATATCTACAGGTGTGTTTACGCCTATGTGAATCAATCGCGGGATTGGCTACCGGACCCCATCGGCGGCATCACCTGGTTTGGACCCGACCGGCCTGCCACAGCCGTTCTGATGCCCTTTTACGCCGGTGCGACGACGCTGCCTGAACCCATCCAGCGGGCGGACCTGCTGTCCTTCGACTGGAAAAGCCTGTGGATGGCCTTCAACTATGTGGCCAACTACGCCATGCTCAAGTATTCCTACATGATCCAAGATATCCGAGCAGTGAGGGACCGTTTTGAGGCCAACGCCTTCGGGGCTCAGCAGGAGATTGAAGCGCGGGCGGCGGCTCTGTGGAAACAGGGAGACAAAGGAGGCAGCCGCACCCTTCTGACGCGACATTCGGAGGAGATCGTTGCGCGGGTACTCCAAGAATGGTGGAAGCTTGCCGGTCACCTCTACGTCAAATACAACGACGGGTATGTGAACACAAGTCTGGGTATCGCGCAGCCGGTGTTTTATCCTTCCTGGTGGCTCAAGGCGGTCGGTTACGAAAACGGTCCCACCAGTTATGAGCGGCCTATCGGCAGGAAGTGAGGCTTCCAGCATCCATTCTCAGAAGAACGATCTGTTATAAACCGCGTTCCTTTTGATTCGGTCGAGTCGATGCAAAAAGGGGCGATCGCGGGAGAGGCGCCACGGCCGTCGATCATCGCCCGATTCCTCTCCCGCAATCCCGAATTTCGTTTCACAAAATCCCGAACCCGACAAGCAGCGCGAAGATGCTTAAAACAAGGCCGCTGTAAAGCAGCGTCACCGTGGTGTAACCCATGATATCCCTGGCCGATAGGCCGGCGAGCCCGAGCAAAGGCAATGCCCAGAAAGGCTGGATCATGTTGGTCCACTGATCCCCCCAGGCCACCATCATGGCGGACCGAATCGGATCGATTCCCATCATCTTGGCTGCCTCCATGGTGATCGGCCCCTGAGCCGCCCACTGACCCCCGCCGGATGGGATGAACATGTTGATGATCCCGGCGGCCCAGAACTGGAACATGTAGAAGGTTTCAGCCGTCGAGAGGGCAACAAACCAACCGGCAATCACCTTGGCCAGACCGGTGCCGATCATGATCCCCTGGATGCCGCCATAGAGCGGGAATTGCAGGGCGATGCCCCCGGCGCCCTTGATGGCCGTGTTCATCGCCTTGATGTAGTTGACCGGTTTGCCGTGGAGAATCACGCCGGCGATGAAGAAAATGAAGATGACGATGTTGAGGTTGAGATCAAATCCCTTCGTGGAAAAATGGTAGTACAGGTAGACGAGGCCCATCAGACCGAAGATCATGTTGATCGTGTAGCTGTGGTCGATTCTCTCCGAAAGTGTTGGATTCTCCGGCTTTTCCACGTTCGGAAAGTCGCTGGACGAATCCGCGAGTTTGGATTCCGGGATCGGCTTGATCTCGTCCTCTTTGGGGTGGATCAGGGCCATGAGGATCGGGAGCGTGACGATGAGAATCAAAAGGGGGATCAGATTGAAGGGCTGGAAGATGCTCTGGGAGACAGGCACTATGGATCCCGTCATTTTTTCAATGAAGTTTTGGGCATGCTTTGAAGTGGCGATGACCAGCGGGATGGAACCCGAAAGCCCCATATGCCAGACTACGAAGCCGCTGTAGGCGGCCGCAATCAGGTAAGGGAAATCGGCCTTTCGATTCCCTTTGGCCACCTGCAGGGCCAGCAATCCGCCCACGACCAGGCCGAATCCCCAGTTGATGAATGAGCAGATCCCTGCAACGAAAGCAACGATCATCCCTCCTTTAACGGGGGTGTCTCCGATTTTGGCAAACCAAACCAGGATACGGTTGACGGCCGGGGTCAATGCCAGGCAGTGTCCCGTGACCAGGATCAGGATCATCTGGAAGGCAAAGGCGATGATGCCGTAGATGCCGTCTCCCCAGGTCGTGATCACCTTCGTAAAACCGACGGATGTGAAGATCAGGGCCAAAATGGCTGAGAGGAACGTAAGCAGAATCGCGAAGAGATAGGCGTCGGGAAGGTAATGTCGCATCAGGTACGTGAAAAAAGAAGCCAAACGTTTCAGCATGGTTGTGTCCTCCTTTTCTGATCGGGCATTTTCCTCTTCTAATGATTAACTGCGGTGGCTCCCCAGATTGCCCCGCAACCGCCCCGTGTAGAGCAGAATCCCGAACACGTTTCCCTGAATAGAACCGAAAGTCACCCCCTTTCCATTTGTGAGAATGTGAGTGCGTCTTGATGCTGCACCGATATTTGTCTGATTCAAAAAGCGATTGTTTATGAAGAAGAGGGCTCAAGTCTCGCCTGACAGGAACGGCATCCGATCAATACAAGCCCGAGGGGTGATGGAATAGGAACCCTGCGTTTAGCGAGTGAAAAACAGATACCGCAAAAACGATATGATGTCAAGTCGATATGTTGGAACAGACTGTATTTTCTTTTTTACTCCGAGCCGATATTGCATTTGTAAAGTGCATTGTGCGACAAAACGAAATCTTGACGGTCAGGACGGATTGCCCGAAGTGAACCAGACTGTCTTTGAATCGGATACGGTGGGAATTATTCGGGATCAGGGAGTCTTCCACTCCATGATCGGCACGGTGCTGATGCTGTTTTTCGGGCTGCCCGTGAGAACCCGGTCACTGTAGGATACATAAACCAGGACATTGCGCTTGCGATCAAAAAAGCGCACAACCTGAAGCGACTTGAAGACGAGGCTGCGGTGTTCGTCGAAGACGCGCTCGCCGTCCTTGAGCTCGCTCAGGAACCGAATCGGTCCGACCTGGCGACAGGCAATGCCGGCGTCGCTCACATCCTCTGCCACGCTGAGGGCGCCTTTGATGCCGCCGGTTTGCGCCCTGGAGATATGGCAGGCCACGCCTTGGACTTTGGGATCATCGAAGCCGTCGACCACGATCTTGTCGTTGGGACCGAGCCATCGAAATTGGGTGCTCACCGAGCCGGTCGTCCCCCGTTCGGGGCGACTGACGAGCCACCATCCGAAAAGTGCAATGCCCAGCAAAATAACCGCACTAAAAATGATTACAACTTTTTTCATGAGCTTTCGCCTTTTGGATGAAATGGAGTCGGACCTTCTCTTCTTCTATTTAACCGGTCTTATGCACTTCAAATTTGTTGTCTTTCCACTCTCCCTTGTTTATCGTGCCGTCCCAAAATATCAGCGATCCATGCCCCAAGATTCTGTTTTCGTGCCACGTCCCTTCATACCTGGAACCATCGGTGAAAAAAAGAGCCCCTTTGCCGTGCATCAGGCCGTTTTTCCATTCCCCCTTGTATATTTTACCGTCCGGGAAGATCATCTCCCCATATCCGTTTTTCATGCCGTTTTTCCACTGACCGCCATACGTTCCGCCGTTGGGCAGCGTCTCCGTCCCATCGCCCTCGACGACACCGTTTTTCCACTCCCCTTCATAGCGATACCCGTCGGACAAAAGGATCGTACCCTGCCGCTGGGGCAGACCATTCTCCCATTGGCCTCCATATCGACTTCCATCCGGCCATGTGAAGGTCCCGTGGCCGTGGAAACGACCTGCCTTGAAGGAGCCGCTATAGGCAGTTCCATCCTGATAGGTGCAGGACCCCTCGCCTTCCATGGGTTTTTCGGCCCATGCAAATTCGATAAACAAGGGTCCGTCTAAGTTCCGGGAGGATTGATAGACGAGCAATTTTTGTTTATTCATGGAATCTTTCAATTTTCATCTCACGAATTTGCCCTTATCAAATTTACCTTCGTACTTTTTGCCGTTGGCCAGCACCATCACCCCATTGCCGTGCGGCAGACCATATTCAAGTTCGCCGGTGTATTTTCTGCCGTCTATCAACGTGATGACCCCCCAGCCGTGATATTTGTTATCCTTGAATTCGCCTTCATAACGGTCTCCGTTGGGGAATTCCATCACACCGTAACCGTTGGACATGCCTCGACGGAATGCCCCTGCATATTTTCTTTTGTCGGCCATGATTAAGGTTCCTTGACCATCGTATAGATCGTTGTCCCAATCGCCAACGTACTTTTTCCCGTCTGTCGCGGTCAATGTCCCATTTCCTTTTTTCCTGCCTTCGCTCCATTGGCCTATGTATGTAGAACCGTCCGGCATTGAAAAGATGCCATGTCCGTCACGCAACCCGTTCCGCCATCCTCCTACATATTTTCCTCCATCAGGGTAGCTTGCGATTCCCTGGCCATTGGCCAATCCGTCTCGCATCTGACCCGCATACGTGCTTCCATCCGGTTGTATTTTTGCCTCCTGCCCAAGATCGAATTCCTTGGGGGACTTCTGTTTCTTCCCTTCTTTTTTCTCCCTCCATTCCTCTTTTAAAAGGGCGTCAATCACTTTTTTCCGCAGCTCTTCATGATCTTTGAACTGTGCTAACTCTTCAGCCCTCTTCCTGGCCTCCTCTTCTGCCCGGAGTTGCGCTTCCCTTTTTTCGGCCTGGACTCTTGAAACCTCTTCCTCAGCTTTCTTCTTGATCTCTTCGTCTGCCTTGAGCTGTGCCAGCGCCTTTTCAGCCTTTTCGATGGTCTCCTTTTCAGCCTTGAGTTTCGCCACCTCCTCTTCAGCTTTCTTCCTGGCTGCCTCTTCCGCCTTAAGCCTTGTTTCCGCTTTCTCGGTTTCTTCCCGGATCTTTTCTTCTGCCCTGAGTCTTGCTTTCGCCTCTTCGGCTTTCTTCCTGGCCTCCTCTTCCGCCCTGATCCGCGTTTCGTCCTTCCTGGTCTTTTCCCTCTCCTCATTTTCAGCCTTGAGTTTTGCCAGCTCCTCTTCGGCCTTCTTTCTGGCCTCCTCTTCCGCCTTAAGCCGTTCCAATGCCTTCTCGGCCCTTTCTCGGACCTCTTTTTCAGCTTTCTTCCCGGCCTTCTCGTTCTTTTCCCTCTCCTCACTTTCAGCCTTGAGTTTTGCCAACTCCTCTTCGGCCTTCTTTCTGGCCTCCTCTTCCGCCTTAAGCCGCTCCAATGCCTTCTCGGCCTTTTCTCGGACTTCTTTTTCAAACTTCGACTTGGCCTTCTCGGTTTTCCCCCGCTCTTCTTTTTTGGCCCTGAGTTTTGCCAGCTCCTCTTCAGCCTTCTTCCTGGTTGTCTCTTCTTCCTTGAGCTGCGCAAGCGCCTTCTCGGCCCTTTCCCGGATTTCATTTTCAGCCTTCAGTTTGGCCTTCTCGGTTTTTTCTCTTTCCTCATTTTCAGCCCTGAGTTTTGCCAACTCATCTTCAGCCTTCTTCCTGGCTGCCTCTTCGGCCTTGAAGCGAGTATCCGCAGCCCCGGCCTTTTCCTCCTCCGCTGATTTGAGCCGAGACATTTCGGTCCTGGATCTTCCCTCTTCCCATTCTGCTTTATATTGGGTCCCGTCCGGCCAGGTGAAAATACCCTGACCATGCGGAAAATCGTTCAGCCACTGACCCTTATAAGCACTTCCGTCCGGCCATGTGAAGGTACCTTCCCCGTGAAAGTGTCCATCAAGGAACTCCCCTTCGTAACGGCTGCCGTCCGGCCAAGTGCGGACTCCTTTGACCTGATAATCATCTGCCGGCCGGCTTATCCGATATCTGTTTTCTTCCGTAGCTCCCTTGATCAGCATCGTAACGCAAGACCCTTTATATTATGAGGTTATACAGTCAGGCTGACGCTCACATGGCCGATCCGTATCAGAAAAGCTCACGCAATTTAGGCGCCCTTCTGATCCAACTGCAGATAACTCTTCCCCCTGCCTCAACTTCTGCCCTTTTCCATCCAAAATTTCCATGATGGATTGTGCTCTGCCGGAGAAATCTAACATATTCGGAGTCAGATTTCCGTGTTTTTTAGTGAATGCTGAATATAAATAAGGCATGGGTCATTCAAATCAGAAAATCGACAGAAGGAGAAGTGTAAATCAACCATCCGACAAATCATCACCGCACCTATTTCATCATTGACATCCGAAGAGGTGTTTCCTATTCTACATATCCGGGAAGAATGTTTGATCATACCAAGACAGAACAAAGAGGAGGTCACGCCATGAAGAGATCTTTGATTGCCGCCGCGCTTATCGTTCTCGCTACGATGCTGG
>JAXDCM010000255.1:0-17147 GCA_034677965.1 Syntrophales bacterium
GCGGGGCCGGTTCATCATCGATCCCGACGGCGTGATTCAGGGGTTTGAGGTTCTGACGCCGCCGGTGGGACGCAATGTCGGCGAGAGCATTCGTCAGATTCAGGCCTTCCAGCATGTGCGGAACAGCAAGGGGACGGAGGCCACGCCTTCGGGCTGGAAACCCGGCAAGATGACGCTGAAGCCGGGTCCGGACCTGGTCGGCAAGGTTTGGGAAGTGTGGAAGACCAAAATGGCGTTCGATTGATCTTCGTGAAACGTCACCGTTCGGGAATACTGCAACCTCCATGGACTCTGGAAGCTGTAAGATTCCAGACGATCAAGACCGATGATCAAGATTCGTCTGTGCCCGCTGCCGTTGCGGCCGGGCACAGGCGAACCACCCGCCTTCAAGCCCGGCGGCCGGACCTGGAGAGAAGTCGCTCATCGGTTGCAGCGGTTCGACTTTCCCGCCTTTGGGCGCCGCTTTTACGAGCCGTTCATTGATCAGCCCGATATTTGCTGCCATGGTTCAAACGCTTCGGGGAGGAGCCGCCATGGAGGAGTGGGTGTTTTTCGGGGAGAAAGGGATGCGCCTGGAGGGGCTCTACGCCGCGGGGGCTGCGAAGCGCGGGGCAGTGGTCTGCCATCCCCATTCCCTGATGGGCGGCGACATGCACAATCCGGTGGTAGAAACCCTGGCCCAGGCCCTGTTCGGAGCCGGGTTTTCCACGCTTCGTTTCAACTTCCGCGGTGTCGGCGCGAGCGCCGGGATCTTTGACGAGGGGCGAGGAGAACGGGACGATCTGCAAGCAGCCAAAGCTTTTCTGGAAGCGCGCGGGGTCCGGGAGGTCCTGCCGGCGGGATACTCGTTCGGGGCCTGGGTGATCGCCGGCGCCGCGGCTGGACATGAAACCGTGCCCGCCCTCTTCGTGGCGCCGCCGGTCGTCCTGTTTCCTTTCGATCTGAAATCCCTGAAAAGCCGGGTGGGGCTTATCGTCTGCGGAGACCGCGATCCATATTGCCCCGCCAAAGAGGCCAGGCGGATGGCCGCCGAGGTTTCCTGCCCGCTGGCGCTTTTGCCGGGAGCGGATCACTTTTTCAGCCAGGGCCTGGCGGATCTCGCGGAACGCGTTGGGGCCTTTGCAGCGGCGCAAACATTATCCGCGGACAAAGGCCCCCAGTAGAAAATCCGACTGAGTTTTTTCAAGGTCGGCTTCTTCAATATCGATTCTCTTGTTGTCCAAGCCATGCTGTCCTTTTCATTTTTACCCGAACATTTTAAGAAGACGAATCAGGGTCTCCTTTGCGTTTCCCAGAAGCATGATCGTTTTATCGTTTTGATAGAGAGGATTATCCACGCCGGAATATCCGGGTCGCGTATCCAGATTAAGGACAGCAACCTGCTTTGCCTCGTGTGCAAGGAGAATGGGCATCCCGGAAATGGGCGTTCCTTCCACATGGATGGCCGCCGGATTGACCACGTCGCAGGCGCCGACCACAAGGGCGAAGTCGGTCCGGGAAAAGGTGGGATTCACCTCATCCATTTCTTGAAGCAATTCATAATCCACATCCGCTTCCGCCAAAAGCACGTTCATGTGGCCGGGCATCCTGCCTGCAACCGGGTGGATGGCGAACGTTACATCCTTGCCCATCCCGATCAGCTTCTTGGCAAGGGAAACCACCTCGAACTGGGCCTGGGCGATTGCCATTCCGTATCCAGGGATGATCACTACCCGGGCGGCGTCTTTCAGTCCTTCAACCACCCTTGCTGAATTCTCCTCCGGGGTCATGCTTTTGGCCGTGGGTGGAGTGGATACGGCTGCTGAAGGGGTTGCCTTTTCCAGGCGGTGATCTTTCGCCTTTGCGGGTTTTGCCGCCGAAGGAAGGAACAGTGCCGGCAGAGACCGGTTCATGGCCTTGCACATGACATGGGTAAGGATCGACCCGGAAGCAGCCACACAGGCGCCGCAGGCGATCAGCAAGCGGTTCTCGATGACGATCCCGCAGAAGGCTGCCGCCAGGCCCGCTGTTGCGTTCAGAAAGGAGATCAGAACCGGCATGTCTGCGCCGCCGATTCGGACGGCAAACAGCACCCCGAAAGAGATGGACAGGAGAATCAGGGCGAAGAGATCATAGCGCATCCCGATCGTGTCCCCTGTCCGAAAGACGGCCAAGACAACGATTGCGGCGGCATTGGCCAGAAGCCACCATACGTGACCGGAGAGCATGGTCGGCGTCTGCTTGATCAGGTTGGCGAGCTTTCCACCAGCAATCATGCTGCCGCTGAACGTCGCTGCGCCGATGATGGTCCCGATCAGACCGGAGGTTTCGTTGAGAAGGGCCATTTGGCCTCCGCCACGGGCAAGCTCCACGTAGGACACGAGAAAAGCCGCAATGCCGCCCGCGCCATGCTGAAAGGCTACCATGGCCGGGATTTGAATCATGTTGATCTTCATGGCCACATAGTAGCCCAAAGCGCTCCCCAGGATCGCCGCGGTCACGACAATGGCCGGGTTGAGTATCGGATGGCGCGCCAGGACGAGAATCAGGGCGCACGTCAAGGCGGCTGCGGCGGTTATGTTGCCCCGCCTCGCGCCAGGGGGGGTCCTGAACTGCCAGAAGGCGGCAAGCAGGACCAGGACAACGGCCAGATCCAGAAGGTAATCGGACAGGAGGGTCATTTCGCGGACTCCTCTCCCTTCTTCCTGAAAAGCAGGAGCATTCTGCCGGTGATCGCAAAGCCTCCAATGACGTTGAAGGCCGCGGTCAACAGCGCGACGGCGCCGAGAAGTGCCTCAAAGTGGCTGGATTCGACCGAGAACAGCAGCAGTGCCCCGATGATCGTCACCGCGGAAATGGCGTTGGTCATCGACATCAGCGGCGTATGCAGAAGCGGCGGAACCCGGGAAATCAGGAGGTATCCGACTACGAAGGAGAAGCCGAACACCCCGAGAAGCAGGATTAAATCGGTCATTTCGTCCCCCCGGTTCCCAAATCGGGGATCTCGCCGAGCGCCTTGAGGGTTCCCTGATGGACGATCTTTCCCTCATGGGTGATGAGTGAACTTTTGACGATTTCGTCGTCGAAATCAAATTGGCCGCCGCCCTTCTTGAGGAGATTTTCAACATAATGGTACATGTTGTTTGCGTAAAGCCAAGATGCATGCACCGGAACGGAACCCGGGATGTTTTTGATGCCGCAGATGTAAACGCCGTGTTTGACCGTCTCGGCCCCGGGTGTGGTCAGTGCGCAGTTACCGCCCTGGTCGATTGAAACATCGACAATGGCCGATCCCGGCTTCATGGCGGCGACCATCGACTCGGTGATCAGAAGCGGTGCCGTTTCACCGGGCACCAGGGCGCTTAAAATGATGATGTCGGCATTCGCCACGGTCTCGGCAATCGCCTCCCGCTCCCGCACCAGCCATTCCTCGGGAAGGGCTTTTGCGTAACCGCCTGCCGCCACGGCAAGTTCCGCGGGGACATCAAAACCCGCCACCTTTGCGCCCAGGCTCTCCGCTTCCTGCCGCGCATTCGGCCGGATATCGATGATCTTGACAATCCCTCCCAACCTCTTCGCCGTTGCGATGGCCTGGAGACCGACGACGCCAATTCCGATGACCAGAACATTGGCGGGTTTGATCATCCCGATGGCCGTGCCGACCATGGGAATGATTTTGGGGTAGTGGCTTGCAGCAATGAGGAAAGACTTGTATCCGGTCAACGTGCTCATGGAGGTCAGGGCGTCCATCCGCTGGGCCCGTGAAATGCGTGGGATGGCGTCCATCGAAAATGAAGAGATCCTCTTGTCCCGGAGCGTTTTGACCATGGTGTGGTTGACCGGCGCGGCAGGGTGAAGAAAAGTGATGAGCGTCTGTTTTTCTCTCAACAGGTCGATTTCATGCCGGCTGTGTTGCCCGTCGTAAAGAGGCTCTTTGACCTTCAGGATGATGTCGGCCTGTCCATAGACGCTCTCCGCGTCCGGTGCGATCCGTGCGCCGGCCTTGGCATAATCGTCGGCACTGTAATAGACTCCCTCGCCGGCGTTGGCTTCGACGATAACATCCAGCCCGAGTTTCACGAACTTGGCCACCGTTTCCGGTATGGCTGCCACCCGGTTCTCATGGACCATGATTTCTTTCGGCACTCCGATAATCATTTCGGTATCCCCTTTCTTTGAGTCAGGCTCAAGATTGATTTGGCAATGAAAAGGACGCTACCCCTTTACGATCCTTTCAAGAGACTCCCGGACCGCTCTGTGGAGGATCGGAGGCTGGGGATCACTGAGGAGGCGGTTCATGCCTTCGATGACCCTGTTGAGGGTCTCCTTCATTTTATCGCCGCCACGCCGATTGGTCCGGGAATCCTTCTTGAGGGTCTTCCCCAGGGCGTCGGCGGCAAGAATTCGAACATCGTAGTAAAGATCGTCGCGCATCATGATTTTCAGCGCTTCATCGATGAGGGCGGGGTTCGGCTCAGAAATCCCCGTCAGGGCCGCCAGCGCCGCTTCGCGCAACCGCCAGTTGTCGTTGTAGCGCAGGACCCTGATCAATTCCTCCTGGCAGTCTCCGAGCTTTCCCGACTTCGCAAGCGCTTCCATCTTCTCCAGGACTCTTCCCCATTCCCTGAGATTTCCGAATCCGTCGACATTCATGGCTGTCTCCTGTTTTTATTTATTATGGATCTGCTGATCCTTTAGAGCACATCACATGCCAGTCCGGATGCATTGGGGGGTAAATGACCAAGTAGCGGATAACAGGGGAGGATTACAGGATGTTGCTGAAAGCGGGTTTTTTATGGAGGGAGAAATGGCATTGCACAATGCAACGGGCGTTGCCTTCTGCAACCTTGAACGGCTATTTCGGCAGGAACTCGCCGTCCTCGATCTTCAGCTTCTGCATCATGCGCCACAGGGTCGTCCTGTTGATGCCGAGGATAGCGGATGCCTTGGCCTTATTCCCTTCCGTTGAGCGAAGCACTTCGATGATGTGGTTTCTTCCCACCTGCTCCAGCGATCCGTCGGATTCGCTTCCGCCGGGTTCTGCCGGAGGCGGATGCTGAAGATGGCGGGGAAGATGCCCGGGGTTGATTTCATCCCCGTCTGCCAGCAGCACCGCCCTCTCGATCACATTCTCCAGCTCCCGGACATTTCCGGGCCATGGAGCGGCTTCGAGCAGCGCCAGCGCTTCCGGCGAGATGCCCCGGAGTTGTTTGCCGTTTTCCACTGTATACTTGTGGAGAAAATGGCGGGCCAGAACGCCGATGTCCTCCCGACGCTCCCGAAGGGGCGGGAGATCGACAGCCACCACGTTGATCCGGTAATAGAGGTCTTCCCGGAACTTCCCCTCCCTGACCAGTTGTTCAAGATTCCGGTTCGTGGCGGCGATGATCCGGACCGACACTTTCTTCCTCTCCGTGGAACCGACCGGCTGGATCTCGCCATCCTCCAACACCCGGAGGAGTACCTGCTGCAGCCCCAGGCCGATGTCCCCGATCTCATCGAGGAAGATCGTCCCGCCTTCGGCCATCTCGAAGATCCCACGTCTGTCCCGGAAAGCCCCCGTGAAGGACCCTTTTACATGACCGAAGAGCTCGCTTCCGGCCAGGTTTTCACTCAGGGCGGCGCAATTGAGGGGAATGAAAGGGTTGGCTGCCCGGACGCTGTTGAAGTGGATGGCCCGGGCGACCAGTTCCTTGCCTGTGCCGGTTTCACCCCGGAGAAGCACGGTGGTTCGAGAATCCTTGACTTGTTCGATCATCCGGTAGACTGCAATCATCGCCTCACTGTTGCCGATGATATTTTCGAACCGGTATTTTCTGCGCAACTGGCTTTCCAGAAGGGCATTGCGTGTCGAAAGTTCCCGCTTTTCCAGGGCCTTTTTCACGACCAGACGGATGTGGTCGATGTTAAAGGGCTTGGTGATGTAATCCTCCGCCCCGGATTTCATGGCCACAACCGCCGAGTCGATGGTGCCGTAAGCGGTAATCACGATGACGCCGACATAGGGCTTGTATTTCTTGGCCGCCCGCAACACATCCATGCCGTCCATTCCCGGAAGTTTCAGATCCGATATGATCAGCTCGTAATCGGTTGCTTTGAGCTTTTCCAGCGCGCTTTCTCCTTCTCCAACGGCGTCGACCCCATAGCCTTCCTTACGCATGATGTACTGCAGCGCATCCCTCATTTTCGGGTCGTCTTCGACGATCAGAATCCTGTATCCCTGCATAAGATCATCCCCTGACGCTCCCCTCGATCTCGACGGGCAGCTCCACTGTGAATATTGTTTCCCCCCGGCCCGGTGCGGTTCCCTCCGAACTGATCACCTTCATTGTGCCGCCCAGCCTCCTGGTCATCTCATGGCTGACAAAGAGTCCCAGGCCTGTGCCTTCGCCCTGCGGCTTTGTCGTGAAAAAGGGATCGAAAACCTGCCCCAGCAAATCAGACGGTATCCCTTTGCCCGTATCGGCGACATCGATTCGGACCTTCTCCAGAAGCGGCAGATATCGGGCCGTCAGTCTCAGGACACCACCCTGCGGCATTGCATCGATCGCGTTGGTGACGAGATTGGTCAGGATCTCCTGCACGATGCCCGGCTCGGCCTTGACCGGGGGCATCGATGGCTCGATATCCTTGATCACCTTGATCGCCTTCGACTCGCAATGCGGCTCGGCAAGATTCAGCAATTTTTCGAATGTCTCGGAGATGTTCGTGGTCTTTGCGCCGCCTTGCGTGTGCCGGGTGTATTCCAGCAGGTTTTTCACGACGTTGCTGCCGTGCTTGATGACCTCTTCGATCGTGGCCAGCCTCTTGTGGATCAGATCCTTGTCGTTTTCCTCAAGCTCTTCCTGTATCATCTGCGTATAGAGCAGCGCGTCGGCAAACGGGGTGTTGAGTTCGTGCGCCAGTCCTGCGGAAAGAAGCCCGAGCGCCGCCAGTTTGTCCTTCTGCGTGACCTGAAATTCGAGCTCCTTCTCCCGCCGATATTTCGCTTTCAGTTGGTTGACCAGAAGGGTGGCAATGAAATAGGCCAGGCCGAAGACGGCCAGAATCGTCGCTGCCAGGTAGAGAAGTATGATTTTTCGAAATTGAAAAAGTTCAGAGAGCACTTCCTCCCGGTCCTGCTCGGCAATGACATACCAGTTGAAGTGATCGATTCTTTTGTAGGCGTGCAGAACCCTTACCCCCCGGTAGTCGATCGGCTCGTCGATCCCTGCGATCGGATCCCCGGTTCTTTGCAGCGAAGACGGGATCTTGTCCTTGAGGATTTCCACACCGAAGCGCGACGAGGAGATGAAATAACCGTTTCGGTTGACCAGGTAGACCTCTCCCGTTTTTTCGATCACAGTCTTTATTGTGTCGGCGACGTGTCGGAAATCAATGAGGCTGAAAAGGGTTCCCATTCGATGCCGATCATGGCCGTACACCGGCGTGGATAGCAGAAGGACAGGGATCTTCTCGCCGCTGTAATCAAGGAGAAAGACGTCGCTCGCCCTGTCCTCCGTCTCGGAAAGTCTGATGTTGGGTCCGTGGCGAACCAGATGATCCGCTGAAATTCCCGGTGAGGATCCCTTGAAAAGGAGTCTTCCTGTGGAATCCGTCACAAAGAAATCGAGGTAGACCTGATAATTTTTCTTCATCCGGTCGAAATGCCGCTTCAGTGTTTGCTGCGAGCCGATGTCATCGGCGTAAATCACATAGGAGAGCATCCGCATGTCGTTTTTACGTTCGAGGATGAAACGGGAGATCGCATCCGCGCATTTTTCCGACAATCCGAGCAGTTGGAATGACACCTTCTCCCGGATCGATTGTTCGCCCGTGGTCTCGACCAGGTAGATCAGGCCGGATAGCGGGATGACCGCCACGAGCAGGAAGGCGACAATCAACGATAATTTTAATCTTTCAAATCTCAAGGGAATTTCCCGCTTTCGGCGAATCGGTCGGTCGCATGTCAAACCTTGCGTCTCAGCTTACACGGAATTCCTCTTTTTACAATGGGTAACCGAAACGTCCCCTACAACCCGCTTCCGTAGGCAAGGGCGGTCCGGTCGATCGCGACCCGGAGCGAGGCATGGAGCAGTTCGTTGTGATGCGAGACAAAGGGATGAAACTCCAGGCGGGCTTCCTCCGGCGTCACCTTGATCCCGTCTATCTCCGGATAAAATCGCCGCTTGTCTGCGATCATCTGGGAAAGATTGAGCAGGATGCCTTCGACCGCTTCGCCCAAAGAGAGGCTCACCGGATGGAGGTCCCCGGCGGGGAGGTCTTCGCTTTCCTCGCCCAGCGGACGAAAGACGGTCATCTGGCGCGACCAGCGGGCGTAGAGGGCCGGATTGATTTTGAAGGCCGGCGACCAAAAGTAAAGCGGGGCCGATGCGAGGTTCGGAGTGACCGCCTTCGGCAGGTTGGCGATCCGGATCAGATCGGCCCAGGACCGGAGGCCGATTCCCTCGAAACGGGGCTTCATCCGCCAAAAGGGAAAATGGAGGGCGGTTTCCTCCGATCCGGGCGGCGGGGCCATCCGTGCGAATGGGACCTTCTGGAAGTTCCCGTCCGGACAGGACCAGGCTGAATTGCAATTCCTGCAAAAAAGGACCAGCGAATCCTTCTCCGCCTCCATATCCCATCCGCAATGGGGGCAGAGGGTCGGGATGAAGCGGACCCGACCCGGCGGACGCGAGGACAGCGCGAGCAGAACATCCCGATTGGGGATTTTCCCGGAGGCGGCGATCCGTCCCAAAACGGCGTCGTAGAGCCTTTCGCCCCGGAGAAAAAAGGGGGCGTGGATCAGGCTCACCGTTTCGCCGATGAATCCCCGGTAGAAAACCCCCTGGGGCGTTTCCCTCAGTTCGGGGATCGTCAGCTTGGCGGGCCGGTTCGCGGCGATGAAGTTCCCCTCCGTGGCCGGCAAAACGAAGCGGAGCTTGAGAACCTGCGGCCGGAAGCCCAGCGTAAAAGGCAGCGCAGGAATGTCCGCGGCCAGCGCGGTCGTGTCGATAAAGCGGGTCGTCACACCGGAGGCGGTGACGTTGAAGGAGGAGCCGCGGAGCCGCCAGTAAGGAACATAGAAGAGTTCCCCTTCTCCTGTCGCGGCGGGCGGGATCAGGTAGCGGAAGGTCCGCTCCGGAACGAGGTGCAGTTTCACCCGGCAGAAGGGGCAGGCGAACAGGCGATCCGTTTCTTCCAGGGTCGTCGGCGCCCCGCACTGCGGGCAGCCCTGTTCGATCCGCCACAGGATTCCGTTTGCCGATGCCGCGGCCTTCACATTTTTTGTCCGCACTGGTTACAGAAGAGCGCGTTCGGCAGATTCGCCGTTGCGCAGTGTGGGCACTTCTTCTCCGCAGTTGTTTCCTGGACCGGCGCCCCGCACCGGACACAGAACTTCGCACTCGGAGGGAGGTTCTTTCCGCACGCGGCGCATTTCTGGAAGATCAGCAACTGATGTCCGCAGTGCGGGCAGAATTTGGCCTCCTTCTGAACCGGAAGCCGGCAATCGGGGCAGATAAAGGTTTCCTCCGCGACCGCTTGGGCGGCTCCGCCCCGAAAGGCCTCGGCGAACATCGCCGGCATCATGAATCCCATCCCCATGCCGAGGCCGGCGCCCGCCTCCCCCTGCGTCCGGGCCGCGCTCTCCAGGGCCATCGCGGCCTTCATCTTGAGGAGCTTGTTCATGTCGTCGAAGACGCCCAGCCGGCTCTTGTCGTCGATCGCCTGCTGCACCTCCGGCGGCGGGGTGATCGAATTGATGTAGAGATCGGTCAGCCCGAGCCCGAACTGTGTGAAATCGCTTTCGAGAAGTTTCTTGAGTCCGTCCGAAAGGTCGCCGTAGCGCGACGGCAGGTCGAAGATGGTGTCGATCTTCTCTCCCATGAAGTCGTTGAAGCGGGAGACGATCACCCGATTCAGGTATTCGGCCACGGCCTCGGTGGTGAAGACCCCCTGCGTTCCGACGAGGCTGTTGATGAACAGCACCGGTTGGAGGATCCGGAGATTGAAGACGCCGAACGCCCGCAGCCGGATCAGGCCGAGCTCCCTGTCCCGGAAGGCGACCGGGTCGCGGGTGCCCCAGGTCAGGTTCGGAAAGATCTTCATGTTCGTGAAATAGACTTCCGCCCGCAGAGGGCTCGTCATCCCCCAGGGGATGCTGAGGATCTTCGTCAGCAACGGGATGTTGGCCGTTTTGAGCATGTGGCGTCCGGGGCCGAACGCGTCATAGGCCTTGCCGTTATAGAAAAAGACGGCGGCCTGGCTTTCTCGGACGGTCATCTGCGCGCCCCACTTGATTTCGCCGGAACCCGTCTCCGGGATGCGATGAACCAGCTCTTTTCCCGATTCATCGAACCATTCGATCACTTCCAGAAAAACGACATTGTCGGTTCCCATGGTTCACCTATGCGTGGGTTTGAAAGGGATGGTCATCGTCATCCGCGGCGGGCTTTTTTTCGATCCCGTGCAGCCGGAATATAGAAGGGCGCCTCCGCAAAGTCAAGAAAGGAAACCTCCGGTTGCTATTCAGGCGGGAATATTGTAAATGGTGCATCCATGAAAAGGAAGCCTGCCGAATATGCGGGAACCTATCAGGGGATGGCGCTGATTGCAGACCCCATTTACCGGTATGCCTCCTTCACCGTTCCCGCCGCCGACAACCGCGAAAAAACCGAAAAGGACCTGATCGACTCTCCCTGGATGCAGCGCCTCCGGCGCATCTTCCAGCTCCAGAGCGCCCGCTGGGTCTATCCCGCGGCCGAACATACGAGGTTCCAGCATTCCCTCGGAACGATGCACATGGCCGGCGAGTTCGGCCGCCACCTCTACCCGTCCCTGAAGGAGGTCTGCCCCAATGCCCCCTCCGCGAACTGCGTGGAGGAGCTTCTCCGGGTGGCCGGCCTTCTTCACGATGTCGGTCATGGCCCGTACGGCCATTTTTTCGACGACCACTTCCTGGGCCAATACGGTCTGACCCATGAGGATTTGGGGCGGATGATCATCTGCCGGAAGCTGGGGAGGGTGATCTCGAGAATCCGGCGGAGCCCGTCAGGACCGTTTGCCGACGGAGAGGCCCTCGATCCCGCCCAGGTGGCCTTTCTGATCCGCATGCCGGGACCGTATGACAAGGGACCCCGATGGCTTCAACTGCTCCGTCAGCTCTTCTCGGGCACCTACACGGTCGACAATCTCGATTACGTCCAGCGGGACGCCTTCATGACCGGTTTTTCCCTGGATATCGTGGACATTGTCCGTCTGCGCTTCTACACCTTTTTTACCGGGGAAGGGTTGACGCTCCACCAGGCGGGCGTCTCGGCGCTCAGCCGTTTTCTGAACGCGAGACTGAATCTCTACTCCAACGTCTACTTCCACCGGACGACCCGGGCGCTGGACCTCCATCTTCAGGAGATTTTCCGGCAGACGATGGATCTGATCCTGCCTTCGAGTCCCGGTGAGGATCTGGACGCGTATCTGGGTTGCGACGAGTGGCATCTCTTTTCCGAGGTCCGCTCGTGGACGGCCGGCAAGGATCCCTTGCGGCGGCGGCTCGCGCGGGAATGGGAAAAACTCCACCGACGGGAGGTCAAGTGGAAGATGTCGTTTTCAGCGGAGCTTCCGATCGACCGGATCCAGAGGGGCACCCGTTTCGCTCCCGCGCCGGACTACGAGAAACAGATCCGGGCCTGCCTGCCCGGCCCGTTGAAGAAAAAACCGTTTCGAGTCGATCTGGCGATGCAGGACCCGCGTCCGGTGAATCCGATGGCGGAGACGGACAAAAGGGTGAACATCTTCGACCCTGCCACCGGTACGACCTCCCCCGAGCCTCTCCGGGAGATCTACCGTTTCATCCCGGCCCGGGTGGTTCACCTTCGGGTCTTTTCCCTGAACCACGACCATGACGACATCCTGGCGCGCGCGGCGGAGCGCGCCCTCGGAACCGTGGAAGAAGCCTCCAGGACCAACATTTGAACCCGACAATGACGATCGATCCCGAAACCACCGACATCACGCTTTTCGTCCGCACCTCCGGGGAGGAAGCCGTCCGCTGGGACCGCCGGCGAATCGTTGAGGCGCTGATCCGTGAGGCGGGGATCGACGAGAGAACCGCCGAGGCGATCAGCCGGGAGGTGGAAAAACAGATCGTCTCATCCGGGATCAGTCTGCTGACGACGGCGCTGGTCCGCGAGCTCGTGGACGCCAAGCTGGTCGAGCGGGGGCTGGAACAGGCCCGCCGACTTCATGCGCGCCTCGGCTTTCCTCTCTATGATGTCCGTCAGCTTATTTTCCACCGGAACAAGGAGAATGCCAATGTTCCGCACGCCCCCGAGGGGACGAGTCTGGCCCTTGTCGAGGGGATCAAGCGGGAATACGCGCTCCACGACGTCTTCACCAGGGATGTCGGCGACGCCCATGTCTACGGGGATCTGCACCTCCACGGCCTGGGCTACATCGACAGGCCCTACAGCTCCTTCCAGTCGCTCGAGTACCTCAAGCGGTTCGGCCTCAAGCTGCCCCATTCCGTGACGGTCGCCGGCCCGGCCCGCCACGCCGAGGTCCTGCTGGCCCACATGGTCCGCTTCGGGGCGTCGCTCCAGGGGCACTTCGCGGGCGTGGTCGGCTGGGATGCGGTCAACCTCTCCTTTGCGCCCTACCTGACCGGAATGGAAGAGAGGGAAGTCGAGCAGTTCGCCCAGATGCTGGTCTATGAATTCTCGCAGCTCACCTCGCTTCGCGGGGGGCAGGCGATGTTCACGGACATCCACCTCTATTGGGAAGTGCCCGACTTTCTGGCCGGCCGGCCCGCCGTGGGGCCCGGCGGAAAACCTACCGGCAGGACGTATGCGGACTACGGAGAAGAGGTGCGGCGGTTCGCCCGGGCGCTCATGGCCGTTTTCCGGGCGGGCGACGCCGAGGGAAAACCGTTCATCTTTCCACGGCCTGTTATCCATATCACGGACGCGTTTTTCCGGACCCCCGGCCACGAAGCCTTTCTGTCGGATGCGTGCGGCGTTGCCTCGGCAAAAGGGAACCCCTGCTTCGTTCTCGACCGGGACGGCGGCTCCCGGATTTCTCCATGCGGCGGGTCGGGCTTCGACGGGGATCATCCGGGAATCGGGATCGATCCCTGGAAAAGACGCTGCGCTTCGATGCAGAATGTCACGATCAACCTGCCCCGTCTCGGGTATCGTTGCGCGGAGGATGACGACAAGCTCCTGTCGCTGCTCGGCGAAGTGACCGCCCTCGCGGCAAAGGCGCACCTCCAGAAGCGCGAGTTTGTCGAAAACCTGCTGTCGCTGGGCGAAGTCGGACCGCTGGCCATGCTCGCAATGCAAAACGACGGGGTCCCCTACCTGCGCATGGCCGACGCCGCCTGTCTGATCGGAATCGTGGGCCTCGACGAGCTGGTCCGGATTCGGAGGGGGCAATCGCTGCACGAGTCGGAGCAGGCCCTGGATTTCGGGCTGGCCATTGTCGGTCGCCTGCGGGAGGAGGCCGACAGGCTCGGCGGTATTTATGGGCTGAGGTTCGTTCTGGAACAGACCCCCGCGGAGACCACGGCCTACCGTTTTGCCCGCCTCGATCTGAAGCATTTCTCCCCGCCGTCGGGCCGCTACGCCCTCGGCGACGTTGCCCGGGGCGAAATCTACTACACGAATTCGTCCCACCTCCCGCCTGCGGCGAAGGTCGATCCGGCAGAGCGGATCCGGATCGAGGGGCGGTTCCACCCGTTCTTCAAGGCCGGGGCGGTCACACACATCGAATTGGGCAACGCCGAGCCTTCGGCGGACCGGCTCGCCGGTCTGGTCGTATGGGCCTTCCGGGAGACGCAGAACAACCAGGTCGTCTTTTCGCCCGAATTCACCCTTTGCGGGGGCTGCGGCAGCGTCATGCGGGGTATCCTTGAGCGATGCGGCCGCTGCGGGTCCGGGGAGGTCGACGGCCTCGCCCGGATCTCCCAGTATTTCAGCCGTGTCTCCGGCTGGAACCGGGGAAAGCGGGCCGAGCTCCGCGATCGGAACCGCAATGAGGATGCCTTCCGGAATGATTCCCTTTAATCTCTCGGGATGAATTCCCCGGAGCTCGCTACTCACCTTGCTGTTTCAGATATCCCGTCACTTGCGGCGGGGAGAGTTCATTCTCTCGGGATCAATCTCCCGAAACTACCTTGTTCGTCAGGAAAAAAAGAGCCGTCCCTTTTGAGAGGGGGACGGCTCGGCGAGCATGGCTGGAGATGGGGGGTTGCCGGTCTACTTTACCGCGTCCTTCAAACCTTTCCCCGCCTTGAACACGGGGACCTTCTTCGCGGCGATCTTGATGGCCGCGCCCGTCTGCGGGTTCCTGCCCGTGCGGGCCTTCCTCTTGGTCACCCCGAATGTGCCGAATCCCACAAGCGTGACGGCATCGCCCTTCTTGAGCGCCTTCTTGATCGCCGCCAATGTCGCGTCCACGGCCAGCTCCGCCTCCTTCTTGCTGCACGTTGCCTTTGCCACCTCATCGATCAACTGCCCTTTGTTCATAGCCACCTCCCTCTTTAGAGTATTGTCGGACTGCCTGCACCGTGAGTAAGCCTATACAGCGTCACCTCTCGCAAATCAACCAAAATCATACATTGACGAGCCGATGATTCATCATTTATTGTGTTTCAGTATGCGGAACGGATTTTCCCTTGGACAATGGAAGAGGGGTCTCGTGACCCCCCTCCGTTCATTCCGATGACCTCGATCGGTGGAGGATCATCCCTCCTGATACTTGAATGACAGGTTTAATCTGACCCGGTAGGCGGTTACTTTTCCGTTCTCGACGGTCACATCCTGCCTCACAACCTCCGCAACCCTCAGCTCATCGAGCGATTTCGCGGCAGTCGCGAGGGCCTTCTGTGTGGCGTCTTCCCACGATTTCGGACTGGTCCCCACAATTTCAACGATTTTGTACACGGACATGGCGCCTCCTCCTTTCCTTCATGGTCTGAATCCGTCAAACCGTATCCAAAAAGTTCCCCCCGGCCTCACTGCACGGCCAATGTATACATGATTCCCGGAAAAAACGCATCCAGGATTATGGCGTCAGAACGTAGTCCAGAACCTCATCGAGGTTTTTAAAAAGTCTGAACCCGTCGCCGGCATAGGCCCGGTTCCAGGGAAACAGCAGCCCCGCGCTCCGAACGCCGTTTTTCATCGCTTTTTCAAGGGTCAGCGGCGAATCGTCCACGACGATGTCGGCCTGCGGGAAGAGGACCGTTTTGTCCATGGAGAGGTGCAATTCATCGTAGGGGAGCCCGTGTCGGACGAGCCATCGCTCGGTTGGCCGGCGCGTTTCCGGTGTGCGGTGGCTGGCAATGACGATATGAAAGCCGTAGGCCCTCAGTGACGACAGGAAGGCCCGCGATTCCGGGTAGGGTCGGTACTGTTCACGGTCCTGATGACGGTGAATCGTGTTGATCGCCGCGATAAAATCCTCCACGGAGCAGTATCCCTCCCAAATGTCGTATGTGCACCAGCGATCCGGCGTGGGGAAATCGCGGTTGATTCTCGTCAACTCCCGATAAAAGGCGTCGCTGAATTGCCAGAGGGTGTTGTCGATGTCCACGATGGCCGTCTTTTTCAAAGTCGTTTCATGCTCCTGTTCATCTGCCTGATTGTCGGAGGCGAAAAGTTATGTGGATTCTAACGGAGCGGGTCGGAGGCTGTCAAGGTTTTGCGCTGTTTTTTGCGTTGCGGTTCAAGCGGAAATATACGTTGACAGGCCAAAATGCCCTCCCCTATACTCTCCCGGGCGCAGCGGCACGGATCGACCAACGCGGCGAAGACTAAAGGCCCTGCACCGGCGAGGACAAAGCGGATGCAGCGGGGCCGAAAAGAGCTGTGCAAAAGAGATGTATGAAAAGATACTGGATTCTATTGGTTGCCGTCGCACTGCTGGCCGGTTGCGCTCGTGCGGAGCTGAATCATCGCTTGCGGCCGGGCATGTCCGTCGAACAGGTCAAAGCCCTCGTGGGTCCTCAGGATGAATACCGGACGATCGGAGACTACGAGGTTTACAGCTATTACAACAAAGTCGGATCGGCATGGCATCGCGTGGATTACCACTGCATATTCAAAGACGGCAAAATTGTCGAACACGGGGCCGGGGAAATAAGGCACAACCGGAAAACGGGCGAGGTTTTTATTATGCCCCCCCAATGAGACGATGGTCCGGGCAGCCCGAAATCGCCCTTGGTTATTCTTCCATATACGGCTTGATGAACGACAGCCATTCCTCCTCCGTTTGACATTTTTTGTTCAGGAAGGAACACAGCCGGAGGTCTTTCCCCATCATCGAAAACGTTCCGTAAACCGTATCTTTTTGCCGGATGTCGATCAGCTTCATCCTCTTGTGGGAATGGTTGCTCCCGGTTTCGATGATCAGCATGAAGCATTTGTTCATTTTTAGGTTGTAGTGATGCCGATAGCTGAACGATTTATCGATATGGGGAAACAGCTTGTTGTCCACGGCATATTTTTTCTGAAACAGATCTTCACATTCCCTCCGGCAATTGTCCTGAAGCAGCCTGGCATCGGTCTTCGCAGGCGCCGGTGTGGGTTTCTTTTTGGTCGCGGCGACACAGGTGTTTGAAGATATGAGAACCAGCAACGTGACAACGGCGATGATCCCCATCCGTTTTTTGCTCATTGATTTGGTCCCGTTCAAAGTAGCCTGTAATCTTTGGTGCCCCTGGCGCGATTCGAACGCGCGGCCTGCGGATTAGGAATTCAAAAAAGCTAACAATTTCAATCCCTTGGATTTGTGTCTGATTTCCCGAAACTCATTAAAACCAAAGGGACAACGGCGCTTCTATCTGATTCCATTGAGTCTATCTGCTCCCCTTCCTTTTCGTTCTCTCTATCACAAATTTGTCACATGAAAAGGAGGGCCACTATCATTCGGGCGAGGCTACCGGGCAGCCCTCTTGGGTGAAGTGCCGGTGCCGCGCTTGGTCAGGTGTTTGGTCTTCTCCACCAGATCGATCAGCGACAGCAGGGGGGTGTTCACCGCCTCTTCATTCGGGAAGGCTTTCGCCACCTCCGGCTTGAGCACGACGATGTTGGACGATTCCTGCAGCCGCTGGGCATACTTCCCCCGTACGAATCCGCCGGGGAAATCGCCGCGTTTGTACTCAGCCCGCAAATCGCTGCTGCCTGGCGTTC
>JAXDCM010000256.1:0-4124 GCA_034677965.1 Syntrophales bacterium
GAAGTGCCGAATAAGGCCGCGAATTTGTTGGTGCCGAGGGCCGACTGCGGCGGAATTCCGGCGAGGAGCAGGGAAGGGATCAAGACCAGCCCTCCGCCTCCGGCAACGCTGTCGATGAATCCCGCCAGGAAAGACATGAGAGAGAGCAACAGGATGACGATGGGATCCATGCGAGGCGGTATTTCCTCCAATACGCGATTCAGGGACGTATGGGTGTTTTCATACAATCCTTCTGCAATCCTGGTTCACGACCATGATTCGCTTTACGAAATCTGCTTGTCGAGACGCTCCCGCACCTGTTTTGCCTCGGCAACGATCCGTTCGATGACCTCCTTCACGGTCGGCTCGTCGTGGAGAAGGCCCGTCACCTGCCCCACGGGGAGAATCCCCTTCTCGATGTCGCCATCCTCGGTCGCGAGGCGGAACGCCTCGAATCCGCTCGCCATGTAGGCGAGCTGCCGGGCGCTTTTCCAGCCGGAGGCCATAACGCCCAAACAGAGCTTCAGATAGGGGACGTGAAGCTGGTCCGCGATCTTCCGGGAGTTGGAGAAAGCCGCCAGGACGTCCAGCCCCCGCCGCTCGGCCCTCTTGGCCTTGTCGGTCTTCAGCACGCGGCACGGGATCCCGTCAAAACGGGGCGAAGCGATCGTGTCCTCCACCCCCTTTTCGATCGAGAGCCGCTTGAAATTCGCGTGGAGCGGGCTTTCCCGGGTCGTCATGAAGCGGGTCCCCATCGCGATCCCCTCCGCCCCGAGGGCCACCGCGGCCGCCAGCCCGCGGCCGTCGGCGAATCCGCCCGCCGCGATGACGGGGATCTTCACCGCGTCGACCAGGCTCGGCACCAGGATCAGCGAGGTGACCGCTTCCCCGTGGGCCGCCGCCTCGTGGCCGGTCGCGATGACGCCGTCCGCCCCATACTCCTCCGCGCGCTTCGCGTGGCGGGCGTTGACGACGGTGGCGATCACCTTGCCGCCGTATTCATGCGCCCCCTTCACGATCCAGTCCCCCTTGCCCAGCGCGAAGTTGATGACCGGAACCTTCTCCTCCAGCATGACCCTGGCGTTCTCCGCGGCTCCCGGGATGAGCAGCGCGGCGTTGCAGCCGAAGGGCCTGTCGGTCAGGCTCCGGATCTCCCGGATCGCCTGCCTCGTCCGCTCCACGTCGAGCGGGGCGGTCGCCAGAATGCCCAATCCGCCGGCATTGGAGACGGCCGCCACCATCTTCGGAACGCTGATCCAGCTCATGCCGGACAGCAGGATGGGGTACTTGATGCCGAAAAGTTCGGTAATACGGGTTTTCACGGAGCTCCTCCTTTTATAGGATCAGATCTTTTCTTTCAAAGGCGGGCCCGGAATCGGATTCCGGAAGCGCGCATTGGAGATTTTGAGGATTCCGCTCCCTTACCGGGCCTGGAGGTAGCGGCCGATCGTCATGATCTCCGCCTCTTTCGTCCCCTCGTAGAGTTCGAGGATCTTCGCGTCGCGGTACCACTTCGAGACGGGGTACTCCTCGACATAGCCGTAGCCCCCGTGCAGCTCGACGGCATAGTTCGCGCAGAAGACGGCGGTCTGGCCGCCGAAGAACTTCGCCATCGCCGCGAGCGTGTAATCCGGCCGTCCCGCGTCGATCAGCCAGGCGGCCTTGTACACCAGACCGCGGAGGGCCTCGATCTGAATCGCCATCTCGGTCAGCTTTTTCTGGGTGAGCTGGTAGGCCCCCAACGGCTGCCCGAAGGCGGTTCTCTCCTTGACATACCGGACGCTCGTGTCGAGGCAGGCCTCGGAAAGGCCGAGCGCCTGGGCGGCGACCATCACGCGGGTCGTGTCGAAGAAGTGCATCAGCTCGCGGAAGCCGTTCCCCTCCTTCCCGACCAGGTTCGCCTGCGGCACCCGGACATCCTCGAGGGCGATCTCGGCCGTGTCGCTGGCGCGGATCCCCAGCTTCCCGTGGATCTTGTTCCGGGTCACCCCCTTCGCGTCCGCCGGCACGATGATCAGGCTAAAGCTGTTGTGCTTCTTCTGCTCCGGATTGGTGATGCACTGGGTCACCATGAAGTCGCAGACCGTGCCGTTGGTGATGAACATCTTGTTGCCGTTGATCACGTAGTCGCTGCCGTCCTTGACGGCGCGCGTCTTGTAGCCGGCGACGTCGGTCCCGGCGTTGGGCTCGGTGAAGGCCCCGGCCGCGACCTTTTCCCCGGCGCAGACCGGCGGGAGCCACGTCTTCTTCTGCTCCTCCGATCCGTACTGGAAGATCGCCTCGCAACCGAAGGTCGCGGCCGTCACGTTGAGGCCGATTCCCATGTCCACCTTCGAGAGCTCCTCGGTGATGATCGCATTTCCCAGGATGCCCGCGCCGGCGCCCCCATATTCCTCCGGCAGCCAGGCCCCGACGAGACCCTGGGCCGCCGCCTTTTTCCGGATCTCCGCCGTGTACTTCTCCCCCTCGTCGCACTCCTCCGAAACGGAACTGAAGTTGGCCTTGGCAAACTTATAGGCCATATCCTGCAGCATTTTCTGTTCCTCGGTGAATTCAAAATCCATGGCGCTTTCCTCCATCAGATCGAGATTCTCTCGAAAGCCCCCTTGCGGGGGGAAAATTCCTTTTCCTGACCGGGCGCCGCAGCGGGCTGTTTCCCGCATGCGGTACCGCGTTTCGCCGCTATTTCGCCGGGTATTCGTAGACCCCCTTGCCGGACTTCCGCCCCAGGCGTCCCGCCCGGACAAGCTGCACCAAAAGCGGCGCGGGGCGGTACTTGTCCCCCAGCTCGCGGTGCAGCCCCTCGACGACATGCAGCAGCGTGTCGTTGCCGATCAGGTCCGCCAGCGCCAGCGGTCCGATGGGATGGTTGCATCCCAGGGCCATCCCCTTGTCGATATCCTCCGCCGAGGCCAGCCCCTCGCCCAAGACGAAGAAGGCCTCGTTGATCATCGAGCAGAGGACCCGGTTCACGACAAACGCCGGGGCCTCCTTCACGACGATGCACTCCTTGCCGAGCTTCTGCCCCCAGGCCTTCGCGACCGCCAGCGTTTCGTCCGACGTCTCGAAGCCCCGGATGATTTCGAGCAGGCGCATCACCGGCACGGGGTTGAAGAAATGGGTCCCGATGAAGCGGTCGGGCCGCCGGGTGATCGCGGCCATCTCGGTGATGCTCAGCCCCGAGGTGTTCGTGAAGAAGAGGCAATGCGCGGGAACGATCTCCTCGAGCTCCGCATAGACCTTCTTCTTGACCGGCATCACCTCGATCACCACCTCGACGACCACATCGGCGTCGCCGGCCGCCTCCTTCAGATCCAGCGTCGGCTTGATCCTGCCGAGCAGCGCGTCCATCTCCGCCTGCGTCTTTTTGCCCTTCTGCACCTCGCGGCCCAGGTTCTTGCGGATCGTGTTCATCCCGCCGTCGACGAACCGCTGTTCGATGTCCCGCAACGCCACCTGAAACCCCGCCTGCGCACAGACCTGTGCAATCCCGCTTCCCATCAACCCGGCGCCCAACACACAAACCTTTTTGATTTCCATCATCCGACTCCCTTTCCATCGTGATTGCGGCCGACGGCCGCATCGGTTTCGACAGGGGATGGTCCCGCGCCGTCCGCCGCGCCTTCGCAATGATGCCTATCGGGCAGGCGGTCTCACAGGAGCCCCCCACACTGTCCTGGTCCCGCTGTTCCAACCATCCGCTTCCGCGCTGCGCGGAAAACGCCGGACGGCCGTTTGTCTCTTTTTGATGTTCAATGAAAATCTGGTCTGGTATAGTGCATCCCGAACGGATCCCGGCCTAAAAAGCGGCCGGGGGGCATATACCATATTCACCCCGCGCTGACAACGAATACCTGACAAGTCGCGTCGGGAAGGGAACGCGAAACGACATGCACATCCTCGTGGACGGCTACAACCTGATCCGGCAGACCGATCCATTCCGGCAGGCCGAGCGAAAAAGCCTGGAGGAGGGGCGCAACGCGCTGATCCGCAGCCTGATCGCCTACCGGAGAATCCGCGGACACCGGATCACCGTCGTCTTCGACGGCTGGGTGGGGGGATCGCCGGAGGAGGAGAGGGACCTTGCCGGCGGCGTCGAGATCATCTATTCCCGCCTCGGGGAGAAGGCCGACGAGGTGATCAAA
>JAXDCM010000257.1:0-7302 GCA_034677965.1 Syntrophales bacterium
CAAAATGGGCATTCATCCCGGTCTTCCGGCTTGATATAGGATCCGCCGGTTACCTCATCCGGGGGAGCTTCCACGTCGATGAAATCGGGCACATCATCGGTTCGGTTCTTCAGCCCGGGTGTGGTCAGGCGGATCCACTCGTCACTCTTGATGATCTCGCTGCGGATCCACTGAGGGATCTCATCGGGGATGTTCCGCCCGTTCACGTCAAAATCATATGAGAGCAGGGGACTCTCGGGCTTGACCCCCCGGCCCACCGGGGGAAGGACCGCGCCGATCTTGGAGTAGATCCTGCCGTTTTTGTGGTCGTGTGAGATTGCGATTGAACAGGGCTTGCCCAGGATGTTGCGAAGGTCAAAACCCTTCAATTCGGCGTCGGTGAAGGACCTGCCCCGCCAGGCAACCAGGTCCTTCCTCAGGTTCGCCTTTTCGCTCAAGCTCAAGGTGTACTTTTTGGAAAGCTGCCGGGGCAGGTCCAGAAGCTCTCCGTCCTTCATGAGCTCGATCCGCACCTTCGGAAATTCCCACGTTACAATGACCCGGTGCGCCCAGTTCCCGAAGGTTTCGTCAATGCTGGTCCCCAGGTCGAACAACCCCGTGCAAACCGCCTGATGGACGCCTGCCGGGATCGGTTCATAACTCGCTGTTGCTGTTGCCGTAATAGCCATTTCATTATCTCCTCTCATTATCGTGATGATTCCAAAAACTCCGCGTACCGCTCCTGAAAGCGGCCCGTAATTTCGCTCTCCAGCGCCTCTGTCGCCGAAAATGCGCCTTGGCTTACAAACCGCCCCGTCCAATCCAGTATTATCTGCTTCGCCGCCTCGTCATTCAGCGCTTCCCACTGATACGTTCCCGGCTTTTCCGGATTCTCGGGAATGCCATAAGTGACTTCATCGCCTGGATTCAGACCGCACCGGACAAACTCAAAGCCCGTCGTCCGGGTCCAGCGCCGGATGTCTTTGACGGCGCTTTTGGGAATCTGAAGCCCCTTCGGGTCCAGGTCGCCAAAATAGAGAATGACAATCGGCTTGCCGTATTTCTCAAGCGCCGCAGTCAATTCCTGTGCGATGGCCCATTTAGCGTAAATGGAGGGATCCCCGCCGAATGGCCGCAGGGTAATATGATCGGTGTAATGCTCAAATTGCCCCCTCATCGCCTTGGCTTCAAACCACAGCTCGCAATAGTATGGTTGCGTCTGCCGCTTATCCAAAATGCACTCGGCGTCCCCGACGGCTTGCAGAAAATGCGTCTCCGAAAGAAAGCCGTCTCCGCGTATGACCGCCGGGCGGGTATCGTCGGCCAGGGTGTCCGGCGTCCATCCGTTGTAAAAAGATTTGCGCGCCTTGGCTATCAAAGGCAGAAACCGGCCCTTGTAATCTTCCTTTGATGCAAAACAGCCCTCCTGCAGAAGCCGGTAGAACAACCATCGCGCCGTCACTCCGTAAGGCACGCTTCGGACAATCTGAAAGGCCAGGTCAAGCAGCCGCGCCTGATCTTTGCGGGGATGATAGCCCTTGTCACCGTTACAGTTTTTCATTCGGATGTTCTCCAGTCCCGGACTCCCGCCACCGTCGGCATGCATCCGCGAAGTCAAGCAACTTACCGCCCGCTCGGTCGTCCAGGTAAATTCGGTCAATTTCAGCCTCGATCCGGCGCGTCTCCTCTGTCGGCTTCCACCGGCCCAGGCGGATCACGTTGTCACGCTCGTTCAGAAGGATCGTGTCCAGGGCGTCATTCGACGACTTGCTGTTTGCCGCCGACTCGATGACCCTCACCTTGCCCTTGTCGATCATTGGCCGGATCGCCTCAGGATTTGCAGGGGTGAAGATTTCCCCGGCGGGGATCTCACGGATCACACCGTCCGGCCCTTTGGTCTTCAATGGTGCAAGCGCCATGCAGATCATTTTTTTACCTCCGCGCCCTCCAGATCCGTGATCTCAATTACGTCGTCCTCTTGTGTGCATATAGACTCATGCAACTCATGCAATTCACTTTTTCCAATGTTATCGGCATCTTGCGGGCATGAGTTTCCGCATGAGTTTCTTTTCGCCTCTGGAAACTCATGCTGTAACTCATGGCATAAATCACCAACAGATTCGGGCGGTTGCGTGTTTCCATGAGTTTCATGAGTTGTTTTAGGGGTAAGGAACCCGTACTGATCGGAGAGTGTGTTCAGGACATCGGTTTTGAGAAAAGTGCGGCTTTTGCCGCCCACAAGTTTTGTCTTCACGCCAAGAGCTTTCAGCCGCCGTGCTATGGTACGGACGTCCTTTTTCCAGTTCTCCGGGCGGTCGTGGTTGAATGCGTCCGTTATGTCGCCCGTCAGGATGTCCCACTCCGCCAAGCCGGTTGGTGACATCTCGATCAGGATCTTGACAAGGATCCCGTCGTCAGAAGTCTGCTTTTCTTCTGTCCGGTCGGTTGCGACGTTCAGGATCGCCTCGACAAGCGCGTCGTATCGCTCGGGTGCTACCATCTTGCAAATTTGGAGTAGTGGCTGTGTGATGTCCCACAGGCGGCCCAGGATCCCCTCGACGGGCGCAACTGACGGCAGCGGCCCCTCCATGTGACGCGCCCGCCATGCTGTCAGCTTCGCCCGCAGCGGCAGCGCCTTCTCGGGCGTCGGGTTGTCATATCTGCCCGGCTTGTTTGGCATCTGAAAAGTCAGGCACCGCGTGTCCAGGATCTTGTGAACGGGCTGGTTGCTTGCCATGATCGTTGGACCATAGACGCGGTAATATTTCGTGTCGTTGAAGGCTCCCTTCTCAGGGTAGAGGACACGTGCCACCGTCGCGCCCTTTTCGTACCGCAGCAGAAGGACGTCTTCCGACTGGTTACGTTCCGCCTTCTTCCAGAGATCCATGATGTCCAGAAACAGGGTGCTCCGAAGCTCCTGAGAGTACCTAAAAAGATTGGTCTCACGCAGATCAACGCAATGGACGCCACGATATGAAACGTAAGTCAGCGCCTTGCCGGTCCTGGTCTTCCCACGTTCCGGTACGGCATAGAAAAAAAGGATCCCGGTGTACTGGATTTCAGGGTGTTCGTGAAGGTAGGAGGCGAAGACATAGACCGCACAGATCAACCATTGTTCGTCGGTCAAATATGCGTATTGCTGGAGATGGTTCAGTACCTCATCAAAAAGGCCCGTGTCTGCGTCTGGGAAGTGACGGATCACGTCCGTGGCAGGGACCAATGGGAATGGCAGGTGCTCCTTGCCCGGCGGCTGTGTGAAAATCCCGGCATTCTCCACGCTCCGGGCAATTTTCAAATCCCCATCTTTTAGAATCAAATATGCAGGTGCGCCGTCATCATCGACCAGATCGACCAGGGACGGCAACGTGGCTGACAGGACCGTCTTCGGACCCTGATCTTTTTTCCCCTTTTTCTGCGTTTTCTTCCCGGCCAGGCGCTCGATCCTCTGGATTACCGGGATGATCTTCTCCATGCCTTTTCCCTGTAACGTCTTAACCAGCGTCCCCGTCCCGGTCAGCTTCTCCCCCTCTTCCCGCCGCTTTTTGGTCCGCAGCAGCATTGCCAGGGTTTGACGTTCGGAGTAAGCATCCAAGAAGACCAGGTGGAATACTTCGCAAATCAGTTCCTCAAGCATGTCGATCTCAACGCAGAAGCTCATCAAGGCGCCGTCAAGGTCATCGAAGCCGGCCAGCTGCCCCGCCCGGTACGCCCGGCCAAGTTCCCAGGCAAGTTCCTTTGCAACATCCTCTAAAGTGTTCCGCTGCGGCAGAAACTCATCGGGGATCACGGGCGGGTTGTAAAGCGCCTCTTGATTTTCCCAGTAGCGGTCAAGCATTTTGGGAAGGATCAGATAGTTTTTCAGCGCCGCTCGATCAGTAACGGGAGCGCCCAGGCGGGTACGTCGGTTGCTGTTCCCCGTCAGCGGCGGGCCGCCGTTTGTCGTGAAAAGGAATTGCAATCCGTTTTGCGTATGATTGATCGGCGGCTTTATTCCGTGATGATCGCACACCGACCGGACCAGCCGGATCGTATCCGGATCCTCGATGTCAAGGGCATGCTGATTAGACGGGATAAGATGACCGATCCAGCCGCCGACAGTAATGTGGCGGTTGACATGTTCCGCCGATGGATTCTTGTAATCCTCAGAAGTCCATCCGGTACATGTCGGGATCGGCTGCTTCCCTTTCTTGTAGTCCTTCTTCTCGTTATAGGCCGGATGATACCCGTTCAGCAGTACGATGTTGTTCTGGTAAATTGGCGCGTCTTTCATGACATGCCCGCCTCCCTCAATCAGCTTGCCCTGTTTTGTCCGCCCTTCGCGCCCTTCTGGGCGGCGGCAGCGCCCGGACCTTGCCCTCCAGGTAACGGATCAGCGCCTCTCTGGGATAGCCGGTCGTTTTGCCCAGGATGACCCGGCCCTCCGGACCGCATCCGCGTGCGTCGTCATTTGCGACGGTACGTGGAGATAGGCCGGTCAGCTTTTTGAAGTCTGGATTGTTCCGGAAGGTGATTGGCGGAAGGGCGTCTTTCAGGTTTTCCCGAACGATCTTCCTTCCGATAATGACCAGGGAGGAAACGATGTCCTGGGATGTCGGAGTGGTCTTCATGTCCTGTCTCCTTTCGTTGTGTTGTGTGGAGACAGGATAGATTATTAAGAGATTAAGTCAATAAAATCATTGTCTTGTGAAAAATGACATGTGGTTAAATTTCAATAGACAAAAAGACAAAAGTAAAGAAAATCAGGTTGCTTTTCTTTCCCACAGATGTTTTCGGCGCTTATATTCCGGGTTGAGATGAACGTATGTGGATCCGTATATTTCCGGGTGTTCCTCTCTCTGCCGGATTTTTTGAAAATACTTTTCCTTGTCTTGACATTCCGGAGCATAGCAGATCTCTCTCCGGATGTTTTTCGCAAAGAAGAATTTTCCGCAGATCGGGCATTCCTTGATTTTGCGGGCATTGCCGGGGCTCTGTGAAATTAAGTCGATCAGGAGATTGCAGGGCAGCCCATCCAGGTACACCGGAAATGCCGCCACGTTTTTTTCGTACCCGTATGCCGTGACGAACTTTGACAGTGGGCGTGCCTTGCTCCAGAATTCAACAAACTCTGTTGATGTCCTCTGATAGCCCTTGACCAATGAATGAAGGTAGCGATATCTCCCTTGCGATAGCGCCCTGAGAATTGACGTGAAATGCACATGATCGCATTGCAGGCAGCTCAGCCTTTCGCCGGACCAGTGGCAGGCGTCAAGACTGCGTTCATCGGGATCTGCAGCTGCCTCCACAAGCTGCGCGTCGGCCAAAACATCGAGCTTTTCGAGAGAGCAGGGGCAACCGCTTGCGATCATATATCCATAGATCTCTCGAAACGAATCATCGTATATCGTTCTTCGCAATTCGATGTCAGGCGGAAATCCTGTTTCGTGCCCGTAGATTTCAGACATCAAGTGGTCCTTGACAGACAAATCAGAAAAGATCTCCCAGGCCCGATATTCGCCCACGCCAAGAATTCTGATGACAGTCTCAATGTGCAGGTTAAACGTCCCGGCGGTTAAGTTGCCCATCTCCCAGGCCCTAAGGTGCCCGTCGTAAAGGCTGCCGTCAAGCCCGACAACGGCATGATCCGCATGTTTGAAATTGTCACAGATAAAGGCGGGATCCATCAAACCGCGTTCGATCGACCTCAGGTGTTCTACGGTGGCCGGCGGAGTGTTGGCATACAGGAAGATGATGTCCCGCAGCTTGTCAAATGGCGCAATCGTCTTCTTCATTGTCCGGATCCTCCATCATTTGCTTGCTGTAACTGTCCGTTGGTCCTGGCCGCGTCAATGCCGCGTTCCAGGTTCTTCACGGCGGTTCGCATTGTTTCGTTGGAAAGGTGACTGTACCTCTCTGTAAGCTGGATCGTACAGTGCCCGAGCATTTCCTTAATCACGTACAGGTCCGTGCCGGCTTGTGCATGCCATGACGCCATTGAATGCCGGAGGGTGTGGAAATAAACCTTCAAACGCCGGTCGCTCACGCCGTCATTGAATTTCAGGGCCGTGACCGTATCCCGAAAGAGGGTAGGGATCTCACGATAAGGCTTCTTTTCCCCCCATGTGAAGATCAGTTCATCCGGCTTCCCCCGCGTCTTCCCCGTGAACATCTCCTTGATCGCGCCGGTCATGAAGGCCACACGGTTTCTGCCTGATTTCGTGTCCAGTATGGTCATGGTTCCACGATCCGGATCGACACAGGCCCATGTCAACTTGAAGATCTCCCCGGCCCTCATGCCTGTGTGAAGGCTCAGGAGCGCCATTTCATAAACCGCCGTGTCTTTTGCTTTCAGTGTTTCCAGGAGAAGATCTGCTTCCTGGTGAGTGAGAAAGCGTTGTCGGCGGTTGTCGTATTTCTGCTGCGTAACGCTCTTTGAGGGTGAATCTCCAACGACAAGGCGGGCAAGTTTCGCCGCATTCCAAACCTGTCTGAAAGTCGCCAGGACATATTGAATCGTCCGCGGGGATCGCCCGGCGTCTTGCAGCCGCTTCTTGATCCTCTCCACATCGAAACTGCTGATCTCCCGGATCGGCTTCTCCCCACATACGGGATCGATCCATTTTTTAAAATGCCCTTCCTCATGCTGTGAGGAAGATTTCGACTTGCTTGTGATCGATACCGGAAGATACGTGTCCGTAAAAAAGCGTTCCAGGTTGGTCTTCTCATGTTCGGCAGCCGCCTCCTCCCGTTCGGCCTCGGCTTCAGCTTCCACCAGCATTCGCCGTTTCTCCCTGGGGGACTTCGGCCCGCTGCCGTCCTTCACGTTGGCACGGAATTTCCGCATCTGGTCGATGGCATATTCCTCGAAGCCCGTGTGGGGAGACCGCAACCGCACCTCCTCGGGGATCCCCTCGGAAAGCCAACCGACTCCGTAGGAGTAAAGTTTTTTGTCAACCCTGAACCGGACCTGGTAATACCGATCCGGGCGCTTCCCGTGCTTTCGCGTCTTGTGTTCGTAGTACCGTAAACCGGTGTGCGCGGTACGCTTCCAGTGGACAAAACCTTTCTCGTGTGCCATAATATCCCCCGTTTTCCCCTCTCGTTTTTGGTACGAGAGATTTAATCCCAACGGATTTTTTACCACTATATTGCCACTTTTTCCGGTGATACACTATGTTTTCACAATCCATCATTTTGGTGAAAGATACGCTTAAATACCTTAAATGTCAAATGTTATTTTCTTGGATTGTGAAGGATCGTGAAGGGTACGAAAGGGCTATTTATGGGGCTTAAAATCCCTCGGTCCTCGCGGCTATGCGGGTTCAACTCCCGCCCCAGGCACCA
>JAXDCM010000258.1:0-8793 GCA_034677965.1 Syntrophales bacterium
AAAGGCATCGGTTTTTCAGTCGGCGCTGGCTGATTTTCTGCAGCTTCTTATGATCCCGATGGAAAGGTCATACTTCAGCGTCCAAGAGGAGATCGCACGGATGGAAAAGGAGGGGAAGGCGGTCATCAAGGAATCGCAGGCCCTCTACCAGCTCTGGATCCGGAAACTCGAAGCCCATTACATGACGTTGCTGCGATCCGAGGATTACATCCGCACGCTCCGGGAAACGCTTGGCCACCTCCATGACTACAGGTCGGCCCGTGCGGCATTCTTCACGGACCTGTTAAGGGAACTGCCTATCCCCAACAACAAAGACATGGATGAGCTCTACAGGGACCTGCACATCCTGAAAAAACGGGTCAAAGAGCTTGAGAGGAAGGTGAAGCAAGATGCAAAACGATAAGAAATCCCCTCTTGCCGAAATGATGGCGCCATACATGATGGCAGGCGAGATCATCATGGCGCGAGTGGCAAGAGACACCGCGGGGTTCTATGATCAGATCAGCAAGGCCCGGGAGGTCCTCATGGGCCCACTGAAGACCGATATTGCCGTGACCCCTTACGACGTGGCCTGGCAGGAGGGCCGTGTCAAGCTGAAACATTACAGTCCCGAGAGGGAAACTCTTCTCACGGCGCCTCTCTTCATTGTCTACGCGCAGGTCAACCGGGAGACGATGCTCGACTTGCAGCCGGGCCGAAGCGTCTTGGAGACCTTCTTGGCCGCCGGCCTCGACGTCTACATGCTGGACTGGGGATACCCGACACGGAAGGACCGCTACGAGACCCTGGACGATGACGTCAACGGCTATATCGGAGGCGCCCTGGATTTTATCCTGGAGAAACACTGCATCGACCAGGTCAACATGATGGGGATCTGCCAGGGCGGAACTATGTGTGTCATGTATGCTGCGCTGCACCCGGAAAAGATCAAGAACTTGGTCCTGACGGTGACGCCGACGAATTTCGACCACGAGGCTGGACTGCTCAATGTCTGGGCGCGCTCCCTCGATCCGGACAAGCTGGTGGCCTCGTACGGGAACATCCCCGGTGACGTCATGAACCTGGGGTTTCTGCTGCTGAACCCGGCACGTCTCATGATTGACAAGTATGTCGGTCTGCTGGAGAACATCCAAAGCAAGGATTTCGTGGAAAACTTCGTACGCATGGAACGCTGGATCTTCGACAGCCCCGATCTTCCCGGCGAATCTTTCCGGGAGTTCATTCGATGGATGTTCCTGGAAAACCGGCTGATTAAGGACGAACTGGTCCTCGGAGGTAAAAAAGTAGCGCTGAAGAACATCACCATGCCGGTGCTTAACATTTACGCAAAGTACGACCATCTGGTGCCGCCCGCAGCCTGTGATCAATTCACCGGAAAGATCGGCAGCAAGGACAAGGAAGACCTCTGCCTCGACACAGGTCACATCGGCATCTACGTGAGCTCCAAGACACAAAGGGAATTCGGCCCGAAGATCATCCGGTGGCTGACGGAACGCGACAAAAAAACGGAAAAGGCGCCCGTTGTCCCGGAGAGGAAGGCTTCGAAAAGGGGAAGGCCGCGGAGAAACGCCAAAGAACCGTCTCTGAATAGAAATGGAGAAAAATATGAACGAGCGAAATGAATACATCAAGTCCATCGGGAAGGTCGCCCAAGCCCTCGGCACGGCGACCCAGAAGGAGGCGATTTTTCAATTGATCGTGAAATCCGCCGTTGATACGATGATGGGGAAAGGCGCCGCCCTGTTCCTGGCCACCGATGAAACGAGGGAACTTCAGACCTGTGTATGCCAGACGGGTCTCTCCAAAGGCTATCTCCACTCGACGCCCAGCAAAATGACACCCAAGTTGAAGATCCTCCAGAGGGACGGGTTCATCCATATTCGGGATGTCCGGAAGGATGCAAATGTCTCGAACCGGGAGTCCAAAATAAAGGAAGGGATCGGTTCCATCCTCAACGTTCCTGTCCGCGTGAGGGGCAAGATGATCGGCAGTCTTGCCCTGTACACAGCCGATGCCCGCAACTTTTCGGAGAAGGAAATCGATTTTCTCACGGTGCTGGCCGAACAGGGTGGCCTGGCTATTGTGAAGGCAGATTTCATCGAAAAGCTGAGAAACACGAATCGCATCTTCCTCGACATGGCGTCACAAATCACTGCCAGTACGGATATCAAGACAATCCTCCAGACCCTCACGGAAGACATAGCCAAGGCCTTGCACGTCAAGGGGGCCACAATACGCCTGATGAACGAAAATCATACGGAACTGAGGCTTGTGGCAAGCTACGGCCTCTCTGAGAAATACCTCAACAAGGGTCCTGTCTCACCCGAGAAGAGCATTGCCATGGCCCTTCAGGGGAAACCCGTAGCAGTCAAAGATGCCTCTACCGATCCGCGCGTCCAGTACCACGACGAGAAGAAGCAGGAAGGAATCGTCACTATTCTGAGTGTACCTATCAAATCCCGAGACGAGGTGATAGGCGTGCTCCGCCTCTACAGCGCCACCTCCCGGGACTTCAACGACGACGAGATCCAGTTCGTGATGGCCATTGCCTACATGGGGGGGGTCGCTATCCAGAACATGAATTTATATGCGATGCTGAAAGACGACGTCAAGGACCTTAGGGAGAACGCCTGGATATTCAGAAGCTGGTTCTAAGGCCTGCGCCTTAGACTGCAGGGATCAGCATGGTTGCACATCAAAGGAGTGAACATGATCGGAAAGACGATTAATGAAATCAATGTGGGCGATGCGGCCGAATTTGCCAAGACCGTTACGGAAACGGATGTTTACCTCTTTGCCGGAGTCACGGGTGATCTGAATCCGGCCCACATCAACGAGGCCTATGCGAAAGAGACCTTCTTCAAAGGGAGAATCGCCCACGGGATGCTGTCGGCCGGTTTCATATCGGCCGTGCTCGGCATGCAACTTCCCGGCGCCGGAACCATCTACCTCAGCCAATCGATCGAATTCAAGGCCCCTGTCCGTATCGGCGACACTGTCACGGCCCGCGTCGAGGTCAAGGAAAAGATCCGGGAGAAGAACCGCTTGAAATTCCGGACGACCTGCATGAACCAGGACGGCACGCTACTAGTGGACGGGGAGGCCGTCGTCATGCCGCCCAAGGCATCAAAGCGATAATCCTTCATTTGCCCGAATGACTCGCCCTCCCTGAAGACGGGAACCTTCCGGTAAGCGGTCCGTTGAATCACGATCGCCCTCCGTGCGTTCACGACGCGCGCAACATCCATTTCCGTACTGAAGGTTTGGACCCATCGTCCTTCGCGACCATTCGCGCGGAACGGCTCCTCCTTTCATCCACACCCTGTCCACCCATACACTTGACAGCATCCGGCCGTTCTTCTATAGAGCACAGGAAACAGTCTGCTCACTCATAGGATTGGGGGCAGAACTGAAGGATATCTTCATGCGTATCGTCATCTCGGGACAAATGGTCCTTGCCTCCGCTTCGCCGCGCCGCGCGGAGATGCTGAAGCTGCTCGGCGTCGATTTCGACAGGCTGCCGGGCGACATCGACGAAACCTTTCTGGAGGGAGAAACGCCCCGGGAGCATGTCCTGCGGCTCTCCGAGGGGAAGGCGGCTCTCGCGGCGCGCGGTCGCCCCGATGCCTGGGTCCTCGGCGCGGACACCATCGTGTTTGTGGCGGGGGAAGTCCTTGGAAAACCGGGATCACCGGCGGAGGCGGCAGCCATGCTTGAAAAGTTGAGCGGCCGGGAACACGAGGTGCTGACAGGGTTCGCCATCATCCGGCAGGATCTGTGCATACGGGTCCGCGAGGTCGTGCGGTCCACCGTTCTATTCCGCGAAATTTCCGGAGACGAGATGGCCTGGTACACGGGAACGTCGGAACCTTACGACAAGGCGGGCGCCTATGCCATCCAGGGGATGGGCGCATGTTTCGTCCGCGAAATCCGAGGTTCGTTCTCAAACGTCGTGGGTCTTCCGCTCTGTGAGGTCTTCGAGGCATTGAAACGCGTCAACGCGATCGTTTTTGAAAAAGGGATTTGAATCATGGACATCGCCGGCAACATCCGCAAGGTTCGGGAGGTGGTGGCGCAGGCGGCAGCCCGGTCCGGCCGTTCGCCGGCCGAGGTCCGGCTCATGGCCGTGACCAAGACCGTGAATGACGAGGGAATCGCCGAAGCCATGCGCGCTGGGGTGGATATCATCGGGGAGAATTATGTCCAGGAGGCCCGTCGGAAGATCGAAACGCTGGGAAAGGGATGCGATTGGCACCTGATCGGCCGGCTTCAGACCAACAAGGCAAAGTACGCCGTCCGACTCTTCGATATGATCCATTCGGTGGACCGGTTCGACCTTGCCGTCGAGATCGACCGGCGCGCCGCCGCGGCCGGACATATAATGAAGATCCTGATCGAGGTGAGTGTAGCCGGGGAAGAAACAAAAAGCGGCGTCCCGCTTGCCGATGCCGCCGATCTTATCCGCCGGGTCGCCCCGCTGGCAAACCTCTCGATTCGCGGGCTTATGACCATGCCTCCCTGGTTCGACGACCCGGAGGAGGCGAGGCCTTTTTTCCGGGCGCTGCGCGATCTCCGGGACCGAATCAGAGCCGAAAGCCTCCCCCGCGTGGAGATGACCGAACTTTCGATGGGAATGACCGGGGATTACGCCGTCGCGGTCGAGGAGGGGGCAACGATCATCCGGGTCGGCCGGGGGATCTTCGGTGAACGGGAGAAACAACCGAAACCTGAAACGATGTGAATATTGGATTCCTAATGAAGGAGAAAAGACCATGAACAAATCCGCATTCTACAAACTGAGCTACGGCCTCTATGTGATCACCTCGGGAAAGGAGGGACGATTCAACGGCCAGATCGCCAACACGGTCTTCCAGGTCACCTCGGATCCGCCCACCGTGGCGGTGAGCATCAACAAGCAGAATTTCACCCACGAGCACATATCGTCCAGCCGCCGGTTCGCCGTTTCGATCCTGGAAGAGGCGACCCCGATGACGATGATCGGCCGGTTCGGTTTCAAATGCGGCCGGGACATAGACAAGTTCGAGGGCATCGGCACCCAGGTCGGAAAGACCGGGATTCCGATCGTCACCGACCACGCGATCGCCTTTATCGAGGCGGAAGTCGTTGGGGAGATGGACTGCGGAACCCATACGATTTTTCTCGGCCGGGTGGTCGAGTGCGATGTCCTGGGCACGGCGCAGCCGATGACCTATGCCTATTACCACACGGTCAAGGGCGGAAAGTCCCCGAAGAACGCTCCGACCTACCAGCAGGCGGAACCCCCAAAGACCGCCGAAATCCCAGCCGTAAAGGCCGCGCGATACACCTGTTCGGTCTGCGGTTACGTTTACGACCCGGAAAAGGGAGATCCGGAAGGGAATGTGCCTCCGGGAACGCGGTTTGAAGACCTTCCGGAGGGCTGGGTCTGCCCTGTCTGCGGCGCGGGGAGAGACCAGTTCGTAAAGGAAGGGTGAACCATCTCACTCGGGAGATTCGATTTACGAAGGTCGCCGTCTGAACGCGGGGAACGTCAATCAGCGAACAGGGCAACCCCGGCACATTCAATCCCCGTGTACCGGCCTTTCCCGGTGCGGTCTGCACCCTCCATTCAATGACTTTTGACGGATATTGAAAGGATCCCGGCCGTTCACTGTGACGACAGCAACGAATCGATCTTTTTCAACAGCTCGTCAACGACAACGGGCTTGGCAATGAACATTCGGCCGCCCAAGAAGCCCATCTCCCTTTCGGCTTCTTCTTTCTTGACTATCGCCGTCACAAAGATGACGGGAATGGAGGCCGTGTCGGGATCCTGCAATAATTCCTCGGCGACCTGTGTGCCCATCATGCCGGGCATCACGATATCGAGCAGGATCAAATCCGGTTTTTGAGTCCTGGCCAACCGCAATCCCTCATCCCCCCTCGTGGCCGTCAACACCTGGAGATCCCGCTTCATCTCGATCGCTTTTTTGACGGCGCGGCAGAAATATTCTTCGTCGTCGATCACCAGTAGCTTTTTCATAGGCATCCACCGTCGTTTCAGATCCTTAATTCAGAAGCTGAATCAATTTGACCATTACATACGTTCCGATGAACTCGAGATGAATCGGTTTGACGATATAGTCATCGGCGCCCAAATGGAGCAATCTTTTGGCCACCTCCTCATCCACAACCGCGGTCACCATGGCCACCCAGATTTTGGGATTGATTTTTTTGATCTCCCGCATGGTCTCGATGCCGCCCAGGCCGGGCATGATAATGTCCAGAAATACGATATGGGGCATCACCTCCTTGACCTTTTCTATGGCCTCAAGTCCGTTCGTTGCGGTGTACACCTCATAATTTTTCGATGTGAGATAATCCCGCAATAATCTGATCACATGGGCTTCATCATCGACGATCAGGATTTTCCCCATAACGACAACCTCCCTTTTCAGTAGTGTTTTCTAAACATCCGTTTTAACGGGCAGCCTGACATAAAAAGAGGCGCCGCCCCACTCGTTGTTGGCCGCCCAGACCATCCCGCCATGCTCCTGGACGATCCCGTAGGAGATGGAAAGCCCCAGCCCGGTCCCCTTCCCGGGTTCCTTGGTGGTAAAAAACGGATCATAGATTTTGGCCAAATTCTCGTTGCTGATCCCCTTGCCGTTGTCGGCGACGGTGATTTTCAAGAAATCCGACCCGCCCGTCCTCTCCCGCTCCGTTCTGATGCGCAGCACCTTCTTCCCTTTCCCCTCCATGGCATCCACGGCGTTTGTGACCAGATTCAGGATCACCTGCTCAATCTTTCCCTTGTCCATGGAGATCATCGGCAAATCGGGCTGGAATTGCATCTTTGCTTCGATCTTCTCTATCTTCAATTGAGTCGCATACATATTCATAATATGGGCGATGGTGTCATTGATGTCTGCCATGACCGTTTTCCCCGAAGGAAATCGGGAAAGCTGTTTGAGATCTTTCGTGATTCGGACAATGCGCTCAATTTGAGCCATGCAGATCTTCAATTCCTTCAGAACGTCAAGGGGCAAATCCCCCTTTGCCGTCAGCAACTGCAGTTCCAGCGAGATAATATTCACCGGGTTGAGGATCTCATGGGCCACCCCGGCGGACAACCTGCCGATGGAAGCCAACCTTTCCGCCTGAAGCAACTGTTCTCTCGCTGTTTGCAGATTTTCCTGGGCCTGTTTGAGATCGGTGATTTCCCGGCCCACGCCCACAATCCCGATTCGATTTCCTTCCCTGTCCAGCAGGGGGACCTTGGTTGCCAAATTCCATCGTGTAATCTTTCCGTCCTCGGTCGCCAGAGGTTCCTCCCGGTTGATCATCGGCTTGCCGGACTGGAGGATCTCCTGTTCGTCCTCGTAGAATCGTTGCGCAACCTCCCGAGGGAGAAAGTCGAAGTCCGTCTTGCCCAAAATCTCGTCCATACGGGTTCTTCCCATACGGAGAATCAGCGCCTCGTTGCAGAGGATGAATCGGCTCTCCGCATCCTTGGCATAGATCCGATCGGGAATGTTGTTGATTACACTTTGCAGAAGCCGACGCTCGCTTTCCAACGCCTCCTCGGCCATTTTTTTATGGGTGATGTCTCTGCATACCCCGTGCAATCCGATCAGCGTTCCCCGATCATCTCGGATTCCGCTGATGACGTTCTCCATCCAACGGGTGGAGCCGTCCTTGTGACAGAACTCCAGTTCAATGGTGATTTTCCTGTCAGGGTCGGCTTGACCCTGTTGCTCCAATGCAAGTTCCTTCGCCATTACATCCAGCGCGACGGACATCGATTCCGGCGTCAACTGTTGCAGAACATCCTGCTCCATGCGTTCTTCCGGGGTGAATCCGAGCACGCCCTCGATCGACGGGCTCACATAGAGAGTTCTCAGATTCATGTCCTGCATATAAATGATATCCGTCATCTTTTCCGTGATGAACCGGTATTTCTTTTCGCTTTCCGCCAGCGCCTCCGCTGCCCGCTTGAGCTCGGTGATGTCCTGGACGGCGCAACGAATCCCCTGGATTCGTCCCTGCTCATCCCGAAACAATCGATCCTGAACCAGAACCGGCAGCAGGGAGCCGTCCTTTCGGCGGTACAACCGCTCCACTCCTTTGAAAGGCGCCAACGTGCCGGCCAGCTTTTCCCGGATCTGCTGCCGGGCCCTTTCGTCCTGAATAAACTCCCAGGCGGGTTGACCGACCATTTCCTCGCGTTGATAGCCCAGCATCTCCAAACAGGTGTGGTTCACACGGTCGATGCGGCCCCAGATATCATACTCGAAATAACCCACAGGCGCCTCATTGAACAGGTCCTGGAAACTTTCTTCGCTCTTCCGCAGTTCCTCCTCATCCCGCTTGCGCTTGGTGATGTCCGTTATGAATCCATGCCACAGGGTGCCGCCGTCCGCCAGGCTCTCGGGTGTGGAATGGCCCAATATCCATCGGACGGGTTGACCGGGGATCTGCACGCGAAATTCACATTGCCAGATCGACATCTGTTCTGCGGAAGATTCTATCGACCGGATCACCTCTTTCAAATCATCGGGCAGGATGACCTTCGCGATCGGAGAATAATCCTCCCGGACGTCCTGAGGCAGGCAACCGAAAACATCCTTTATGGCGTCCGTCGTGTATGGAACACAATAGGTCCCGTCCGGTCTCCTCAGGAACTGATAGATCATTCCGGGGACCTCGGAGAACAGTTTCCGGTAACGGGCATCCCGTTCCTTGAGTGCCTCTTCCGCTCGATTTCGTTCGGTGATGTCGCGAACAATGACAATGGTTTTTTGCCGACCGCTC
>JAXDCM010000259.1:0-5295 GCA_034677965.1 Syntrophales bacterium
TCCGGAACTCTGCCGCTTTTGGAGGGTTTCATATTCCAGGAAGCATCAACATCGGGTTTGAGAAACAGTTGGCCAACTGGGTCGGCATGGTGGTGGATCCCCATTCCGAAATCATTCTGGTGGTCGACGAACCGGGCGACTATGACCGGATGGTGACGGAGCTGCACCGGATCGGATATGATCTCATATTCGGCTATCTTTCCGGGGGCATTATGGCGTGGCTGATGAGCGGAAGACCGGTGGATCAGCTGGAGCAGACCTCTCCGCAGCAACTGGCCGAGCGTCTGAAAAAGGGAGGCATTCGCATCATTGACGTGCGCACGCCATCCGAGTGGGAAAGCGGTCACATTGAGCAAGCGGAACATTTTCCTCTTTCCGAGATTCTGGAAAATCGCTTGCCTGCGGCAAAGCAGGACGAGGAACTTGTTGTCCACTGCCGCAGCGGTTACCGTGCCAATATCGCTGCCAGCATTTTACGCAAGGCCGGATTTTCAAAAGTCAAGTCTCTTGCCGGCGGGACGTTTGCCTGGTCCAATGCAGGCTTCCCTTTGACGACCTGAATCTCCGTTTTCACAAGAGAGTTAATCCATAAACCAATCAAAAATTTGGATGAAAGGAGAATAAATCATGACGGAAGAGAGCAAGTGCCCGGTGACGGGCAAGACAAGCAGACCCATTTCCGGCCGTGGCATGTCGAACCGGGACTGGTGGCCGAACCAGTTGAACCTCCGGATTCTTCATCAGCAGGACAAGAAGAGCAACCCGATGGGCGAGGCTTTCAACTACGCCGAGGAGTTCAAGAAGCTTGACCTGGCAGCGGTGAAGAAGGACCTCTATGCGCTGATGACCGACTCCCAGGAGTGGTGGCCGGCCGACTGGGGTCATTACGGCGGGCTCTTCATCCGCATGGCCTGGCACAGCGCGGGCACCTACCGCATGGGCGACGGCCGCGGCGGGGCCGGGACCGGCAACCAGCGCCTGGCGCCGCTGAACAGTTGGCCCGACAACGTGAACCTCGACAAGGCGCGCCGCCTCCTCTGGCCGATCAAACAGAAATACGGCAAGAAACTCTCCTGGGGCGACCTGATGATCCTCGCCGGCAACTGCGCCATGGAGTCGATGGGGTTCAAGACCTTCGGCTTCGCCGGCGGGCGCGTGGACGTCTGGGAGCCGGAAGAGGACGTCTACTGGGGCTCCGAAGAGGAATGGCTGGCCACCAGCGACAAACCCAAGAGCCGCTACTCCGGCGAGAGGGATCTGGAAAACCCCCTGGCGGCGGTGCAGATGGGCCTCATCTACGTGAACCCGGAAGGTCCGGACGGCCAGCCGATCCCCGCGGCTTCCGCAAAAGATGTCCGTCAGACCTTCGCCCGCATGGCCATGAATGACGAAGAGACCGTCGCCCTCGTTGCCGGGGGGCACACCTTCGGCAAATGCCATGGCGCGGGACCGGCGACCCACGTGGGGCCCGAGCCTGAAGCCGCGCCCATCGAACAGCAGGGGCTCGGCTGGAAGAGCAGCTTCCGTAGCGGCAAGGGGGGCGACACGATCGGCAGCGGCCTCGAGGGCGCCTGGAAGCCCAACCCGACGAAATGGGACATGGGCTATCTGAAGGTGCTGTTCAAATACGAGTGGGAGCTACTCAAGAGTCCGGCAGGGGCCTATATCTGGCTGGCAAAAGACGTGGAAGAAGAGGATATGGTGGTGGATGCCCATGATCCGTCCAAAAAACGCCGCCCCATGATGACCACGGCCGACCTTTCCTTCAAGTTTGATCCTGTGTACGAAAAGATCGCCAGGCGCTATTTGGCACACCCGGAGGAGTTTGCCGATGCCTTTGCCCGGGCATGGTTCAAGCTGACCCACCGCGACATGGGCCCCCGTTCGCGTTACCTCGGTCCGGAGGTCCCGGCAGAGGAACTGATCTGGCAGGATCCCATCCCGGCCGTCAATCACAAATTGATCGGCGACAAGGACATCGCCGCCCTCAAGGCCAAGATCCTGGCTTCCGGCCTGACCGTCTCGGAACTGGTCTCAACCGCCTGGGCTTCGGCCTCCACCTTCCGCGGTTCCGATATGCGGGGCGGGGCCAACGGGGCCCGGATTCGGCTGGCGCCGCAGAAGGGATGGAAGGTCAACGAGCCTGACCGGCTGGCAAAGGTGCTCAAGGCCCTGGAGGGAATCCAGAAGGACTTCAACAGCGCGGCCTCCGGAGGCAAGAAGGTTTCGCTTGCCGATCTGATCGTTCTGGCCGGATGCGCCGGTGTCGAGCAGGCGGCGAAGAACGCGGGTCACGCCATGACCGTACCCTTCACGCCGGGACGCATGGATGCCTCGCAGGAGCAGACCGACGCGGTTTCCTTCGCCGTGCTCGAACCGAAGGCGGACGGGTTCCGCAACTACCTGAAGGCGAAGTACGCCGTATCGGCCGAGGAGATGCTGGTGGACAAGGCGCAGCTCCTCACCCTGACCGCACCGGAGATGACGGTGCTCCTGGGCGGGATGCGCGTCCTGGGTGCGAACGTCGGCGGCTCCAAGCACGGCGTTTTCACCCGGCGGCCGGGGGCGCTCACGAACGACTTTTTCGTGAACCTTCTCGATATGGGTACGGAATGGAAATCGGCTTCCAAGGACGGGGACGTGTTTGAAGGGCGCGACCGCAGGACCGGCGAGCTCAAGTGGACCGCCACCCGCGTGGACCTCATCTTCGGCGCGAATTCCCAGCTCCGGGCCCTGGCGGAGGTTTATGCCTGTGCGGACGGCCAGGAGAAGTTCCTGCACGACTTCGTGGGCGCGTGGAACAAGGTGATGAACCTGGACCGCTTCGACCTTGCGTGATTGCTGCAAGAACCGGTTCAGCGGACGGTCAATCGACCGTCCGCTGAACCGGAACGTTTTCGGCTCGCGCACCGTCCGGGCAGGGCCGATGACATAGGACCACCCCGGGTGCAAATCAAAAAACCCCGCATCCTCTTCAGGATGCGGGGTTGTTGTGGTTTGGTTGTTTGAAGCCCGGCCGGAAGCCGTATCGAATTTCTACAGCGCGTAGAGTTTCTCTCCCGGCAGAACGTTCAGGTTGTTTTGCTTGAGAATTTCGATCGCCTTGTCCGGCGCGTCGAACCGGAAAATCAGCACGGCGTTCTCGCCGCTGCGCTCCACGAACGCGTAGAGATACTCCACGCTGATTTCGTTTTTGGCGAGGACCTCGAGAATCCCGTGGAGCCCGCCCGGACGGTCCGGAACCTCAACGGCCACGACGTTTGTCCGGCTGACCCGGAAGCCGTTTTCCTTCAGGACGCGGGATGTCGTTTCCACATCATTGACGATCATGCGCAGGATGCCGAAATCGGAGGTGTCCGCCAGCGTCAGGGTGCGGATGTTGATCCCGGCCTCCTTCAAAATCTTCGAGACCTGCTCGAGACTGCCAGGCCTGTTCTCCAGGAATATGGAAATCTGTTCGACCTTCATCGGTTGCCCCCTTTCCTTCAGGATCAGATCCTGCGCTTGTCCAGAACCCGGCTCGACTTCCCCTCCAACCTCTGGATCGTTTTGGGCTCCACCAGTTTCACCTTGGCGGTAACCCCGAGATAGTCCTTGATGTCCTTGACGATCCGCCGTTCCATGTTCTGCAGAACCTTGACTTCATCCGCGTTGGCAAAGATCTGTTCGCCGACCTCGACCTGGATTTCCAGGGTGTCGAGATTTCCGGCGCGGTCCACGATGAGCTGATATTGCGGTTCCACGCCCTCGATGGCCAGGAGGACCGCCTCGATCTGTGAGGGGAAGACATTGACGCCGCGGATGATCAGCATGTCGTCGCTGCGTCCCGTGACGCGGTCCATCCGATGGAGCGTGCGGCCGCAGCGGCAGGGTTCCGTCAACAGGCGGGAGATGTCCCGGGTGCGGAAGCGGATGAGCGGGAAGGCTTCCTTGGTGATCGTCGTGAAAACGAGCTCCCCGGACTCGCCCGGCGGCAGAACCTCGCCGGTATCGGGATGGATCGTTTCGACCAGGAAGTGGTCTTCGAAGATATGCATCCCGTTGCGGCCCTCGATGCACTCCATCGCAACCCCGGGACCCATGATTTCCGACAGGCCATAGATGTTCAGCGCCGTGATTCCCAAAACGTTCTCGATCTCCTGCCGCATCTTGTCGCTCCAGGGTTCCGCGCCGAAGACGCCGACCCGGAGCTTCAGGGACCTCATCTCGATGCCCATCGCCTTTCCCTGTTCGGCGAGGTTCAGCGCGTAGGAGGGGGTGCAGCAGATCGCCGTCGGGCCGAAATCCTGGAGGATCATGATCTGCCGCTTCGTGTTGCCCCCGGACATCGGGATCACGCTCGCGCCCAGTTTCTCCGCGCCGTAATGGGCCCCCAGTCCCCCGGTGAACAGGCCATAGCCATAGGCGTTGTGGATGATGTCGTTTTTCGTGACCCCCGCGGCGACGAAACAGCGCGCCATCAGCTCCGACCAGGTTTCGATGTCGCGCTTCGTGTAGCCGACGACGGTCGAGCGGCCGGTCGTTCCGGAAGATGCATGGAGGCGGACAATGCTGCTCATCGGGACGGCGAACATGCCGAACGGATAATTTTCACGGAGATCCTGCTTGGTCGTGAACGGGAACCTCCGGAGATCGTCCAGGGATTTGATGTCGTCAGGCGTCACACCCGCCTTGTCGAAGGCCTTTCGATAAAATCCGACGGTATGGTAGACGCGCTGGACGACCTGCTTGAGCCTTTTGAGCTGAAGGGCTTCCAAAACCTCTCGCGGCAGTGTCTCGAACTCCTCACTGTAGATCATAGCACCTGTCCCCCTCTCGCATGTTCGGGAGGCATCCACGGCGATGCGGACCCCTTTTGTGCCCGACACCCTTTACCATTTCGGCAGCTCCGCATGCCGTATCATTTCGACCCCGCGCCTCCTCATTGTGCCAGGCATCGATGTCCGGGTTGAACAACGTTTCTCTTCGAAAAATCCATAGCAGAAATCCGTTGCGGGGGCAAGGAGACCTTTTCTGTCCGCAAAAGGTTTTGGCTTTAGCCGATTCGTATAGGACGGCGGACAAATCTCTGGTGGAGGCGCACAAGCCGGACAATGAGGATCGCCATCACGAGACGGGGCACGTAAAGCCAGAACGGGTGGATCCCCAGCGGCAGAAAAAGAGGCGGATCCTCGACCATGGAATGGTTCACCCCTATCGAAAGGTGGAGGAGCTCCAGATCGTCGCGGCTGAGGTGGCCGCTTTTGGCCTCCTCCACGATGATGGCCCCGCCGTAAGAAAGGCCGAAAATCACCG
>JAXDCM010000260.1:0-10271 GCA_034677965.1 Syntrophales bacterium
CGGTGATTACACAAATTATTAATGATATCCGGAGAGTATTTCAGGTCATCCATGAACATTCAAAAAAGTCAAAACGCGAAACCGGTCTGACCGGGCCTCAGTTATGGGCCATCAAGCTGATCGGGGAACTCTCTTCGGTCAGGGTATCCGATCTGGCCGCCAAAATGTACATTCAGCCCGCTACCGTGGTTGGAATACTGAATCGCCTTGAATTGCAGGGTCTCATCCAAAGGATACGCACCAACAAAGACAGGCGAGTTGTGAAAATAGAACTGACGGATGCCGGCAAAGAGATATTGGCCAAAGCACCGAATGTTGCACAGCATTTATTGGTGACCAAATTGGAGGTTCTGTCGCTCACGAAGCTGAGGGGTATATCCGTAAGCTTGGACGAACTGGTTCATATCCTCGGGGTACAGGAAATTTCACCGCAACTTATTCTTTCACCGGAGTCGAGCCGGCCGACGGAACAGGGAAAGCGCAGCAAAAACAGAGAAACCATTTGCAGCACAAGACCATCAATGGTCATCCATGGGGGGTAACAGGATGGACACCAAACCGAGGGCACCCATCAAAAAGATTCTGGTCGTCGTGCTGATCATCGTTCTGGGACTGGCGGCATACTTCTATTGGGGCCGGGACAGAGGCGGTACGAGACCGGCGGAAAAAACAGCCGATATCCTCGGTCCCGTTTCCACGGTCGTACCCGGGGTACAACCACCGGCGGCGGATCGCATGCCGGCGGCGGAAGACGTTTGCAAGGAGAGTCGGGAAAAGCTCCAAGCGCTTTTCGCCTACCTGGACCGGCAGGATTATATCGCATCCCTCCGGCTCAAGGGAGGGAGTTTCGAACACTTCAAGAGCCTTCTGGTCCGTTTGATTGAAAAACCGCCGTCCGTGCAACAGGAAACGGACGATATCCTGCGGGTTCTCCAGAATAAGGCACACTTCTACCGGGTCCTGGGAAAAAAGGATGTCCTGCTGTTGCGGGACATCCTCCGAAAGGAAACGAACATCGCGGAGTCCTCCTTCGCGATTCTCTATCAGGCCATGGACTTGGAGGAGAGGTGCAGGCCGGACGGCCCTGCGCTGCAGGTATCCCTGAAGGCTGTCTACCCCTATGCCGTATTCTTTCTCAATACGCTGGGCGGAAGTTCCTACCTCATACGGCGGGATTCCCGGGTGAGGATGCTGACCCAGTATTACTGCATCCTCATTCTGGATCAGGCCAACCGGCGCAGGCTCAACCATCTTGGGCTCGATATCCGGCCGCCGCTTGACGTTCTGATGAGGGATCTGAAAGACGCGGCAAACCTGTCCAGCAAAGGGGAATACCTCGATACCCTCAAGCGTATCAGAGCCAAGTACTGAGGGCTTGCGCCCGATCGGCTGCGACAAGGGCAGGATCCACAGAAAGAAATTGAGATGGAAACATTCCCTATTCCCGTAGGGATTCGTTGATGAGGTTTTGACGTTTGAAAAGAAGAAGAGCGCTGCTATTGGCCCTGGCGGTTTTGGTCGTAACGTGTCTGGGCCTTAAAATCATTCCGTCGTTTCAGGGCGATACCGAACAAAACGCTTCCCCGGTCATGCCGGAACTCCGGGCCATTCAGGACAGTGTCCTGAAAGGGGAGACTTTCCTGACCATTTTCACCAAGCACGGCCTCGACATCCAGGAGCTTTTCGCAATGCGGGAAGTGGCGGCCAAGGTTCACCCGTTGCGCACAGTCCATCCCGGACGGTCTTACACGGTGACTGTTGACGGTCAGAATCGCGTCCATTCTTTCGTCTACCGGATCAGTCAGGATTCTCTTTTGAAAATCCGGAAAAACGCAACGGGTTATCATGCGGAAAAGGTCGATATCTCCTATCAAAAAAAGCTTGTGGCTTTATCAGGAACCATCAAGGATAACCTGATCTCCTCCATCGGTCCGGACCGCGAACATCTGCTGCTGGCTTTGCAGCTTACGGATGTCTTCGCCTGTCAAATCGATTTTACGGCGGATCTGCGCAAGAACGATTTCTATCGTATGATCGTCGAAGGTTTATTTCACGGCGAGACATTCATAAGGTATGGTAATATTGTTGCCGCCGATTTTATAAACAACGGCGAAATCTTCAAGGCTTACCGCTTCAATCATAACGGCAAATCCGATTATTACGACGAGGACGGAAAAGCACTGCGAAAGGCCTTGCTTAAAACGCCTCTCAATTTCAGGCGAATCAGTTCCGGTTTCTCCAAAGATCGTTTTCATCCCATTCTCAAAATCAGAAGGCCCCATCATGGCATCGATTACGCTGCAGCACACGGGACCCCTGTTTCCAGTGTCGGCGATGGAACGGTCCTGTTTGCAGGCAGAAAAGGCTCCTACGGAAAAATGGTTATCATCAGGCATCCCAATGGCTGGAAAACCTGCTACGGCCATTTATCGAAAATTACCAGGGGGATCAAAAAAGGAAGGCGCGTGGTGCAGGGGCAGGTGATCGGCCATGTCGGGTCAACCGGTCTTGCCACAGGGCCCCATCTCCACTACGAACTCAGAGTCGGGGATCGATGCGTCAATCCTCTGAAGATAAAAATTCCCGAGGGCTGGCCCATCCCCCGCAAAGAGCTGGCGGCTTTCCGTGTGCTCCGGGACCGGATGGATTCCTACTTCTCGAATATGGAGGTTTGCGATGCGCAGCGAAAGCCGGTTCGGGAATCCACATAGATCGGGATTAGCCAACCCCTCCTCAACCGATGGTCGTTTATTGAGGGGACGGAAATACGGACATGCTTTCCAGTATGGATCTTCTCCAACCGATGAACAAAGCTCGGAAAACCATGACTCTTATCGGATCCCTTGGTCCCGGAAGGGAAGACAGGAATGAATGTCCTCCATAAAAAAAGGATTTTGATCGTCTCCAACCGGCTCCCGGTGACGATCCGGTATCGTGAGGGAATTCCTGAAGTGACGCCCAGCAGCGGGGGATTGGTCAGCGGGCTTCTCTTGTTGCATGACGAGTACGAGACCCTGTGGATCGGTTGGCCGGGATTTGTCGCAAAGGACGACCGTCAGGCCATCAGCGAAAAACTCACGGAGGCCTATAACTTTCATCCCGTTTTTATGTCCGAACAGGTCTCGGATCGCTATTACGAGGGTTTTTCAAACCGGACCCTCTGGCCCATATTTCACTCCCTTCCAAGCAACGCCAAGTATTCTTCGGTCGAATGGGAAGCTTACAAAAAAGCCAATGAACTCTTCAGCCGTAAGGTCCTCGAGTTTTACAGGTCCGGCGACACGATATGGATCCACGATTATCACCTCCTGCTGGTCTCACGGTATCTTCGGGAACATCTTCCCGACGCCGCAATGGGATTCTTCCTCCATATCCCCTTCCCGCAATACGACATCTTTCGCCTCATGCCTCAGCACCGGGAAATCCTGGAAAGCATGCTCAACTTGGACCTGATCGGTTTTCATACGCATGACTACGCACAGGCATTTCTCGGCTGCGTGCGTCGGACACTGGGAATAGACAACCATCTCGGTCAGATTATGGACGGCAAACGCGCTTTACAGGCCGATGTATTCCCCATGGGGATCGACTTTGCAAAGTATTCGACGGCTGTGAACAATCCTTCACTCCAAAGGGAAATCGAAAAGATCCGCCAAACGGACACACGCAAGACCGTGTTCAACGTTTCCCGCCTGGATTATACGAAAGGCATTCCGCAAAGCCTCCGCGCAATCCGGCTGTTTTTCCGGCGGTATCCGCAATGGCGCGAGAGGATCATATTCGTGCTCGTCGTGGTTCCATCCCGGGAACGGGTCGAACGATACGCCGCACTCAAGCGGGAAATCGATGAATGCGTAGGCAATATCAACAGCGAATTCGGAATGCTCAACTGGACCCCGATCAGCTACATTTATCGATCGCTCACCTTCGGCGAGTTGATCGGCCTATACGACATCGCCGATGTCGCCCTCATCACACCGCTCCGGGACGGTATGAATCTCATTGCAAAAGAATACCTGGCCGTCAAACAGGACAACACCGGCGTGCTGATTCTCAGCGAAATGGCCGGATCTGCAAAGGAATTGGTGGAATCCATCCAGGTCAATCCCAATAGCGAGGAGGAAATCTGCGAAGGGCTGCACCATGCCCTGACGATGCCGCCTGAAGAGCAGCAACGTCGCAACCGTTCCATGCGAGAACGGCTGAAAACCCACAATATCGAACGGTGGATCCATCGTTTCTTGACCAGATTGCGGGAGATCCGGAAGATCTCGGAGGAACTTGGGGTGAGGCATCTCGATGCCGCATCGCGCGCGAACATGGTCACCCAATTTGGGATTGCGCAAAACCGTCTGATTCTGATCGATTACGACGGTACTCTCGTCCCTTTTGCCGATGAACCTGACAGGGCCGTTCCGGACGAAGAGTTGTTGATCACACTGAATCAACTCACGGCCATTCCGCAAACCACGCTGGTGATCGTCAGCGGCCGGGACAGAGGCACCCTGGGAACGTGGTTCAAGGAAACAAACGCTATTTTGGTCGCCGAACATGGCGGCTGGGTGAAGCGTTCTCCCTCCGAGGATTGGGAACCGACCATCATCCCTCCCAGCGATGCATGGAAGAAGGAGATCCGCCCCCTTCTGAACCTGTATGTGGACAGAATCCCTCTGTCGTTCATCGAGGAGAAGGATTTCTCTCTGGTATGGCATTACCGCAAAGCGGAAAGCGAGTCGGCTTCCTACGCCGCACATGAACTGATCGATATGCTCTCCAACCTGACCACCAACCTCCGCACGCATATCCTGCCCGGAAACAAGTGTGTGGAGATTCGATCGACCGGAATCAGCAAGGGGGCCTTCTATCAGCGATTCTTTCACTCGGCCTCCTTTTCCTTCCTCTTCGCGGCGGGAGACGATTGGACCGATGAGGATCTGTTCGCGGCCCTGCCGAAGGGGACCTTTTCCATCAAAGTGGGGACACAGATTTCCAAGGCCCGATACAATGTGAATGTCTATTCAGACATCCGATCCTTATTGAACGAATTTACGGAGGCTGTTCATGCGCGCAATCGATGAATACCGAGGCATCGTCGGAGACAAGGTGATTTCCGACATTGTGAAGATGGCCAAAAATCTGTATGGGTTGCGAGTCCTTCACATCAACTCCACTTATTATGGAGGCGGCGTGGCCGAGATGCTGTATTCTCTGATCCCGCTCATGAACGATGTCGGCGTATCGGTCGACTGGCGGATCCTGCGCGGCACCCCGGAGTTTTTTACCATTACCAAGAAATTCCATAACGCGATCCAGGGAGACCCGATCAATTTGAGCGATATCAAAAAGACCCTGTATATCCAGAACAATCAAGATTTCGCGTCATACTGCCAAATCGATGCCGATTGCGTCATCATCCACGATCCTCAGCCGCTCCCCCTCATTCGATTCTACAAGCGAAAACAGCCGTGGATCTGGCGCTGTCATGTCGATCTTTCACGGCCCAACCCACAGCTCTGGGATTACCTCAAGGGATTCATTCTTCGCTACGACCGCGTGATCGTATCCGATTGCCGATACATGAAGGAAGACCTTCCGATGGATTATTCGGTCATTCATCCGGTGATCGACCCGCTTTCGTCGAAAAACAAAGAGATCTCGAAGGATCTCATCATGAGAACCCTCAAAAAATACGCCGTGCCGACCGACAAGCCGATCTTGACGCAGATCTCTCGCTTCGACAAATGGAAGGATCCGGCCAACGTTATCGAGATGTTCAAGCTCGTTAAGGCAAGGATCGATTGCAGGCTTGTCCTGTGCGGCAGCATGGCTGCGGATGATCCCGAGGGCATCCAGATCTACCAAAAGATATTGCAGAGGGCCAACAACCATGTCGCGAAGCGCGATGTGATCCTGCTGACCGTGGAAGACAACATTCTGGTGAATGCCCTGCAGCGAATCTCCTCGGTGGTCATTCAAAAGTCCATCCGGGAAGGATTCGGCCTCACCGTTACCGAGGCACTCTGGAAGGAGAAGCCGGTCGTCGCCTCAAACGTAGGCGGGATTCCGCTTCAGATGGCGGACGGAGAAACCGGGTATCTGATCGATCCAACCGATATCAAGACCGGCGCCGCACGAATCATTTCCATCCTGGAAAATCCTGCGGAGGCCAAACGCCTGGGCACCAACGGCAGGGAAATGGTCCGGAAGAAATTCCTGATCACCCGGCATCTGTACGACGACCTGAAAATGCTGAACGATTTATTCGGGTAAGGCGCGTTCGAGATTCTGGGCTTTTTAACATCGAGTGGCGAACCTACGTCGATCGGATTTCCTGGCGCATGAAAATGGCGTAACAGATCCCGAAGCACAGGAAGGTGATCGCGATGATCGAGATCAAAAAGGGCGCCACGATCACGACACTCTGCGGCAGCGGAAGCGGGTTCTGGAACCGGGAGAGCGACAGCCGCTCCATCGGTCCCATCAGCACGAAGGAGCGGGGCGTCTTCCGGAGAGGGTCGAGGATCGTCGAGGTCGCATCCCCGTATAGCGTTGCCGGGGACATCAGCGAAGCCACCCTCTGGACCTCCGCATTCTTCAGGAAAGAGTCCGCCGCCTGCTGCATGTCGGCTGTCTGCGTCATCGGCGCGACCGCATCCGCAAGCAGGCTCCCGCCGAGTCCGACGAAGAAAGAGAGGCCGATCCAGACGGCGAGGGACGCCAGGGCCGAGGTCGCCGTGCTGCGGAAAACGACCGAAAAGAGGATCGCCGCCCCCAGCCAGAACGAGATATAGAGGATACTCAGAACGAGGTAGATCAGAAGCCTTCCAACCTCCTCCACCCCCGGGACCACACCGATCAGTCGAATGCCCAGCCCGGCGATGATCAGCACCAGCGACACCATGACGATCGTGATCATCGTCACGCCGGCCAGAAACTTCCCGTTGATGATCGCATCCCTGTAAATCGGCTGGGCAACCAACTTGCTCAGCGTCCGGCCGGTCCGCTCCCGGTTGATCGCATCAAATCCGAGGATGATTCCGATCAGAGGACCGAAAAAACCGATGAACTGGACGAACGAGAAGAGCTTTCCCGTGGAGGTGAACAGCAGCAGGAAGATGAAGTCGGGTTTGGCCATCCCCTTGAGCTCCTCCTGAATGGACATGCCGACCATCGAGGCGATAATCACCCCGACCATGACAATCAGCGCCGTGATCAGCAGGAACCGCATGCTGCTGAAGTGGTCCTCCATTTCCTTCCGGTATATCGCGAAGATCCCGTCCAACGTCACGCCTCCTTGAAATATTTCATGTAGATCTCTTCGAGGGTGTAGGACTCCCCGGCCTCCAGGCCGAGGCTTCTCTGCGCCAGTTCCGCGAGCGGACCGGCGGCGACAAGTTTCCCTCGGATCATGATCCCGATCCTATCCGAGATCCGCTGGACCTGTTCGAGCAGGTGGGACGAGAAAAAGATCGTCATCCGCCGCTTGCGGCTGAGACCGCGGATCAGGTCCAGCATCCGGTTCGTCCCATCGGGGTCGAGGCCGATGGTCGGCTCGTCGAGAAAGAGCACTTTCGGCTCCTTGACCAGAACTTCGGCGATCCCCAGACGCTGCCTCATCCCCTTCGAATAGGAGCCCACTTTCTTGTCCGACTCCTTCGCCAGATCGACCTGATCGAGGAGCCGGTCGATTCGCCCTGTCGAAACCGCATCCGGAACCCGGTTCAGACGGGCGATATAGCGGAGGTTCTGCCGCGCATCCATGTCTTCGTAAAAACCGACGTTCTCCGGCAGGTAGCCGATCAACTCCTTCACCTTCAGCGGATCCCGGGCCGGGTCATATCCGCAGACCCGGACCGTTCCGGAGGTCGGTTCGGTCAAGCCCAGAAGCATCAGCATGGTCGTGGTCTTTCCGGCGCCATTCGGCCCCAGAAACCCGAAGACCTCTCCCTCCGTCACCTCGAGGCTCAGGCGATCCACGGCCGTCTGCTTTCCGTAACGTTTGGTCAGCTCTTCCGTCCGGATCACGATCTCTTTTTCCACTTCAGCGTCTCCCCATCTTGATGAACAGGAAACTCAACCCCGCGATCACGAGGAGAATCAGCCCGATTCCAATCCAGCCCCACGCGGAGGAGGCCTTCACCGTGACCCGCATTTCCACCGTCTTGTCCGCCTTTTCGCCGTTCGTCATCACGCCCACGGAATAGTCGCCGACCAGGGACTGCGGCCCGGGCTTGATCGTGACCTCGACCTGCTTCATCTCGCCGGGCGCGAGGACGTCGATCTTCTCCGGCTTGAAGGTGGTCTCCCAGTTCTCCGGCTTGAAGGAGGAGAAGTTGACATTTCGGTTCGGGGCGGACCCCGTATTTTTCACGAACAGCGAAAAGGTGACCGGCTTTCCGGCATAGGCCTCAAGCGACAAGATCCCGTTGGGCGTTCCAGCATCCAGCCGGTAGGTGCCCGTGAGAACAACCGTGAGCTTGACCTCGGCCCTGCTTTCGCCGGAGCTGATCCCGACGAGGACCGGATACTCTTTGGCGGCGGCGTTCTGCGCCGGCGTGACCTCGACGGCCACGGTCTGGCTCTGGCCCTCTTTTACGCGGATGCTGGAGATTTGCTTCTGCTCGTAGGCGGGTTTGAAATTGATTTCCCATTTCTCCGGACCGACGGCGGAGAGGTTGAAGGTCCGCTCCATCTCGCTTTTGTTCAGCACTTCCAGCGAGAATTCGAACTTGGAATCGGTCTGTCCCCGGAGAACCGGGTAGGCGGCGTTGACCTGGATGTTGTCCGCACCGACCTTCCGCTCCTGCACGTTCACGTTCAGCGTGTGCGCGGAGGCGAACCGGCTGTCCGCCGTTTTCGCTTCGAACTGGAATACATACTGCCCGGGACCGACGCCCTTTTCCGGTTCCAGATTCAGTGTCAGGGTCTTGGTCTTTCCTCCCGGAACATACATTCCGGTCACCTGGTAGCGTGCGCCTTTCAGCGTTGCCTTCCATCCCTTGGCCACCGAAGTGATCCGGACGGCGATGTTCTCATCGGTCCGCCCCTTGTTTTCCAGGGTCAATTCCATCTGGACGTTCTCTCCCCTGGCCACCGCAACGCCGGAATAATCCGTGTACACGGCAATCCCGCGCTCCGGCCGGTTGTCCTGCTTTTCCTCCTGCGCGGCCGACAGCAGCGCCGGGGCAAAAACCAGCAGGATCATCAAAAGGTATGCGACGGCAAATGATTTCCTTACACGTGCTCCGTGACCCATAACGACCTCCTCGATATTTTTCAGACTTGCTGTCTTCAACGACAGAACGGGATAGGTTTTTTAGCGTGCATACCATAATGACGCATTGCCCTCCTGTCAAGGGGGGAAGAAGGATAAAATGTCCTTGACACACCCAGATCTTTTCCGTATCTTTTGCCCGCATCAACGCAACTTTCTGTCTACACCGACCCGTGAATGAAAAAGAAAACCCGGTAAACCCATGATGGAGGAGAAATTATGATCAAAAAAGGTGCGGTGCTTCTGGCTTTCGTGGTTGTGTTTTTTTGCTGTTCCTTAGCATTTTCCGCGGAAAAGCCCCGGATAGGCGTTCTCCGTTTCACCAACCAGACGTCGGCGGGCTGGTGGAGCGGGAACATGGGTCATGAACTACAGGACATGCTGGCCGCAGAGCTGGCGAACATGAAGGTTTTTCAGGTGCTGGAACGGAAGGAGATCGATGCGGTTCTGGGGGAGCAGGACCTGGGGGCTTCCGGTCGGATCGATCCGGCAACGAGAGCCAAGATCGGGAAAATCAAGGGGGCGCAATACCTGGTTTCCGGATCGGTGTCCGCGTTTGAAGAGAACACGAGCGGGACCGGCGGAGGCATCGGAATCATGGGCTTTTCCATCGGCGGCAAGCAGCAGACGGCCTATATGGCCATCGACCTGAAGGTGATCGATACGACGACGGGAGAGATCGCCGACTCCCGGACCGTCGAAGCCACATCGGAATCCTCCGGTCTGAACCTGGGCGCCAGCATCGGCTTCCTTTCGGGAAGTCTCGGAAAGCATGAGAAAACCCCCGTGGGGAAGGCCATCCGGGCCTGCATCATGGAGGCTGCGGAGTATCTGGAGTGCTCCATGGTGAAGGGCAAAAATGACAGCTGCATGCAGGAATACGCTGAAAAAGAGTCCAAACGAAGGGAAAAGACCAAAAAGGCCATCAAATTGGATTAGTCCATTTCAACCGGGGATTCATCAACGGGAGAAAGGGCATCACGTGCCCTTTCTCGTG
>JAXDCM010000261.1:0-10247 GCA_034677965.1 Syntrophales bacterium
CTATCAGTTGCTTGGAACTTACACGGACCTCTTTTCTCCCTGGACTCCTTCTGCATCCCCTCAGACGCGTACGAGCGAGATGCCTGAAATAAATCAGGTGCTGGCTCTGTAATTTAAGCTCCCAGGAAGTCGGTCAAGATTCATTCTGTGGTTATGCGCATAGCAAGGTCGGGAACGGCCCTGCCTTTTGATGTGGATTATGAACGGGAAGCTATGTCTTGCGCTGTCGCCTTGGATCAAGGACTCGTAGGTGAAAGCGGATGATGGCGCATTTTTATATTTACGTGATGATTTTCTAAGAGCTATCAAAGATAAAGTGATAGAAGATCCTTGGAAGGAGTATGTTAACCAGTTGGCCGAGTTCGTGGAATCTTACAAGGTTGTGAAAACTTTAATTGGCTCCTTTCTTGCGACGAAAACGGAGGAAGGATTCCCCCCGCTTGTCTGCCCCCGGGCCTATCCCCGAAAGGTGTAACCGGAATAGTATCCGTCTCTTGCATTTTTTTCTAAAACAACCTAATATTTCCCAACATAAATTTCACTGAAAAATACACGGGGAATCAAGGGATTAATTGAAATCACAGGGTTTTTCACTTTACCCTGATCCGTACTTAAAATCCAATGATACGCAGCAGTGTGCGGGTTCGATTTTTCACGATAGGGGATTGCAAAGGGAAGAAGGCAGAGGATGGCAGTTTTAGCTTCGCAAGTATGTCAATGAACTTCCCGGTGCGGGAAGGCCATGCACAAATTTGTAAGATCATTCAATGGAGGTGCGCGGCATGACGGAAAAAACAAAGAGGCTTTTTGATGAACGTCTGGGACGCTACCAGGCATCCATCGCCCTGGAACCCACGGACCGCGTACCCATTGCCACGGGGAGCAATTCCTTTGCCGAATTATATTCCGGCAACAACCATCAGGAAACGATCTATGATGCCGAAAAGTGGCTCGAGGCGGAGCTTGCCTTCTGCCGGACCTTTCCGGAGGTGGATGTTCTGCGGAACAACCGCGTTTGGGGACCGCTCTATGACGCCGTCGACCTGAAAACCTATCGCCTGCCGGGCCGCGATCTGCCTTCGCAATCACCCTTTCAGTTTGTGGAAAAGGAGTACATGCTGGCCGATGAGTACGACTTGCTCATCAAAAATCCGCTGGAATTCATGTTCGACAAATGGCTTCCCCGAATCATCGGAGAATTCAAGGAAAAAGGATCCATCCGCTCCTACATGGCCTTCCTCAAAGGGGGAATGGCCCAGGCTCTGGTCGCCCAAATCATGAAAAACAGAAGCCTTCGTCTTCAGGAGGAGGTCGGAATGCCCCAGCCGATGACGGGCGCCTTCCTGGCGCCCTTCGACGCCCTGGCGGACGCTCTGAGAGGTTTGACCGGATCGCTGACAGACACCTACCGGCAGCCGGAAAAGGTGATTGCCGCCTGTGACGTCCTGACCTTGGAAATGGCGAACTTTGCCCTGGCCACTGCGGATCCGTTCAGGCGCTATCCGATTTTCGTGCCGACCCACAAAGCGACGTTCCTATCCCCGGCGCAGTTCGACAAGTTCTACTGGCCCTCCTTTAAAAGGACAATGGAGATCCTCATCGCAGCCGGTTATAAGATCCGGGCCTATCTCGAAGGGAACTGGGGTCATCATTGGCATCACTTTCTGGAGCTGCCCAAAGGGACGGTCCTCTGCGATATCGACAACCAGGGAGACGTTTTTAAGGCCAAAAAAGAGATCGGCCACCACCAGTGTATCTCCGGTGGGATTCAGGCATCCCAATTTATTATCGGAACCCCTGAAGAGATGAGGGAAAGGGTCAAGGTCCTCTGCAACGAACTCGCGTCGGGGGGCGGATATATCATCAATGGCGGATGCAACTTTCCGCATGATACAAAAAAGGAGAATTTCCGCGCGATGATCGACGCCGTTATGGAGTTCGGGGTATATGACCCTCGTGTGAAACCGCAACCCCAGCCGGCGCCGATCGCGAAACCGATGACTGCATTTCCCTATCCGAAAATGGCCACGCCCTGGGCTGTCAAGAAGGCAGAATTGGGCAGCGTCCAGGGGGACGAAGACCTGGTGCGGAGGCCATGGGAGCAACTGGAAAGCATGGCGTATATCTGGTTGTGGCAATGGACCATGTAATCACATAGAGGGGTCTCCAATGGATGCGCTGTCGCAGGCAATACGTGATTTGGATGAAAAAAGAGTGAACGAATTGGTGGAGGAGAAGATCAAGGCCGGAGTGCCGGCCCTGGAGATCGTCAAGATCTGCAATGAAGGGATGGTTTCCCTTGGCGATCTATTTTCCGAAGGGGTCTATTTCATCAGCGAACTGATCTTCTCCGCGGAGATCCTCAAGGGCGTCATGAAACGTCTCGATCCGCTTTTGCAGGCGACAGGGGAGGGGAGTTCGGCCGGAAAAGTGGTGATCGGCACCGTCAAGGGAGACATCCACGATATCGGCAAAAACATCGTTGTTACACTGTTGCGCGGCGCCGGTTTCGAGGTCGTCGATCTGGGTGTGGACGTGCCGGCCCCAAAATTCGTGGAAACGGTTCGCAGGACAGGCGCACGGGTTCTGGGATTGAGCGCCCTGCTGAACCTGACCTATCCGGAGATGAAAGCCGTGATCGAGGAAATCGCCAAGGCGGGAATCCGGGAACAAGTCAAGATCATCGTAGGCGGCGCGCCCGTCAACGAACAGGTGCGCCAATTTGCCGGAGCCGATTACTGGGCGCCCGATGCGGTGGCCGGTGTGAATTTATGCAAAAAGATCTACGGATGAAATCGCGAACCGGAAAAGATCAGGTACGCGTTTTGTCCTGGAGACAGGCGACAAGCCTTTTCGCGGCGGATTGCGACAGCAAAATGTCCGTTCGAATTTCCGGGAGGGACAATGGAGCTTGCAGACAAGATCATTAAAACGGTCAGCGGGGCGCTCAACTGGGTGGCCGGTGTGGCCGTGACCGTGATGATGCTCCTCACGGTGACGGACATCCTGCTGCGGGCAGGCGGGCGGCCGATTATCGGAACCTTCGAGGTGGTTTCGCTCCTGCTGGCAGTCGTTATCGCTTTCGGCATCCCCCAGGTCTCCCTGGACCGGGGGCACGTGAACATGGATTTTCTGCTCGAGCGGCTTTCCGACCAGAGTCGGAGGGTCATGAACACCCTTACCCGCCTGTTCTGCCTGATCCTCTTTGCATTTATCGGCGGCAATCTCTTCAACGTGGCGGCCCGGTTCAAAACCGCCGGTGAGGTTTCGGCAACGATCCAGTTGCCTTTCTATCCCATCGCCTATGGGGTAGCGGTCTGTTGCCTGCTGGAATGCTGCGTCTTCGCTTACGAGATCGTCCGGATCTGGAGAAGGGAGGACGATCATGCATGAAACATTGATCGGTCTGGCGGGAATCTGCGTCCTGCTTCTGCTGTTCGCAACGGGAATCGAGCTGGGGTTTGCCATGGCCATTGTCGGTTTTGTGGGATTCGGCTATCTTAATGGATTTCCCTCGGCCATCAATCTCCTCTCCCGAGACTTCTATGAGGTATTCACCAATTACGGCTATACGGTTTTCCCCCTTTTCGTCCTGATGGGGCAGATCGGTTTTAACTCCGGTATCGCGGTAAGGCTTTATGACGCAGCGAACAAGTTCATCGGCCACGTCCCGGGCGGGTTGGCCATGGCGACGGTCCTCGGCGCAACCGCTTTCAAGACGATCTGCGGTTCTTCCGCTGCGACGGCTGCGACCTTTGCCGGCGTCGCGATACCGGAGATGGACCGTTACGGTTACGATAAACGGCTGTCTACGGGAATCGTCGCCACGGTCGGTTCGCTCGGCTGCATTATCCCGCCGAGTGTGGTGCTCATCCTGATGGGTATCCTTATGGAGCAGTCGATCGGGCAACTCTTTCTGGCCGGCATCGTTCCGGGGCTGATCGTTGCAGTCTTCTTTATGGGGATCATTTACGGCTGGGCCAAGATCAATCCGGCCATCGCACCCCTCTCCACGCGATCCTCCTGGGGGGTCAGAATGCGTTCCCTTCCGGACATCTTCTGGATCGCGATCGTCTTTCTGCTTGTGGTCGGCGGCATCATGCGGGGTTATTTCACCCCGACTGAGGCCGGCGCGGCGGGAACCTTCGCCGTTCTGCTTCTGTCCATTCTCCAGCGGAACATGACCTTCAAACGATACGTCACATCGGTTCGAGAGTCTCTTCGAACCGCCATCATGATCCTGATGCTCGTTGCCGGCTCCACGGTGCTGGGACACTTCATCACCATTACGAATATCCCCCAGAGCGTCGCGGAATGGGCCGTGAACCTTTCGGTGAGCCGATATGTCGTGATGTTCATCATCTGCGTCATTTACCTGGTAGGCGGGTCTTTCATCGACGATCTGACCTTCATGATCCTGGCCACCCCGATTTTTTATCCCGTGGCCCTGAAGCTCGGCTTCCCGCCCCTGTGGTTCGGGATCGTCATCGCCGTGGTCGAGATGGTCGGTGTCGTCATCCCGCCCGTAGCCATCTGCGTCTTTGTGGTCAAGAACATCACCAAGACGCCCGTGGGTGTGATCTACAGGGGGGTGTTGCCTTTCCTGATTTCCCTGATCTTGGTTTGGGGACTGCTGTTTGTTTTTCCCGACCTGGCGCTCTGGCTGCCTTCGGTTTTTTACAATTAAGGGAGCCGAGGCCCGGATAGACGGGGCGCGGCGCAAACCCATAACAAGCGGATGAACCGGATGGTGCTTACTGATGACAAAGGAGGAATGATATGAAAAGAGGGGTATTGGGTTTACTGGTAGTCATCGTCTTGGCGGTCGGTATCCTGCCTTCCCTATACGCGGCCGAACCGATCAAGCTGAAGTCGGCCAATTATCTTCCCATCACGCACCCCATGTCGACGCTGGGCGGCTGGTTCTGCGACGAGGTCAAGAAGCGGACCAATGGGCGGGTGGAGATCACCTACTATCCCGGCGGAACGCTCCTGTCGCCGGTCAAGATGTATGACGGCGTGGTAACGGGCATCACCGACATGGGGATGTCGCACATCTCTTACACACGCGGCCGTTTCCCCGTTACCGAAGTTTTCGACAATCCGCACGGCTTCCCACACGGCTGGGTGGCAAGTCAGGTCGTGAACGACTTTTACGCGAAGTTCCAACCCAAGGAATGGAACGAGGTCCATCCCCTCTACATCAACACCTCGGGCCCGCTGCTGCTGCTCACGGTCAGCAAAGCGATCAAAACCCTGGACGACCTCAAGGGGGTGAAGATCCGGGCAACGGGGCAGATGTCGGAGGTGATCAAGGCCCTTGGCGGCATCCCTGTTCCGTTGGAGATGCCCGATGTTTACGAATCGATGCGCCGACAGGTCATCGAAGGGACGACGAACGACCTTTCGACGTTGAAATTCTGGAAATTCGCGGAGGTGAACAAGTTCGTCACGGCCTGCTGGCAACTGGGGACTGGATATACCTTTTACTTCATCATGAACAAGAACAAATGGAATGCCCTGCCCCCCGATATCCAGAAGATCTTCACCGATGTGGCTGAAGAAACCAGACAGAAACAGGCCTTGCTCTGGAACACGATGGATATCGAAGGGGCCGATGTCTTCAAGAAGGCGGGCGGGCAGACCCTCTTTCTTTCCGATGCCGAAGCGGCACGCTGGATCAAAGCCGTTGCTCCGGTTTTCGGCGCTTACAAGAAGGCCATGGCCGGCAAGGGCTTCAAGGAAGCGGATGTGGATCAGTGGAACGGCTTCATCCAGGAGCGCATCAAACACTGGAGCAGCGAGGCGAAAAAGACAAAGATTCCGTCTCCATTCTAAATCATGGCGGCAGGATGCCGCAGAAACCGCAAGTATCGGAAAGCTGGGGACGCCATGCCCCGGCTTTCCGATGGTTTCATCCGCCGATCCTTTTTGATTTGAGGCGGCAGAAAATCGTGATGTTGGAACCCTTGTGACGAACGGCCTCAGACCTTGGGTTACAAAAGGTCTATACGGTATCCGGGGATAGGGCGCAAGAGACGACGCATGGAGAGAGGGAAATTAAGGGGCCTGCTGGACAATCCGGATGTTCCGGGTCTGTTGCGGGGAGAAATCTGGATCGAGCCAAAAGTCCTGTCGGCAGAGGGTTTTCCGCAAGGCCCCCGGGGTCTGGCCGATTTTGCCGAGTCGATGGGCGCGGACATCTGTTTTTTCCATTGGCCCGACGAAGCCGAGCGCATGGAAGTTCGGGAGCTTGCAGCACTGGCCCGCCGTCGAGGCCTCGGCTGTGCCCTGGTCGTGGACGGCCCTTTTCAGCGGCTGGTCTCCCACCGGGATCCCTGTGCCGTTCTCTGTGAATCGGCACGCGATCCCAAACGCTTTGCCGCCGGGCTCGATCGGGAGAAAGAAAACGTCATGACGGCACTGGATCTCCTCCGGCGATCTGAGATCGACTTGGTTCTGATTGGGGAAGATGTCGGTTACCGGGGCGGGCTCTACTTCTCGCCTGACATCTTCCGAACGTTTTTAATGCCCTTTTATGAGGCCGTTCTCGAACGTTTTCGTGCAGACCATTTTGTTTGGGGCTGGCATTCAGACGGCAACGTCGCGACGCTTCTGCCCGATTTGGTGTCCTGCGGATTCCGATGTTTTTCATTGGAACCGGAATGCGTCGATCTTCTGGATTTCAAGAGACGAAACCGTTCGCGGATATCCCTGATCGGCGGGATCCGCGCCGATTGGCTGATGGCGGCATCCGGCGACCGGAAATGGGAAACGACCTCCCTCCGGGAGATCCAGAACCTGGTCGGGGAAGGCGGCCTGATCCTCGCCTCGACCTGTGGACTGCACGACCCGGATTTTCTTTCCAACATTCGAAAACTCTATCGGCTGGTCGACAGGATCCCTCTGTGAGGTTCAGGTGGAAGATTTCATGTTACGGGTGCACTGGTGATCGACATCAAACATCTCTCCAAGTCCTACGATCTCAAGCCGGTCCTCGATAACGTCAGTCTTTATGTCGATCGTGGCTCTCTGCTGGGCCTCCTCGGCACCAATGGCGCGGGGAAAACAACCCTGATTTCAATATTAACAGGTGTGATCGGCAAGGATTCGGGGGAAGTCACCGTCGGCGGACTCGACCTGGACAGGGAACCGGGGCGCATCCAATCGCGGTGCAGCTACGTTCCTCAGACTCTGGCATTTTATCCCAGGCTGTCGGCACGCGAGAATCTGGAGTACTTCGGTTCACTCTGGGGCCTGCGCGGAAGAAAGCTTAAAGAGCGCATTGCGTTCTCGATCGATGTGGGAAGCATGCAGGCCTTCGTGGACAAACGGGTGGCCGCCTTTTCCGGAGGCATGAAGCGGCGCCTGAATCTGGCCATCGGCCTTTTGAACGAACCGGACATCCTGTATCTCGACGAACCCACCGTCGGCGTCGATACACAATCGAGAAACTATATCCTTGAAACAATCAAACGGCTCAACCGAGAGCGGAAGACGACGATTGTTTACACCTCCCATTATATGGACGAGATCGAACAGGTTTCCGACCGGATCGCCGTAATCGACAGGGGCCGGATCATCCTTAACGACTCAAAAGAGACGATCCTGTCGCGCGTCGATGCCGTTTTTCTGCGGGTGGGTGAAATGAAAGAGAATGTCATCGATGCATTGGGCCGGCATCGGGGGATATTCGTTGAAAATGGGGTTGTGCGCATCAGCCGGGATGAGCGGCTTGAGGAAAATATGGCTGCGGCATTTACCGCCTTTTATCAGAACCGAATTGCGGTTCAAGAAATCGTCTTCGGCCACAGGACTCTTGAGGAGTTTTTTCTCAAGCTGACGAACGCCCGACTGCACGACGGGAAATAACATCGGTGCCGGTCATGATCAAACTCCTGTACACCCTGAAGAAGGAGTTCCTTCTGATTACCCGGGATGTCCACGCGGTGGCGATCCTCTTCGTCATGCCCGCAATGTTCATCATGATCATGTCGCTTGCGATGCGCGACCTATTCGAAAGCCACAGCGGCGTGAGCATCGCCGTCCTCACCGTGAACCGGGACAACGGGCAGGATGCGGAACAATTCGTAAAGGCGATCGCAAGCCTGACAACGTTTAAATTGCGACCGCTGGTGAAGGACGCCACAAACGAACAGATCCGGGAGATGATGTTCGCCGAGGATTACAAGTTTGCACTGATCCTCCGGGAGGGTTTCTCAAACCGGATCAACGACGGGATCGGGCCAAAAGATGAAAAGATTCTGGAGCTCCTGGTCAATTCCTCGGTCACCGCGCAAACGCAAATGGTCCTGAAGGGGGCCCTGGAGGCCAATCTCGCAAAGCTTCGGCGTGACAAATTCTTAGAGAGGCTTGGAGGCATTCTGAAGACGGTCGGGATCGACAAGGCCGCGATGACGGCGAATGAAGAAAGCCCCATCGACCTCAGATACCTCTACAGGGAAAACCGGTCGTTCAAGGCTCCCTCGGCGGTCCAGCAGAGCGTACCGGCCTGGCTGGTGTTTTCGATGTTCTTCATCGTCATTCCCCTCTCCAACACATTCATCTCTGAAAGGGGACAGGGAACCCTGATGCGGCTGAGGAGCATGAACGTTTCCCGTCTTTTTCTGATCGTCGGGAAGATGGTGCCGTATCTCTTTGTCAACGCGATCCAGGTCGTCATCATGATTGCCATCGGCCGGTATATCGTCCCGCTTTTTGGGGGCACCGCGCTGCTCCCCGGAAGTTCATTCGGCGGACTGGCCTTAATCTCCGCATCGGTGAGTTTCGGCGCCATCGCCCTCGCCCTTTTCATAGCCACCGTCGCCAGAACGACCGAGCAGGCCACGACCATCGGAGGGGTCCTGAACATCATCTTCGGCGCCCTCGGGGGCGTTATGGTCCCGACGTTTGTGATGCCCCTTTTTATGCAGAAACTGGCCAATCTGTCCCCGATGTCCTGGGGAATGGAGGGATTCCTCGACATTTTCCTTCGGGAAGGCGGCACGGTCGACGTCCTTCCGGAGAGCCTTGCGCTGTTTCTTTTTGGCGTTTTCATGCTGACGCTGACCGTCATCGTTCTGAAAAGGCAGAGGGAGGCTTGAGTGCTATGAAGGGTTCGCTCGATGAGCGGCTGAAGACGGAATTGAAACAACTGATCGTCACGGAATGCGACCTTTCCGTGGATATCGCCGAGATCACGGACGATGACCCGCTTTTTGGTAGAGACTCCCGGCTCGGTCTGGACTCGATCGATGCCCTGCAGATCTCTATCGCCATCCAGAACCGTTACGGCATCCTCATAACCGACAGCAAGCAGATGCGCAAGGTGATGCGGTCGATCAACACCTTTGCGGACTGCATCCAGCCGGGGTAGTTCATGCAAAAAAAAGTATTCGTCACCGGAAAGGCGATGATCTGCGCGATCGGCGAAACCACGGGAGAGATCGTGGAGGCGGTCAGAAACAGCCGGATCCGGTTGCAGCAGATTCCCTTTTCTTTGGTCGGCCTGCCCTACACAAGACCCTATTACCTGATTTTTCGAAACGAACGGGACCGGCCCGACAACCGAACCGTTGGCTATTTCAGCGAGATCCTGTTCTCCACGATTGCTCGATCCATTGACGACGCGGATCTGACCACGGCCGATCTCGGGAACACCCATCTATTTTTCGGCTCCACTTCGATGGATGTCCCCGTATTCGAAGGTTTTCATCGTGCGGACCGCAAATCGGTATCCGAGAGTTTTCTCCGCTCCTCTGACGGCTACGGCAAGATCGCCTCGGCCATCCGGGAGCGCTTCAAGATCGGCGGGGCCGATTATACCTTCACAACGGCGTGCACCTCGAGCGCCAACGCGCTGCTTTACGCGGCGTTGATGATCGGGCAGGGCCGGATCGAGCGGGCGCTGGTGATCGGTTACGATCTGTACAACAACCTCGGCTTCTACGGTTTCGAGGGTCTCAAATCACTCTCCTCGACCTTCTACCGGCCATTTGACCGGCGGCGGGATGGTCTTGTCCTCGGCGAGGCTTGCGGTGCGGTTATTTTGGAGGGGAATCGCAGGAAACGCGATGACATCAGGGTTGTCGGCGGCGCGAACCTCTGTGACATCTACAGTGTCACAGGCCATGATGAGGAGGGGCGGGTCGTCTCGGATACCATGACCCGCGCCCTTGACCAAGCAGGGGTGTCGCCAGAATCCATCCGAGCCGTTAAGGCCCATGCCACGGGAACGGAAAGCAATG
>JAXDCM010000262.1:0-9740 GCA_034677965.1 Syntrophales bacterium
GGACAGCCACTCGAAACCAGCTTCGATTGATGCACGATCTCGGACCGATTCTGATGCTGAGTGCGTGGGGGCTGGTCATCGTGGCGACATCGTTTTTCTTCCTCTACATAGGGCATCTGCTGGATCAATGGCTGGGGACGTCTCCCAATTTCATGTTCGGTCTCTTTTTCCTGGCCGTTGTGACAACCATCGGCCGGCTCTATCGGGAAGCCTGGCACAAGCGAAAAGATGTCTGAACCGACCCTTCAGCCGGCTTCCATACAAAAGCCCCTTTCACTTCCGGTGAAAGGGGCTTTCTTTTTTGGTTCCCCGAAGCGGTATTTAGTGAATTGGGTTGAAAATTTTCACCCCTTATCTTACACTTTGCACCTGCTTGAATACGTGTGTTTGGGTGTTTCTGCACGAGAGGCCTTTCATTGCACAACGGCCAGGAACGGCGCCGTGTGAAACGGGGGGGTAAACGATGACGAAGCGAGAAGTCGGCAAAGCGGTCAAAGTCCTGTGGACGGTCCTTTCCGTGCTGATCCTTCTGATCGGCGGCGCATACGGATACTACTTTTTGGTTACCCGAGGTCCCCTGCCGCAAGTGGAAGGGGAATTGAGGGTGCCCGGCTTGAAGGAAAGCGTGGAGGTGATCCGGGATTCATACGGAATTCCGAATATCTACGCCAAGAATCTTGAGGATTTGTTCTTCGCGCAGGGTTACGTGCAGGCCCAGGACCGCTGGTGGCAGATGGAGTTTTTCCGAAAGACCTGTGGCGGTCGGATCGGGGAGTTGACCGGCAGGAAGGCCGCCCTGGTCAAAGCGGACATCTACCTCCGCTCTCTCGGTCTTTATCGTGTGGCTGAACAGGAATTCGCCGGCTGCACATCCGACCAGCGCGCGATACTGGAGGCCTTCGCGAAAGGTGTAAACGCCTATATTTCGGGACGCTCGCCCCGGAAGCTTTCCCTTAACTATTCGATCCTTGGCCTGACGGGAGTCAAGTTCAAGGTGGATCCTTGGACGCCGCTCGACACCTTGGCTTTTACGAAACTGATGGCGTGGGACCTGGGGCTCTCCCGAGACCTGGAAATCGTCCGCAGTAAACTCTACGAACGGCTCGGTGCGGAAATGGCGGAGCAATGGCTGGTCCCTGCCTGGCCAATTGGCAAAAAGCCTACCATTCTCTCCGACGAGGATGTTCGGGAAACATTTGTGAAGATTACAAATACTGGAAAACATGACGAAAATAATAAAATATCTTCCCAAGGGCGTATCGAAAACATTGCGTCGATCGACGGAACCGCATTTTTCCCCGAACCGACCGCCATCCCATCGAAGGTGGAGGACCCCGCGGCCGACCTCTCCCTGCTCCGGGGGCAGACGGAGGGAACCGGCAGCAACAGTTGGGTGACCGCCGGCGGCCTGACCAAGGGGGGCCGGCCGATTCTGGCCAATGACCCGCATCTGGGCATCCAGCAGCCTTCCATCTGGTACCAGATTGCCCTTCACTGTCCGGATGACGAATCGGGGCGGCCCTTCGATGTCGTCGGCTTCTCGTTTGCCTCCAGCCCGGGTGTTGTGGTCGGGCACAACAACGACATCGCCTGGGGAACCACCAATGTCTATCCCGACGTGAACGACCAGTACAGGATCAGGGTCAACCCGGCCAATCCGCTTCAATATGAATGGAACGGCGGGTGGCGCGATATGACCGTCCGCGACGAGACCATTTTGTTCGGCGACGGCAAACCCTCCTTGTCCATTCGCGTAAGGCAGACACACCTGGGGCCGATCATCAACGACTACACCTACGATCCCAAAAGTGAAACGATATCGGGATATAACAATAAGGACCCGTTGGCCCTGCGCTGGACGGCGCTGGAGCCGGGCCGCATTGCGCAGGCCGTCATCGGGTTGAACAAGGCCAGGAACTGGCAGGATTTCGGGGATGCGCTTCAACATTGGGACAGTCCCTCGCAGAGCCTGGTCTATGCCGACCGGCAGGGCAACATCGGCTACCGAATGTCGGGCAGGATCCCGATCCGCGTCAAAAATCACACCGGCCAGTCGCCGACCCCGGGCTGGACCGATGAATTCGAGTGGAAGGGCTATGTGCCCTACGAATGGATGCCCCGCCTGTACAATCCGGACAGGCGGTATATCGTGGCTGCCAACCAGGAAGTCGCCCCGCCGGGATACTTTGCCATGCTCGATGAAAAGCTCGGACCGAACGTCAACACCCACTTCGGCAGCCGATTCAACAAATGGGTCTACGGGTACCGCAGTGAGCGGATTGCCGAATTGATCAAACGGTTGGCGCCGCATACGGTTGCAACCTGCCAAACCATGCAGGGCGACAACAAAAGCATCCCGGCGGAAGAGATCCTTCCCTCGCTGGCCGGTCTCAAGTTCGACGATCCCGTTCTGTCGGAAGCGCGGGACTGGCTGCTCCAATGGGACCGGATCTGCGGCGAGGACAGCGCACCGGCGGCTCTCTTCAACATGTTTGTCATGCGCCTGATGAAAAATGTTTTCCAGACCAGGCTGGAGGGCATCGCCAAATCCGACGGCGCGGACAAGGAACTGTGGGCCGTCACGCTGCTTCTGCAGAAACCGGACGATCCCTGGTGGGACAATCCGGTCACCCAGGGCAAAAGGGAAAAGCGGGACGAGGCGCTGATCCGGTCCTTCCAGGAGGGTTACGCCGCAACGGTATCCGCGCTGGGCAAGGATCGCAGCCGCTGGAAGTGGGGTTCTCTGCACCAGGCGACCTTCGTCAGCAACCCGCTCGGCATGAGCGGCATCGGACCGATTGAATCCTTGGTCAACCGGGGTCCGGTGCCCGTCGGGGGCAGCACCGAGTGCGTCAACAACACCATGTGGTATGGCGGCAGCGACCATTTCGGCGCCCGGCTGATCCCTTCCATGCGCATGATCGTGGACTTGGGGGATTTCGATCAGAGTGTGACCGTCAATTCGACGGGCAACAGCGGCCACCCGGCCAGCCCCGACTATGACAACCAGATCTTGTCCTGGGCCGGGGTCCGGTACCACCCGATGCTCTGGAGCAGATCAAAGGTTGAAGCGGGCGCGAAGCACAGGCTTGTCCTGAACCCTGTTGGTGTCAAATAGCGAGGCTATGGTGAAAAAGATAGAGATGTTCTTCACCGGTAGGAAAGGCAAAGTTCCGACCCTTCTGTTTGCCCTGTTTCTTTTCTGGCTGCCGGAGGGCGCCCTGGGCTCGCCGCAAACCGTCCTTCTGTCGGTGACCCTGGATTATCCTTTCATCCGATCCGTTTTCATCCAACAACTGTACAACGCTCCCAAGGAGCGGGCCGTCGTGCTCGATGAAATCCAGGGAGGATGTTCGCGAATCGAACTCTGGAATCCGGAGGTCGGACACGAGGCGTCTTTCGTCAGGCTGGGGAGCCGCATCCGAATCCGCACCGGGGCGCCGATCCTCGATAGATGTGTCGGGCAATTCGAGTGGGAGGGCTACATCGAGGTGTTGCAGCGCGTCACCCTGGATGCGAGGACCTGGCGGATTCGTTTGGAAACCGTCGATTCCCGCGTCTACAACAGGGAGCGGAAACCCGCAATCATCACCGGCACACTTTGGAATCTCATCAAGAACCATGTCCATCCCTTCCTCGACGATGTCCACATTGATCTTGGGTTTCCCATTGAGGAGATCAAGGCCTTTCTGCCCCTTCTCTTTGCACCGGAGGAACGCCGCCTCGTGGATCGTTGGCTTGAGACCCTGAGGCCGGGTCCGGTTCGGGTGGAGGAATCGGCGATCAAGGTCGATATTGCATTGGAGGTGCAGCCTTTTTCCAAACCTCACGAGCCCGCCGCGGAGCTGTCCGTCGCGGAATTGGAGCGTCTTTCTCGGGTCTGGGAGCAGTGGGACACCTTTCTCGTGCTTCAGATCGAATCCCTGATCGGGCAGTCCATCACCGAGACGGAGCGGATGAACATTCTGGAGGTCCTGTTGGAGAACCGGCACGAATTTATCGAGGCGCTCGAAAACAGGATGATCGACCGGAATTTTATACGGCGACAGTTCGTCTGGACATCGGAGAGATTGACGGGGATCCTGCGCAAATATCTGATCAAGCAGAAAAACCTCTCGCCCCTGCAATATCTGACCTTTTTTACCGCCTCGGATGCACTGGCCGCACTGGACAAACTGGCTCCGGCGCTGGGATGGGAAATCAATAGGGATGGTTTGGTCAGGCTGGCGCGGATGCTGAGTGCAGAGGAAGGCGATCCGGGCCTCCGTTACTCTTACTCGGTCGATCCCGCATTGCGCAAATTCCTCGGGTTCGGTCCGGCGCTCGATGAATTCGGTCCGGCCTCGGATGTTCAGGAACTGGAGCTGCCAGCTGAGTTTGATGCCGCGTCCGGGCAGGATGATCGGCAGTCCTGGTTGAATCGATTCCTTTTTCCCCGGGCCTGGGCGGCCGAAGGGACTCCGTCCTTGCTCGACCGGGTCAAGGAATGGATTCCCCCGGCAAGAAATCCGGAGCGCTACATGAATAAGGTTCGGACCTTGCTCAAAAAAACGACGGACAAGATCCTCAGCGAACGTCCGCTTCCCGAGGAGCACCACTCTTTTTTTCATCTTCTCGTATTGGCGACCGCCTGGCAGGAGAGTTGCTGGCGTCAGTTCGTGACGGAGGAGGGCAAAATCCGCTATTTGATTTCCTACAACGGGAGCTCGGTGGGATTGATGCAGGTCAACCAACGGGTGTGGCGGGGCATCTACCGGGTCGAAAGCCTGCGCTGGAACATCCGATACAATGTCGAGGCGGGCATCGAGATCCTCGATCTGTATCTGCGAACCTATGTTTTGAAGAACTTGAACCCGGGCGATCCGTTCGATCGGGATGCCATTGCCCGCGCAGCGTATGCGGTTTACAACCAGGGTCCGGGAAGATTCAAAAAAACTGTCAAGCAAGGCAGCCCCCATCCGTACAACTGGATCGATCGGCTCTTCCGGGAAAAATACGTCTGGGTCAAAGAGAACGACTTTCAACCGCTGGTGCACTGCATCACCGGGCAGTGACGGTTTCCACAACGGGATCATTCCTCTCGGGCGGTGCCTTCCATCTCCCGTTTCTTGAGCACGATGAGGATTGCCGTGAGCGCGGACTGGGTCATCCCGGGGATGCGCTCGGCCTGGCCGATGGTCTCCGGACACACGCGGGTCAGCTTCGTCTTGAGTTCGTTGGAGAGGCCGGGCACGGTGCTGAAATCGAAACCGGCCGGGATTTTCACCCCTTCAAGCTCCTTCATTTTTCGTACGGCATCCTGCTGCCGCCGGATATATCCCTCGTATTTCGCCTCTATCTCGATCTGCCGTCTCACATCGCGATCGGGGATTGCCTCCCAGCCTTCAAAACGGGAGAGGTCGCCGTAACCGATCTCCTCGCGCTTGAGGAGCTGAAAAAGGGTAACCGGATTTTTGATCGGCGACGTGTTCATCCCCTCGAGCGTCCGGTTTGTTTCCTCCGTTGGGAATATCCGGATCGAGGAGAGTTTGCGGATGCCCGAATCGATGCGTCGCATCTTTTCCTGGAGAACCTTGTGTTGCTCCTCCGTGATCAGGCCAAGCTCTCGGCCCCTGCCCATCAGACGGATCGCGGCGTTGTCCTCCCGGAGGATCAGCCGGTATTCGGCGCGCGAGGTGAACATCCGGTAGGGTTCGTCAACCCCGCGTGTGACGAGATCGTCCACCATCACGCCCATATAGGCCTCGGACCGGCCGAGTACGAACGGCGGCTGTCCCCGGACGGCAAGGGCTGCGTTGATTCCCGCCCAGAGCCCCTGCGCCGCCGCCTCTTCGTAGCCGGAGGTTCCGTTGATCTGTCCTGCGAGGTAGAGACCGGCAATCCGTTTCGTCTCCAGCGAAAGGCGAAGCTCGGTGGGCTGAACGAAGTCGTATTCGATCGCATAGGCCGGGCGCATGATCTCTGCCCGCTCCAGACCGGGCACGCTGTGAACGATCTTCTCCTGGAGTTCCGGAGGGAGGCAGTTCCCCAATCCTTTTGAGTAGATCTCCTCCGTCTCCAGTCCCTCCTGTTCGAGGACAACGGGATGTCCTTCGCGATCGGCAAAGCGCATCACCTTGTCCTCGAGGGAAGGGCAATAGCGGGCGCCGACCCCCCGGATTGCCCCGGCATACAGCGGGGAGAAGCGGATGTTTTCGCGGACGATCCGGTGAGTCTCTGCCGTCGTCGCCGAAAAGAAGGATGGAAGGCGCTCCGCGCGCAATTTTTCCGTGGTGAACGAGAACGGGACGGGATCGGGATCGCTGTCCTGACGGACAAGGCGGGCGAAGTCGATCGTGGAGGCGCGCAGGCGGGGTGGGGTTCCCGTCTTCATCCGCCCCATCTCGAGTCCGAGCGATCGGAGCGAAGCGGAGAGTTCCAGCGAGGCGATTTCCCCTGCACGGCCCGCAGGGTAATGGACGTCGCCGATGTGAATGAGTCCCCCGAGAAAGGTTCCGGTGGTCAGCACGACCGTCTGGCCGCCATGAAAAACACCCGTCTGATCGACAACGCCGCAAACCCGACCCTTCTCGACGACGAGGCGCTCCACCAGTCCCTGGCGCAAGTGGAGTCTCTTCTCCCGTTCCACCACACTTTTCATGGCGAGACGGTAAAGCTGCTTGTCGCACTGGAAGCGCGTGGATTGGACGGCCGGTCCCTTGGAGGCGTTCAACAACCGGAAGTGCACGGCGGTTTTGTCCGCGATCCGGCCCATCTCGCCGCCCAGCGCGTCGACCTCCTTGACAAGCTGGCTTTTGGCGAGGCCGCCGATTGCGGGGTTGCAGGACATCAGAGCGATCGTGTCGAGGCTGATGTTGAACAGAAGAGTTTCGCAGTCCATCCGGGCGGCCGCCAGGGCCGCCTCGCAGCCCGCGTGCCCTCCCCCGACCACAATGACGTCATACATGCGACCCATGGTGTCCCCACATTTCCCGATTTTCTTGCAGTCCGATGTGCGATTTAATATGATCCGCTGTGAAAACTCAACCGAAAAGGATCGCCGTGGAAGGACCGACATTGAGAGACCATCCGAAACGGTATCGCGATCTGAAGCGTTACTGGATCGACCGCTTCGGCTGCCGGGTGCACAAGCTGCCGATCGACGCCGGATTTACCTGCCCGAACCGTGACGGCCGGGTTGCCGCGGGGGGATGCATCTATTGTGACGGCCGTGGATCGGATCTCCGCCAGTCGGGCCCGCTTCCGTCGGTCGGCGACCAGATCCGCCGGGGGAAGGCATTCTACCGCAGGCGCGGACGGGCGGAAAAATTCATCGCCTACTTCCAGACCTTTACAAACACCTATGCGCCGGTTGAAAAACTCAGGGCGCTCTACGACGAGGCGCTCGCCGAGGAGGATGTGATCGGTCTTGCCATCGGCACGCGGCCGGATTGTTTGGCCGAGGAAACGCTGGCGCTGATCCGGTCTTATGCGGAACGATATCATGTCTGGCTGGAGCTGGGACTCCAGTCGATCCATGGCCGGACGCTAACCGCGATCAACCGGGGGCATGATGCGGCGGCCTTTCTGAATGCGGTGGAGCGGGCATCCGGCGGGGCGATCCTGATTTGCGTCCATATCATTCTGGGTCTGCCCGGTGAAACGCATGACGACATGATGGAGACGGCAAGGATGATCTCAGATCTGACGATACAGGGGATCAAATTCCATTCGCTGTTGGCCCTGGGGGGAACGATGCTCGGGGAGCGTTACGAGAAGGGGGAGATCCCGCTGATGAGCCGGGACGAATATGTCCGGACCGTCTGCGATATCCTGGAAATCCTGCCGCCGCAGATGGTGATCCAGCGATTGACCGCCGAGGGTTATCGGGATATCTTCCTCGGGCCGGAGTGGGCGGCAAACAAGCTTGCCGTCCTCAATGCGATCGACCGGGAGCTGGAGAGAAGGGATTCCAGGCAGGGTTGCAAACACGGGGTCCCGCAGATGTCGTTGTCGGACGCCGCGGGAACGGGTCGAAGAAAAGCGTAAGCGAACAGATTTCGCTCAATGTCGGAAACGGAAAAACGGGAACCGTTACTGCCTTGCAACGAGTTCGGAAGAGAGGAAAGATGATCGGCATCGTGGATTACCGGGCGGGCAACCTGACCAGCGTCGCGAGGGCGCTGGAGCATCTCCGCCAACCCTGCATTATGTCCAATGATTACAAGTTATTGGAGAAGGCCGATCGTATCATTTTTCCGGGTGTCGGCGCGGCCGGCGCTGCGATGGAGGATCTCCGGAGGAGCGGGCTGGAGGTGCATCTGAAAAGATGGGTGCGAGAGGGCAAACCGGTCCTGGGGATCTGCCTCGGCATGCAGGTCCTCTTCGATCGGAGCGAGGAGGACAACACCCGTTGCCTCGGAATTGTTCCGGGTGAAGTCAAACGGTTTCCCGCGGACCTGCGGGAGAAAGGCCGACCTCTCAAAATTCCCCACATGGGGTGGAACGGCGTTCGCTTTCGCGCGAGCCATCCGGTGTTTTCGGGCATTTCCGAAGAAGCGGAGTTTTACTTCGTTCACTCCTACTATGCGAACGTGACGGATGAAGCCTGGGCCTCCGGCTGGACGGATTACGGGATCCGTTTCTGTTCCGCCGTGGCCCGGGGAAGCCTCGTGGGGGTGCAGTTTCATCCGGAAAAGAGCGGCCGGCCGGGCCTCACATTGCTGGCCAATTTCTGCCGGTGGGGTGGAAACGATGCTCAGTAAGCGGATCATCCCCTGTCTCGACGTTCGGGAGGGCCGCCTGACCAAGGGCGTAAAATTCAGGGAAAACGTGGATATCGGCGATCCGGTGGAGGCCGCGCGCGCCTACTATGAGCAGGGGGCCGACGAGATCGTCTTCTACGATATCACCGCCTCGGTCGAGGGGCGCGCGATCCTGCTTGATGTGGTGAGAAAGGTGGCCGAGACAATCTTCATTCCGTTTTCCGTCGGCGGCGGAATCGGGTCGGTGGAGGAGATGCGAAGGGTGATCCTGGCCGGAGCGGAAAAGGTCAGCGTGAACACGGAGGCGGTGAAGAATCCGGGCATCATCTCAGAGGGGGCAAAGGCTTTTGGAAGCCAGTGCATCGTTCTCGGCATGGACGTCAAGAAAGTGTCGGCAAGCAGTCAAATTCCTTCCGGGTATGAGATGGCGATTCATGGCGGACGAACCTTTACCGGCCTCGATGCGCTTCAATGGGCGATAGAGGCAGAACGGCTCGGCGCGGGGGAGATCTGCCTCAACTCGATCGACGCCGACGGGACCCGGGACGGTTATGAGCTGGACCTGACCGCAATGATCTCGTCCCGTGTCGGCATTCCGGTTATCGCCTCGGGCGGTGCGGGAAAGCCGGAGCACCTGTTGGATGTCTTCACCCGGGGAAAGGCGGACGCGGCCCTGATCGCGTCGATGGTCCACTACCGGATGCACACTATCCCGGGAATCAAGGAGTTTCTGCGCGACCGGGGCGTGAAAACCAGGATGTTTTGGTAATGGTTGTACCCGGAAAACAGATTTTCGAAAAAGTGGCTCCGGTCATTTTTCAAATCCCGAACCATTGATAATTGCCCTTGACGTCCGGATGCGAATGTCTTAAGAATAAACGGGAAGATTTATTCCAGGAGGTAAAGGAACGTGGACGTAAAAAGATATGAATTGAATGTCCAGTTGGCGCAGATGCTCAAGGGCGGCGTCATCATGGATGTGACGAATGTGGAGCA
>JAXDCM010000263.1:0-19836 GCA_034677965.1 Syntrophales bacterium
TATTGCGTGAAATCCAAAACCTTGACGCCTTCTAACGCTTTAGCCATTCATCCTCTCCTGTCCCGATATGGTATTTTACCTCCGCAATCCTTGAAACACGGTCCCCAAGACGCAAAAGACGAACCGCTCGCCCCCCATTCACAGGCCTTCCTGACGGACGCCCTCACCTCCGCACAATGGGCTATTCTCATCGCCTCTTAAAAACCTGCCCCCACTCCCCACATTGCGGTGAGTGGGGGAACAGGTTGGCTTGTTGTTTAATATTTGTAGACCGTTGCGATCTTCTTGGCCTTCTCCTGACCTTTCCAGTATTCGATCCGTTCTTTGATGAAGCTGAGCCAACTATCGATTTCAGCCGGCGTGTATCCCTTTCCTGCTATGTCCTTCTTGAAATCGGCAAATACGGGCTCCGCGGCCTTGCTCCACCGGGCAAGCTCCGCATCGCTCAGCTCGATGACCTGCCCACCCTGCTTCTTGAAGAAGTCCACGCCTTCAATGTCGATGTCGTTCCAGAGCTTGGCCCATTTCTCCTTGTACTCCTCCGTGACGGCACTGAACACCTTCTGAACGTCGGGAGGCAGGCTGTCCCACTTCTTCTTGCTCATGACCACATAGAACGTATCGCAACTTCCTACCTTCCAGGTGGTCGTCGCATACTTGATCACCTCGCCCGTCTTCCAGCCCTTCAGGGTTTCCATGTTGGACATCGTCCCGTCGACCACGCCCTTCCGGAGCGACTCGTACATATCGGGCATGCCGATCGGAACAGGCGTCGCGCCGAGGGCCGTGGTCAGGTCGGCCAGCCTTCCGGTAGCGCGGATTTTCAATCCCTTCAGATCTTCGAGCTTATTGACCGGTTTCTTGGTCGTATGAATAATCGTGGTGGCGCTCGTGGTGAACATCAGGGGATGATAATCGTCCCATTCCTTTATCTTGAACTTCGCAAAGAAATCGTTGGCCACATGGAGGCCGATCCAGGGGCTCGGGCAGGCGATGGGCAGTCCGAAAATTTCCGAGACCGGGAAACGGTCCCGCGTGTACCCCACATGGGAAAGACCAATGTCCGCAATACCGGAAAGCAGACCGGCAGCCATCTTGGGGGCCGACAGCAGCGTTCCCCCGGTGTGGTAGGTGATTTCCGCCTTTCCGGCCAGTTCCTTATTCAGCGTTTTGACATACTCATCCATGATGATCGAATGCGCGTGCATCGGTGGGAAATAGCTTGCAAACTTGATTTTGACGACATCCGCGGCTTGAGCAAAGGAAACCGCAAAAAACACGGACAAAACGACACCCAGGATCCCTAACGCTTTTTTTCTCATTTTATTCCTCCTTCTGATTGTGGTTTTAACCGGTTCATTTGTTCGGTCGCACTCGTCAAAAGCCCCCAATTTTTCACCCCCTTCTCAGCTGTAGAAAAGCGAGGGAAGCCAGAGGGCCAATTCCGGCAGAAAGAACAGCAATGCCCAGACCAAGCACAAAGAAATCAGGAAAGGCATCACCCCTCTGTATATCCGTCCGATCGGCACCCCGGTGATGTTCTTGACAACGAAGACGCAAACCGCCACCGGAGGAATCACCACGCCGATCGCGACGACGATGGCAATGACGATCCCGAACCAGATCGGATCGAAACCCAGTTTCATGACGGCCGGAAAGAAAATCGGCGTCGCCAGGATCATGAAGGGCAAGTCATCGATGAAAGAGCCGCCGATCTGATAAATGATGCAAATGACGATCAGGATCATGTAGCGGTTTAAGGGCAGCGTAAGGACCCAGTCGGACAGTTTCTGGGGAACATTGGTGACGGCCATGAAATGGCCGAGGATCACCGATCCGGCAATGATCATCAGGATCATTCCCGCGATGTTGAGGGTCTCCGCCACCGATTTGACGTAGGTCTTGAAACTCAAGTCCCGTCTGACAACCGACAGGACCAGCAGGGCGAAACAGCCGACGCCCGCCGCCTCCGAGGGGGTGAAATAGCCCGTCATGATCCCGCCGACGACCAGGAAAAAAATCATCAGAACCCAGAAGATTTCAGGCAGCGTGCGGACCCTCGCCTTCCATGTGGATCGCTCCGAGCGCGGGGCAATCTTCGGATCCGTCTTTGCCCAGCCGTAGATGATGACCACAAAAAAAGCCGCGATCAGCAGACCCGGGAGTATCCCGGCCATGAACATCTTCCCGATCGACTGCTCGGTGATGATCCCGTAGAGGATGAGGACGACACTCGGTGGAATCAGGCTGCCCAGGGTGCCCACCGTCGCCACGATCCCCGTTGAAAGACGATCGTCATACTTATACCGTTTCATCTCCGGAATCGCGACACTGGCCATGGTCGCCGCCGTGGCCGTCGATGAGCCGCAGATGGCCTTGAAGCCGACCGCACCGGCGACGGTCGCCATCGCCAACCCGCCGGGAATATGGCCGATGAACTTGTTCGCAGAATTGAAGAGCCGCTGGGCGATCCCCGAATTAAAACCGATCTGCCCCATCAGCATGAAGAGAGGGAAAACCGTGTACCCGTAATTTGTAAAGGCCTCAAAAAGATCCCCGCCGATGAGATTCACGGCCGCCGTAAAACCGTTGAGATAGGCGAAGCCGGCGAAGCCGATCAGAGCCATGGCGAAACTCATTTCGATGCCGGTCGCAAAAAGGGCCAGCAACATTACCAGCGCGATGATGCAGATGGTCGTCTCATTCATGGATGGTCCTCCAGCTCTTCACGATCTCGAAAATGAAAACAAAACATTCGATAAAGCAACAGATCCCGATCCCGAAGGCCATCGGGTAGAAGGGCAGCATGATCGTCGGGGAGGTTTCCCCCGACAGGCGGTATTCGTTGCCGATGATGAAGAGGGCGCATCCGATCAGCACGAAAAGAAAGATATTCAGGATCCTGGTCAGGATGTGCATGATCGCCTTGTTCCGTTTGGATAGACTGTTCACCAACATATCCATGTAGACATGCTGCTTGTTCAGCGAAACCAGAGGAATGGAAAATCCGATGACGAGCCCCAAAGTCAGGCTGACCACTTCATAGGTTCCCATGAAGGGCATGCCGAATGCCCGCATGGTGACATCCGCAACGGTCAGCAGCATCATAAACGTCAATGCAATGCCGGCAATGACGGCCAGCCGCTTGCTCGCTTTTTGAAGAAAGCCGAATAGAAAGTCCATCGATCCCCTCCTTGACACGTGCGTGATCAAGACCTCTTTCGAAGGGTCCTGCGACACAATCCTCCCGCACCCCATGCCGCGAGGCGCCTCGCTTTGCGGTCGGGACACCGAATCCCGCTCTCAACCCGGGGCAGTCAACGCCCCCTCAGGAGTCCGGCAGGGATTTCCCCCCGACAAGCCGCAAGGCGCTTCCCCGGCGAAAAAATAAGGATGTTGCAGCATCGGCATCCGCCGAACGCGCCCCCTTTGGGCCCGGCCCCGAGCCTTTTCAAGAAAACCCGCCTTATCAAGACGAACGGTCTCCCGCCGTTTCGGCCTCATCCACGAAGTGGATCGCCTGGGAAGGACAGTTGGCCTCGCACGTGCCGCACTCGATGCAGACATCCGGATCGATCCGGCACTTCTCCTCCCCCTCCGCGATGGCGCCGACTTCACAACCGGATACGCAGGCCCCGCAAAGGATGCAATCGCTGCTCACGACATACGGCATGGGACTTTCCCCCTCCTAAAAAGGCTTTTTTTCAAACAGAACGATCAGTGCCCCACAGGCGCCGTCCGTCAACTTGATCTCGGCCAGTTCCGCGGGACGGTTCAATTTCTCATCCACGGCCAGAACGATCATGTTGGCGGGCAGGCAGGCAAACGGCTGGGTTTCATGGGCGATCATCCGCTCTTCGACCGGCCGGTGCGTGCACCCCTCGATTCGCACCCGGAGCAGCCGCCCGTCGACCTCAACGGACATGGCCTGGATGATCCCGTTCTCCTTGAGAACCTCTTCGATGACCTTCACCATGTCGGCAATTTCGGTCGATTTGATCTTCGGAAGGCACTTGGACCGGAAGAAATCGCGTCCGAGCGTGGTCAAACGGAAACGCGCCCCCTTGCCCCGCTCGTCCCAGAAGGCCTTCTCCAACTCGAAGATCATATCGTTGGCATAATCCCTGGAAATGGTCTCGCTGTTCATACGTTCTCCTTGTAGTAAGGCTCTCCCCACCTCTCTTTGAAAACGAGCTGGTGGATGGGAAGGCGCGGACGCTGACGATGCGGCCGTGTCGGGTGGCCGACGGAAATCAGGCTGATGGTCTTGAACCCCTCGGGGATGCCCAGCAGTTCCTTGGTTCTCTCCTCCTCGCGGACATCGAAACACACCGCAATGACCCAGCAGGCCCCCAGGCCCAGCGCCGTGATCATCAGCAGCATGTTCTCGATGGCCGCCGAGGTGTCGAACGGCGTATCCCAAACGTCTTTCTTGCCGCAGACCATGATCGTGACCGGCGCATTTTCGGAAAACTGGGAGACCTGCCCCGAGGTCAGCTTCTCGAACGCGGCCTTTTTCTTGGCCTCATCCTTCAAGCCGGCAAATCGCTCATGCATCTGCTTGGTGACGAACTCCGCCGTGAAGCGGCGTCCGCTCCCCCCGCCCGCCAGGGCCGCCAGTTTTTTTCGGGTTGCCGGGTCCTTCACGACGATGAACCGCCATGGCTGCGCGTTCTCGCCCGACGGCGCCTGCCGGCCGGCTTCCAGGATCATCGCAAGGTCCTCTTCGGACACCGGCTCATCCGTCCACTCCCGGATGCTCCTGCGATCCTGGATGACCTTCATGGTCGCCTGAACCAAACTGTATGTTTCCAACATCCTCTATCCTCCTTATTGGATTGATCTACCTTTCGGGAACCCTTCCGATCCCATAACGGTCATTGAGAAGTCCTGTGTTGCTTCCGCCGATTTATCGTTCAATCTATCAGCCACCGCCGTTTTGTCAACTGCGAAATATTCCGGATCATTCGGAAATTTTCATGCTGCCGGTTCGTTTGAAACGCAGATGGAAGGAGTTGGCCTCCTCGATCAAGTAAGGGATATGGGCCTTCCCTGCGGCAGCGCGGCTGAGGTAATCGGTCAACAGCCCCCGGTAATCGGGATGGGCGCACCGGGCAATGATCTCCTCGGCCCGGGCCTTGGGGTCCAGGCCGCGCAGATCGGCCAGGCCCTGCTCGGTGATCAGGACGTCCACATCGTGCATCGTGTGGTCCACATGGGAGACCATCGGGACGATCGTGGAAATGGCGCCGCCCTTGGTGGTGGAACCGGCGATGAAAATCGAGCAAGGGCTGTTCCGGGCATAGTCGTAGGTGCCCCCGATACCGGCCTGGATCTTCGAGCCCATCACATGGCTTGAGTTCACCTGGCCCAAAAGATCCATTTCCAGACAGCCGTTGATGGCCGTCACCCCCAGCCGCTGGATGAGTTCCGCCGAATTGATGACCGTAAAGGGGCGCAGAACGATGAATTTCTTGAACCGTTCCGGATCCTGCTCGAAACGCTTCCAGGCGTCGGTGGAGAGCCGAAAGGCGATCCCTTCCACCCAGTCGACCTTCCCCGCCTCGAGCAGATCGAAAACCGGATCGGTCACCATGGGGAGGTGAAAACGGAAGTTGTTGAATCCGCCTTCACCGAGCTTTTGCATCATGCCGGTGAAAAGCGCCCCGAATCCCAATTCAAAGGGGGGGAGCGTGGCGGTCAGCCGGCCCGCGGCAATCTCCTTGCGGAAGAACTCCACGAGGTGCCCGCCGATGGCCGCCCCCTGCTCGCTGGGCTTTGCATCCCTGGAGGGCTTGTCGTCCAGATCGGAGATCACGATCGCCTTGATCTTCTTCGGGTCGACGGGAAAGTAAGGCACGCCGATCCTTTTCAGGGAATTGACGTTGGCGATCAACGGAATGGGGTCAGGACCCCGGCCATAGATGTCGTGGATCCCCTCGAGAGACAGCGGACGCTTCAGGTTGATCTCCACGATGACCTGCGATGCGGTTTCGATCCATTCCGGGGCGTCATATACGGCCGTCGAGGGAATGATCTGACCCGCTTCGGTCAGGCCCACCGCCTCGATCACCGCCATGTCCAGGGTGCCGAACCAGCCCCTTTTGACCTGCAGGGGCAGTTGCGACCCCTTGCCTTCGAAGAAGGTCACTTCGCCGCGGTTGATGCCTCCCCGGAGCTTCTCGCCACCAATGGCGCCGATCCTTCGCCGGATGGCCCCGGCCTCGAAAAGGACGTCTTCGAACTCGGAGCTCAGGGGACCGGCGCACATCAGGTCGATCCTGAGAACGCCCTGTGTCCTGACCTGCTCCGCCAACGCTCCAAAGGTGGCCTTCGGGAAGCCCATCATGCTCCCGGAGGTGGCCACCAGCATCCCGTCCCGGAACAACCCGGCCGCCTCCGCGGCGGTCATGACCTTTGCCCGGGACTCGGGGTGCCGGATACGCTCGTTGAGGTCGCCCATCTTACGCCCCCGCTTTCACGTTGTCCTTGATGAAGGTGGAGATGTCCTCCAGTTTGGCGTGAGAGGGGAAGACCCCGTGGATCCCCCCGTTTTTCAGGACGGCGATGTCGTCCTTGGGGATGGTCCCGCCGAACAGGATCAGCACATCGTTGAGACCCCGTTCCTTGACTCGCCTCATCAGCTTGCGGGCGCTCTCCACATGGGAACCGGAAAGAATGCTCACGCCGATCACATCCACCGCCTCCTGAAGGGCGACCTCCACCACCTGCTCCGCGCTTTGGCGCAGTCCGGTATAGATCACCTCCATCCCCTGATCCCGCAGCCAGTAGATCAGCACCTTGGCCCCTACGTCATGGCCGTCCAGGCCGATCTTGGCAATGAGCACACGAATCTTCTTCTTTTCCATGAAATTCTCCTCAGCATCTAAACCGTGGTCGGTTCTTTATAGGTCCCGTACACCTTTTTCAGCGTGTCGATGATCTCCCCGACGGTCGCCATGGCCTTCAGCGGCTCGAAGAGATGGGGAACGATGTTTTCGTTGCGGCGGGCCGCCTCCTCCAGCTGCTTCAGGGCGGACGCCACCTTGGCGTTGTCGCGCCCGCTTTTGACGGCCTTGAGCCTCGTCACCTGCCGATGGATGGTTTCCGGATCGGTCTTGTACACCTCGAGATCCTTCTCCTCTTCCTTGATCCTGAATTTATTCACGCCCACGAGGACCTTCTCGCCGGAGCTGATCTTTTTCTGCAGTTCGTAGCTCTGACGGGCAAGCTGCCGCTGGATCGCCCCGTTCTCGATCTGCTTGACGATTCCGCCCTCGCCGTCGATCTCGCCGATGATTTTGCCGATCTTCGCCTCCATCTGATTGGTCAGGGCCTCGACATAGTAAGAGCCGCCCAGCGGATCCACCACGTCGGCCACGCCCGTCTCGTTGGCCAGGATCTGCTGCACCCGTAGCGACGTCCGGATCGCCAGATCCGAGGGGATGGCGTAGACCTCGTCGAAGCAGGCCAGGTTCAACGACCGCGTTCCGGCGAAGACCGCCGCCATGGCGTAGTAGGCGGCCCGGGCAATATTGTTCAGGGGCTGCTCGGCCGTCAGTCCCCCCCCCATCCCGCCCGTGGAGAAGCGGAACTGCATCGACCGCTTGTCCTTGGCGCCGTATTTGTTCTTGAGCAGTTTTGCCCAGTAGCGACGCGCACCGCGCAGACGGGCAATGTCTTCGAAGAAATTGAAATTGCGCCCGCCGATGGGCAGATGGAAGGAAAAGAGGGGCGCGATCTGATCGATGTTCGAACCCCGCTTCATGACCTCCCGGATGTAGACCTCGGCGATGGCGATGGCGAGGGCCACGGCCTGGATGGTGTTCGCCCCGTACTCGAGGATGTGCGTCCCGGAAACGGAAATCGCATTGAACCGGGGCATCTCCCTGTTGCAGAACTCGACACAATCACCGACCAGCTTGATCGACGGCGCGGGGGGAAAGATCCAGGTCCCGCGGGCGATGAACTCCTTGAGGATATCGTTCTGGATCGTGCCTCGGAGCTTCTTGGTCTCGACCCCCTGCTTCCGGGAGACCAGGGCATACATGGCCAGGATGATCGGGGCGATCGCGTTGATGGTGAAGGAGGTGGAGATCCCGTCCAGGGAGATGCCCTCATAGATCCGCTCGAAATCATCGAGCGTATCCACGGCAACGCCGAGCTTCCCCACATCGTCTTCGGCCTGCGGCATGTCGGAATCGAGGCCGATCTGAGTCGGCAAATCGAAGGCCAGGCTAAGTCCTGTCTGGCCGTTCTTCAGCAGATACTTGAACCGTTCGTTGGTGCTCTCCGAGGTCGATTGGCCCGAATACTGGCGCATCGTCCAGAGCTCGCTGCGGTACATGGTCGGAAAGACGCCGCGGGTGAAGGGAAATTCTCCCGGATCGTTCAACTGCTCCTTGTAGTCGAAGCCCGGCAGATCGTCGGGCCCGTAAAATACCTTGACAGGCGTGCCCAAAATGGACGTGACGGGCCGCACCACGATTTCTTTTTTCGCCATGGTCTTTCTCCTCCCCTTTAGCGGGTTATTCCTTGTGCAATTGCTCCAGTTCGATCAGGACGCCGTTCGTGCTCTTCGGATTCAGGAAAGCAATCAGGCGCCCATCCTGGGTCTTGCGCGCCTTCTTGTCGAGCAGCTCGATCCCCTTCGCCTCGAATTCGCGCAGCGATGCCTCGATATCATCCACCCCCAGGCAGATGTGGTGGATCCCCTCGCCCCGCTTTTCGATGAACTTCGCGGCCGGGCTCGCGGGATCCATCGGCTGCACCAGCTCGATCGTGGAACCCTCGAGGGGGAAGAAGGCGATCTTCGTTTTGATCGCATCAGATGCATACATCCGATCCATCGGGATTCCCAACAGATCCCTGAAGATGTGAGCGGATTTCTCCGCATCCCTCACCGCCACGCCGATATGCTCGACTTTTCTAATCATGGTCCTTCTCCTTTGGTTTCAATGTTCTTTTGGGGGAATGCCCTCTCTACAGGGGGATCGATCCGTGCTTCTTGCCGGGCCTGTGTTCGGTCTTCCCCTGGAGTTGCCCGAACAAACCGATCAGGCAGGACCGCATCTCTTTCGGTTCGATGATCGAATCGATCCATCCCTCCTCGGCGGCCACGTAAGGATTGGCGAATTTCTCGCGGTACTCGTTGACCTTCCGGGCCCGCATCGCCTTGGGATCCTCCGCCTTGGCGATCTCATCCTTGAAGATGATGTTCGCCGCCCCTTCAGGTCCCATGATCGCGATTTCCGCCGTCGTCAGCGCCACGGTAAAGTCCGTGCCCACCAGTTTCGACACCGCCATCCCGGACATGGCGCCGCCGTAGATCTTTCGCACAATCACCGAGACGCGCGGAACGGTTGCCTCGCAGTATGCGTAGAGCGTCTTGGCCCCGTGGCGGATGATCCCTCCGAACTCCTGGTGCTTTCCCGGCAGATAGCCCGGGCAGTCCACGAGGTTCAGGATGGGAATATTGAAGGCGTCGCAGAAGCGGATGAACCGCGCCGATTTGTCCGAAGCGTCGATGTCCAGACTCCCCGCGCTTACCATCGGCTGGTTGGCAATCACGCCGATGCTCTTCCCGTTGAGGCGGATGAATCCGATGATCATGTTTTTGGCAAAATCCTGCTGGATCTCGAAGAAATCCCTGCCGTCGGCAACGGCGCGGATGATCTTTTTCATGTCGTAGGCGCGTTGCGGATTGTCGGGGATGACCTTCTCGACCTCCTCCGTCAGACGCTTCGGGTCGTCGGAATCGGGGCCCGACGGCGATATTTCGCGGCAGCTCGACGGCAGAAAGCCCAAAAGTTTCCGGACCTGCTCAAAGCATTCCTTCTCGGTCGCGGCCACCAGGTGGGCGACGCCGCTCTTCTGGGAGTGAACCTTGGCGCCGCCGAGATCTTCGGCGGTAATCTCCTCGCCGGTCACGGCCTTGATCACATTGGGTCCCGTGATGTGCATCTTGCTGATCCCGTCCACCATGAAGATAAAGTCGCACAGGGCCGGGGAGTACACGGCGCCCCCCGCGCAGGGCCCCAGGATGAGGCAGAACTGCGGGATGATGCCGGAGGCCAGGGTGTTCCGGAAAAAAATCGACCCGTATTGCCCCAATCCTTCCTGGATGCGGGCGCCCCCCGAATCGATGATCCCGATGACGGGGGCCCCGACCTTGATCGCCAGATCCATCACATGGCAGATCTTGCTCGCGTGCGCCTTGCCGAGAGATCCGCCCATGACCGTGAAATCCTGCGAATAGACGTAGACCAGGCGGCCGTCGATCGTTCCCGAACCGGTGACCACCCCGTCCCCGTAAAACTTCTCTTTGTCCATTCCGAACTTCGTCGATTGATGGGTGACGAACATCTCGAGTTCGGTGAAGCTTCCCGGGTCCAGCATCATGTCGATCCGCTCCCGGGCGCTGAGCTTGCCTCTCTCGTGCTGCTTGTCGATCTGTTTCCGGCCGCCCCCCAATCTCGCATGGGCCGCCCTGGCCTTCAACTCTTCGTTCTTTTCCCGCAATGTTTCGATCCCCTTTCCCGTTTTGTTTGAAAAAGCCGGGCGGGGGGTGCCGTTGCGCCGCCCCCGCCCCGACGGCTCCAAACCTTGCCAAAACGACTCACTCCGGCCTTTTGAGGCCCGTAACGATCTGAGACTGGATCATCCTCGGCAGCATCATGTGATGGCGCGGGCAGATCGACCTCGGGTTTTGGTAGACGCCGTTCGCGAAGGCCACCATGTACTTCCGGATTTCCCCGAAGCGGATTACCTCGTCCACGAACCCCTTCTTCGCACAGTAGATCGGCTTCGACGTATCCTCATAGTGCTTCACCATCTCGTTCATCTTGTCGATCACCGGCTTCAGCGGCCTGCCCGCATCCTTCTCCTTCACCAGCCGCCGGGCATAACTGGCCGCGGCCGCCGTCTCCCCGTGCATCACATTGATCTCCGTGGCGGCGGTTCCGAGTGTGAACGCGCAGTGGTTGTTCGCCGTCGGCCCTCCCATCACGTAGTGCGCCGCCGCCGTCCCCTTCCGCAGGACCACCAGCATCATCGGCACCTTCGTCTGCTCGATCGAATAGATCAGCGACTGCCCCAGCCCGAGCAGCTCCGCCTTCTCAGCGATGTCCCCGACGTCGATCCCCGACGTGTCCTGAAGCCAGACGATCGGGACGCGGTCCCGGCCGCACTGCGTCACGAACTCGTTCATCTTGATCAGGCCCTGCCGATACAGCTTGCCGCCCACGGCGCCGTATTCGTTGGTGTACTCCGGGTAGTTCGGCAGCAGACCCTGCCGGTTCCCGATCACCCCCAGCAGGAAGCCGTCCACCTTCACCAGGCCCGTGTATACCTCGGGGCCGTACGCCGGACGGAATTCCATGTGCTCCGAGTTGTCCGCAAGACGAGCCAGGACGTTGTCGAAATCATAGCCTGCCTTCGCATTCACCGGAACGATCGACACGATCTCCTCCGGGGAGTACTTCGGCTCCGCCGGCGGCGCCACACGGAAGAAACGCGGATGGTATGCCGGCATCTCCGCCATGTACCCTTTCAGCGCATCCAGCACCTCCGTCTCCTGCTCGAAGACGGCGGTAAAAAATCCCGTCTCGTCGTAATGGATCTTCACGCTTCCGGGCGGCACCGCCTTGAAGTGGCGTGTCGCCGCAATCAGCTCCTCGGCGCCCTCCTCGTCAAAGTACCCCTTCGGGCTCATTCCGCTGACGATTCCACCCCCGCCCACGGCGATGTTCGCTTTCTTGTGTGCGAGAAGGATCGTCGGGCTGATCCCCTGGTAGCCGCCGCCCGCCGGATTGGTCCCGTAGATCCCCGCCAGCACCGGGATTCCCATCTGCTCCAGCTCTGCGTGCCGGAAGAAGCAGGTTCCCTGGCCGCGGCGGTTCGCATAGACCTTCTCCTGCTCCGGCAGCTTCACGCCCGAACAGTTCACCAGCCACACCAGCGGCAGGTTCATGATCTTTGCCAGATCCGTCACCCGCAGGTTGTTGTCCGCCTGGCCGGCAATCCACGCTCCGGCGATCCACTTGTTGTTGAAGCCGATCAGTACGCACCATTTCCCGCTGATCCGCGCCAAGCCGTCCACAACCCCGGTGCTCCCCGACTCCTCGTTCTCCGGGTCGTAAATCGTGTGCAGCGGGCAGAACGTCCCGGGATCGATCACATACTCAATCCGCTCCCACACGGTCATCTCGCCCCGTTTGTGGACCACATCGGCCGGGATCCCGAAATTCTTGATGCGATCGACCTCGGCATCGATCTCCTTCATGATCGCCTCGGCCTGCTCGACGTTTGCCTTCATCCTCTGAATCTGCGCCGGGCGCAGCGGCTTCCCGATATCGTCCATCTTCGCAAAATATGGTCTCATCTCAGCAATCCTTCCTCCTTTGTCGTATTTGATCGGACCCCGGACCCGTCTCGCGGGGCTTCAGCGCATCGCTACCGGTTCGCCTTGCGGATCCCCAATTGATCCTGCGCAATAATGAACTTGCAAACGTTCGCCGACCCCTCCACCATCGCGTAGGTCGGCGCATCCCGGAAGTAGCGCGCCACCGGATACTCCGTCGAATACCCGTACGCCCCGAGAATCCTCATCGCGTACTGCGAACATTTGTAGGCCAGCTCCCCGGCCAGATACTTCGCCTGCGCCACTTCCAGGTTGTTGTTCAGATTTCCCTGGTCCTTCTGCCAGGCCGCCTTGTACACCATCAGCCGCGCCGCCTCGATATCCGTCACCATCTGCGCAATCAAGTCCTGGTTCATCTGGAACATCCCGATCGCCTGACCGAACTGCTCCCGTTCCATCGCGTACTTCGTCACCGCGTCCAGGCATGCCTGCGCCAGTCCGATGCCGCCCGCCGCCGCCGACAGCCGGGACTGCGCCAGCGATCCGAAGACAATCTTCGCGCCGTCGCCCGGCTTCCCCAGGATGTTCCCCTTCGGGACCTTCGTGTTCTCCAGAATGATCTCCCCCGTGGGCGACGATCGCGAACCCATCTTGTCCAGATCCGTCACCGTGATCCCGTTGGACTTATCGTCCAACTCCAGGACAAAAGCCGACAGCCCCCTCGGACCTTTGCTGCGGTCCGTGTAGGCATAATAGATGTTGATCCCCCCAACCGTCGCATTCGAAATCCAGGTCTTCGTCCCGTTGAGCAGCCAATGGTCTCCCTTGTCTTCCGCGGTCGACTTGATCGCCATCACGTCCGAGCCCGCCTGCGGCTCCGTGATCGCGAATGCCCCGAGCAGCTCGGCGCTGACGAGTTTGGGGATGTATTTCTTCTTCAGTTCATCCGATCCGTACCGCAGGATCGTGTAGGCGCAGCCCAGCTCCTGCATGTTGATCTGAACGCGGAGGGAGCTGGAGGCCCGTGCGATCTCCTCCGTGATGATCATCGCCGCCAGCCAGCCCATCATGTTCCCGCCGTACTCCTCCGGAATGACGGTCCCGAACAGCCCCAGCTCCGCCATCGGCTTGACCGCTTCCTCATACGGGAAATAATGCTTCGCATCCCATTCATCCGCATACGGCGCGATCTTGCCCGATGCAAACCCGCGTACCATGTCCCGCAACATCGTCAACTCTTCCGATAACCCAAATTCCATCTCACACCTCCTTCATATGATTGATATGATGACCGGATGATCGCTATCTGCAATAATTCTGCGTTCCTTTTTCTCTCCGGATGGAGATCCGCAGGTTCCTCACCGTCCGGATGCTCCGTTCGTCAACGGGGAGGCCCCGTAACGGATTGCCACCTTGTTGAGCAAATCCAGCACCTCCTGATCCAGCGGGATCCCCTCTTTTATCCGCTTCTCTTCCGCGAGGAGCTCTATCTCGCCGGGCATGAAGATCTTGCCCCCGTCGGTCACGGGAGGAAATCCCTTGATGTTCGTGATGACCTGATCCACATTGGCCTTGAAGAGCTTGATGTCGATGAATTTCGACACATCCAGGGCGGAGAAGAAATGACCGGTCATGGAGGGCCCGCTCATATCGGTCACGTTCTTTACGCCGCCGGTCAAAATGGTGTTCGTCAGGATGCCACAGAGCAGGTCGATGATCAGCGAGAGGCCCGATCCCTTGGCGCCGCCGACGGGCTCCAGGCTTCCCTTCAGGGCCAGCTTTGCGTCCTGCGTGGGCTTCCCATCGGGATCCCTCGCCCATCCCAGCGGGATGCCCTGACCGGTCAGGGCGGCATACCGGATCTTTCCGCGGGCAACGACGGAGGTCGACATGTCCAGCACGATGGGGAGATGGTCGCCGGCGGGGATCGCGACGGCAATCGGATTCGTGCCGATCAGGGGAGTTTTGGTTCCGAACACCGCCATCGCCGGCGAGGAGTGGGTAAAGACGCAGCCGACCATATCCTCCTGCTGGGCCATCCCCGCGTAGAAGGCCGCCACCCCGAAATGGTTGGAGTTTCTGACGCCCACCACGCCGGCGCCGTACTGCCTGGCCTTGTCGATGGCGAGCTTCATCGCCCGATGTCCCGCGACCTGGCCGAAGGTATTGTTGGCGTTCAGCAGGGCCACGGCGCCATGATCCATCTCGGTCGTGACCGGTGCCGACATTTTCATCACGCCGGTCTCGACCCGCTGGATGTAGGTTTCGAGCCTCACGACTCCGTGCGAATAGATTCCGCGCAATTCGGCGCACAGCAGGGATTCCGTCACGATCGCCGATTCGTCCGCCGAGAGGCCTGTCTTTGTCAAAACGTCCGCACAAAACGCTTTCACTTTTTGGACGGGGAACACCTTTGCCGTTGTCGTCATCTCTTGCCGATCCCTCCTTCCGGGAGCCATGCTGCAATCTCTTCAAAAAGGATTTATCCAACCACCCGCGGTTATCGGGAGGCGCCGGGCTTTTTGTCCGGTCCGTGATCCCGGTAATATTGATGACCGGCCTCCAGCGCCTTGATGTTGAGCTCCTCGAACTTCTTTGGAACGCTGGCCGAAACGATCTTCTTGAGGACCTCGAAGCTCCCGGGGTTGATCAGTTCGATCGTGGCCCCCAGCATGTAGATGTTGGCCACCATCCGGTTTTGAAACACCTTTTCGGCCTCTCCCGTTGCCGGAACCGCAAACGTTTTTTTATAAGTTTCGGGAATCCCCTTGATCAGCGTGTTGTCGTAGACGACCAGGGTTCTTTCCGGGTGCGCCTCCCCGAGGAGCCTTTTCCTGGCCTCTTCGGACATGAAGATCATGATATCCGGCCGCGAGCTCTTCGGATAGTTGATCTTCTGGTCGGAAATGACCACATCGGTACGGCACGCGCCGCCCCGGGATGCCGGTCCGTACGACTGGGCCTGGGTCACCTCGAGCTCGGGGAAATGTTCCATCATCCGGGCGATGATCACGCCCATGAGGATGATCCCCTGCCCGCCAAATCCTGTGAAGATGATCTCCTTCCTCATGCCTTCTCCTTCCCTTTTTCCTTGGCCGTAACCGTGATGACCATGTCCGGGCAGTGCTGTTCACAGATCCCGCATGCGATACAGTTCTCCATCCGCGCGACCTTCGGCATGAGGTAGTCGAGATCGCTCCTCACCGTTCCCACCTCATACACATCGCGTGGGCAGATATACTTGCAGAGCAGACAGCCCTTACAGTACCTGCGGTCGATTTCTATCTTTTCTGCGGCTTTCAACGATCGCCTCCTTTGGCTTGCGCCTCTTTCACTCTCTGGTTCATCTTCGCGACTTCCTCCATAAACTCGGGCTGCTGCACCTCCAGGAAATCCCCGATGGGGATTTTCCCTTCCGCCTCAACCTCAGCCCACTTGGCGGGATCCTCCTGCTTCACGCAGTGGTCTTTGATCCACTGGAGGTTGAACTGGGGGGAACCGGAACCCAGCAGATACCGCCCCGTCTGGACCGGGCACTGGGAGACGATCTCCACATAGGAAAAACCCTTATGGCTGATCGCCTTCTTGAGCGCCCGGGTGAGCTGTTTGGGATGGGCCGTGGTCCAGCGGCTGACGAACGTGGCCCCGCTGGCTATGGCGACCCTGCAGCCGTCGAGCTTCTTTTCGACATTTCCATAGGGAGTGGTCTGGGTTTTACCGCTGAAGGGGGTGCTGGGGGCCACCTGGCCGCCCGTCATGGCGTAGATCTGGTTGTTGACCATCACGACGGTGATGTCGATGTTGCGCCGACAGGCGTGCAGCAGATGGTTCCCGCCGATGGCCAGACAGTCCCCGTCGCCGGTGACGGTGACGACCTTGCGGGAAGGCCGGGTGGCCTTGAGGCCAACGGCTGCCGGAATGGCTCGCCCGTGGAGCACCTTCAGCACATCGGCGTGCAGGTACATCGGAATCCAGGCGCTGCAGCCGATCCCGGCGGTCAGTGTCAGATCGTCTCCAAGCTTCAGTTCCTCGGCGGCGTGCGCCAGCGCCTGGACGATCATGCCGTCGCCGCAACCGGGACAGAAAATCATCGGAAGGAAGTCCTTCCTGAGGTATTTTTCACCAATGGGGTTCATCGTTTCTCCTCCAGAAACCGCAGGAATTCCTCAGGCTGCGGGTAAATGCCGCCGATTTTCGAGAACAGCTCAATCCGGATCTCCGGCTGCCGGATGACGCGCTCCACTTCGCGCTGCAGCTGGCCCAGGTTCATCTCCGCCACGACGATTCGCTTGGCGCCCGCCAGCGCCTCGCGAACCCACTTGTCGGGGAAGGGCCAAACGGTCTTCACTTCCACGGACCGCAGGGCGATCCCCTTCTCCCGGGCCAGATCCACCGCGCTCCGCGCGGCGCGGCAGACGGAGCCGAAGGTCACGAAGGCGGTTTCTGCTTTTTCATCGCCGTAGACCTTGACCTCGGCGAATTCGTCCATGTGATCCTCGACCTTCCGGACGATGCGGCGGATGTTTTCATCGGCGTCCTTCGCGTTTCCGCGGTTGCCGTTGAGGCTTTTGGCCTGGGAGATGACCGGAACCTTGTATCCCACATTGAAATCGGGCATGAGCGGGACATCGTTCGCCTCGGGCTTGAACACGACGAGCTTGTCCTTGGGGCATGTCGGCGCCTTCCGTTCGACCAGCTTGATGTCCTTTGCATCCGGAATGCACACCTTCTCCCGGATATGTCCGACCACCTCATCGGAGAGGATGATGACGGGAATCCGGAAACGCTCCGCCAGATTGAAGGCCTTGATCGTGTAATCGAACATCTCCTGTGCGTCGGACGGGGCTAGGCAGATCAAGGAGTAGTCCCCATTGGAGCCGTACCGCGCCTGGTACAGATCGCCCTGGGCGGTGGAAGTGGACTGGCCCGAGCAGGGGCCGCCCCTCATGACGTTCACGACAACGCACGGCGCCTCCTCGGCCACCGCCAAACCGATCGCTTCCTGCATGAGACAAAAACCCGGACCACTCGTGGCGGTCATCGCCTTGGTCCCCCCCCAGGAGGCGCCGACCACGGCGACCAGCGCTGCAATCTCGTCCTCGAACTGCAGGCAAAGGCCATCGACCAGCGGGAGCTTCCGGGAAAGGTTCTCCAGGATCTCCGTGGCCGGTGTGATCGGATAGCCGCCGTAAAAGCGGCAACCCGCCAGGATGGCCGCTTGCGCGCATGCCTCGTTTCCCAGCATTACCTTGATACGACCTTTTTTCATGGCTTCCTTTCTTCCTTCGTCAATTCATCCATTTTGTTTATGACCGCTTTACCGCGACCCTGTTGTCCATCATCGCTCGGTCGCAGAGCCTGCGGACGCCCCGCAGATCGGTCCGCCTTTTTATGCCCTCCCGTTGGTCCAGGAACCGCCGTCATATCTTTCCGCGATCATCTTCGCCGCGTCCCTCACCTCGACGGAAAGCCAATCGACCTTTTTTGACGTCAGCCTGTCGGCGGCACCGGCAACGGAAAGCGCGGCGATGGTGATGCCCTTGGCGTCCATCACCGGGGCGGCCACCGCAACAATGCCCAGCATCCTTTCCCCCAGCGAAACCGCGTAACCCTGCTGCCGGACCCGCCGGAGCTCGGCAATCAGCGCCTCGCGCGACATCGGCTGTCCGTTGGCCAGACGGATCTCGCCCAGTTCATCGAGCATCTGCCGGAGGTCCTCCTCCGACATTGCCGCGGCCAGCACCTTTCCAGCGCCTACATGGAGCGGCAGTCTTTCTCCGAGAGGCAGAACAAACCGCATCGGATTCTGACCCTCGACTCGCTGGACGAGCACCCGCTTGAAACCCAGCCTGACAAACATCGACGTTGTTTCGCCCGTTCGCTGGGCCAGTTCCTGGAGAACCGGCAGAGCAACCCGGGTGAGCTCGTTTCCGAGAACGTACGCATGGGCCAGCGGAAGCACGGCGACCCCGAGGCGGTAGCGCCCCTGTCTCTTCTCGGCAAAACCGTATTTTTCCAGAATCGACAATATCCGCAAGACCGTCGGATTGGAAAGTTGGCTTCTCCGTCCCAACTCCGCCAATCCCGGCGCGGAACCCGCTTCCTGCAGAACGGTCAGAAGAGAGAGGGCACGCTCCAGAGACCTCATCGGACTTCTTTCCCTTTCCGCAATGTTGGGCATGGATGGCTTCCCCATAAGGATCTTCATTCAGTGAAATTACATTTTATAGTATGGAATAACCGAAAGGATTTTTTTTGTCAAGAAAAAATTACAGAAAAAATGTCGATAAAGTTATGATGGGAGGGTCGACTCTTCCTCTTAGCTCTGCACTCACGCTTTCGGATACACCTCAGTGTACCAGCACCCCTTTTTCTTTCGTTTGCCATTGTCCATTTCCGATCGGATCACAGGCGGGATCACTCCCTTCGTCTTCCCCCACCGGACCAGCGGTTCCGTATCCATGCGCTCGGCCGGTCGAATCAGAAAGAGAGGCCGCGTCCGGACGGGCGCGGCCTCTCTTCGTATGCGATAACCTATTTCTTCAAGTGGTCGGGCAGAGGGGGGGCATAAGCCCAGACCACCTTCAGTGGTGTGTCGCCGATGTTCTCCAGCGTGTGGTCGCAACCGATCGGGTTCCAGAAAGCAGTGCCGGGTACGATGTCGTAAACCTCGCCGGTCGCCATCGTCAGACGGCCGTGACCTTCGACACAGTAAAGGGCCTCCTCGGAGTTGCCATGCTTGTGACAGGGGATACCGCTGCCCGGCTGGGAGATGTTGATGCCCATCGAGATCTGCTTTGCACCGACCGTGTGCTCGGAAATGAGGATCTTGGAAAGACGCACCCAGGGTTCGGTCTTCAGGGTGCCCTCAACGTCTTTTTCGTATACGACAGTGCCCATGGATATTTCTCCTTTTCTTGAAATGAATGTAAATCAAACGGATCTTTTTATCATGTGTTCACAAATCCGTCTGCCCTTGTTCGCATCGATCCGAGCTTCCCCCGGCATCCGCAGGACCCGTCCTCAACCCCCGGAGAGGATCGGAAAAAGCTCGACGACATCCTCTTTGCCGATCATGCAATCGATGTCATCCGTTTTCCGGTTTCTGACGATGATGCCCACCTCTTCCTCCGGCACCCCCAGGCGTCCCAGAATCGTTTTCAACGCAACCGGCGTCTGCTCGGCAAGGACAAGCTCCTTCATCCCGTGCGCCATATCGATCAGCGTCAGATTCAATCGCACAACGGCCATAATCAAACGATCGCCTTGAGCATCTCCTCCTGCGGGATGTCGAACACCTCGTTGGTCGGCGGCAACGGCTCCGTATAGACGAACTCGGGCAGCTTGTCGCCGGATGGGGACACTCCCGCGCGGATGTTGAACTCCCGTTCGGTTCTGACCGCATGGATCCCCGCGACATCCCACAGCTGATCGGGATTGAGATCCGTTCCCAATAGGGCGTTCACCAGCGTCGA
>JAXDCM010000264.1:0-3825 GCA_034677965.1 Syntrophales bacterium
ACCTTGGCGAGAGTGGCGGAACTGGAAGACGCACTGGACTTAGGATCCAGCCCGCAATGCGGATAAGGGTTCAAATCCCTTCTCTCGCACCATTCTCATGCGATGCTGGATTCAAGAAAAGCAAGGAGTGCATAACGAAAATGTCTGTGAACATCGAAGAACTCAGTCCCGTTCGGAAAAAAATTTCATTTGATATTCCCTGGTTGGATGTACAGAGGGAACTGGAGAACACCTATCGGACCGTCGCAAAAACGGCGCGCGTCAAAGGGTTCCGACAGGGTAAGATACCGAGGAATATTCTGGAACTCCACTATAAGGATCATGTCGAGACAGAGGTCGCCGCAAACCTGGTGAACCAGTTCTACTGGGACGCCCTCAAGGAGCATGACATCCAGGCCGTCACACAACCCCAGATTGAGCAGAAAGGCATTGAGAAGGAAAAGAACTTTGCCTTTACGGCCACAGTGGAAGTGGAACCCCGGGTCGATCCCGCCGGATATCTGGACATGGAACTGGAGAAAGAGGAGCTCGATGTTACCGATGCCGATGTCGATGCCAGGCTTCAGGAGATCCGGGAGATGTTTGCAACCATGCAGGATGTGGAGGAGGACCGGGGGCTGAAGACAGGGGATTTTGCCACAATCGACTTTCAGGGCACTCTGGACGGGGAAGCTCAAAAAGAGATGAAGGCGGAGGATTATTTCCTTGAAATCGGCTCAAAAACGCTGGTTCCGGGTTTCGAGGACCAGTTGATCGGAATGAAAAATGGGGAATCGCAAGAGGTCCAGGTTAAATTTCCGGAAGACTACCATGCCGAGCACCTGAAAGGGAAGGATGTTGTGTTTTCCGTTGCGCTCAAAGGGATAAAGGAAAAGAAATTACCGGAAATCAATGAAGAATTTGTAAAAAACTTCGAGAGATATGAAAAGCTGTCGGATTTGCGGGAAGAGATCCGGAAAAACCTGGAGGTGGAAAACAAGGCCCGCATCGGCGCAAATCTCGGCAAACTCATCGTTGACAAACTGCTGGGGAACCAGGACAATGAATTCGATGTGCCGCCTTCTTTTGTGGAGCGCCAGATTTTCCAGATGATGGCCGAAACGCAGCACCGTCTCCTGTCCAGGGGGATGGACAAGAAAGCTGCCACGGAAATGACGGTGAAAATGCACGATCCCTACCGGGACGATGCCAGAAAGATCGTCAGGACCGCACTGATGATCAAAAATATTGCCCGGAAGGAAAACATCACCGTTTCCGACGAAGAACTGAAGGAGCGGATCCGGCTGATTGCGGAAAGCAGGGGGCAGACTCCGGAGGCGGTAAAGGAGGCCCTTGAGAAGGACGATATGCTGGATCACGTCGCCAACGAGGTGCTGCACAACAAGGTGTTTGACTTCATCGAGGCAAAAGCTAAAATAACCATGGTGAAGAAAAACCGGGGCGAAGCAGGGGAGGGGAGATCATGACCCTGATTCCCATGGTGGTTGAACAGGACGGACGGGGCGAGCGGGCCTTCGACATCTATTCCAGGCTGCTCAAGGACCGGATCATCTTTCTGGGAACTGCCATCGACGATCACGTGGCCAACCTGGTGATCGCGCAGATGCTGTACCTCGAATCACAGGACCCGGACAAGGAGATATTTTTTTATCTGAACTCGCCGGGCGGACTGGTTAGCTCGGGGATGGCCATACATGACACGATGCAGTACATCAAGCCGCCCGTCTGCACTTTTTGCATGGGACAGGCCGCCAGCATGGGCGCCCTGCTGCTGGCTGCGGGACACAAGGGAAAGCGCTATGCCCTGCCGCATGCGCGGATTCTGATTCACCAGCCTTTGGGGGGTTTTCAGGGTCAGGCAACGGACATCGACATCCAGGCGAAGGAGATCCTCCGCTTGAAGGAGGAACTGAATCAGATCCTGGCGGCACTGACGGGCCAACCCCTTGCGAAGATTCAGGCAGACACGGAGCGGGACTACTACATGACCAGCCAGCAGGCCAAAGAATATGGAATCATCGATGAAATAATACTTAAACGGGTTTAAGGGGACGTTTTGGATGGCAAAAAAAGGTAAAGATTATCAGGGTGGACAGGGAATGCTTTTCTGTTCATTCTGCGGGAAGAATCAGAATGAGGTGCTGAAGCTGGTGGCCGGTCCGACGGCTTACATCTGCGATGAGTGCATCGAACTGTGCCGCTGCATTGTTGAAGAGGAAGCGGAAGCGAAGCCGAAGGAAGATGCCAACAAGGGGATTCCCGAACCGAAGGCAATCAAGAAATTCCTGGATCAGTACGTGATCGGACAGGAAAGAACGAAAAAAATCCTGTCCGTGGCGGTTTACAATCACTACAAGCGCCTGTTCTCGAATGCGGATCTTCAGGGCGTCGACATTCAGAAGAGCAATGTCCTGCTGATCGGCCCCACGGGTTCCGGCAAAACCCTGCTGGCCAAGACGCTGGCCAAGCTGTTGAACGTTCCCTTCACCATCGCCGATGCCACCACGCTGACCGAGGCCGGTTATGTGGGCGAAGATGTCGAAAACATCATTTTGAGCCTGCTGCAGAACGCCGACTATGATGTCGCCAGGGCATCCAAGGGGATCGTCTACATCGATGAGATCGACAAGATTGCAAAGAAATCCGGGAACCCCTCGATCACGCGGGATGTTTCCGGAGAGGGTGTTCAGCAGGCCCTGCTGAAGATCATCGAAGGCACCCTGGCGAACATTCCTCCGAAGGGCGGGAGAAAGCATCCCCAGCAGGAGTTCATCCAGGTGGATACGACCAATATCCTTTTCATCTGCGGCGGGGCATTCAACGACCTGGAAGATATCATCGCCAAGCGCATCGGCGTCAACAAGATGGGATTCGGCGCGGACATCAAGAGCAAGAAGGAGAAAAAAGTGGGGGAACTCCTGGCCGAAGTGCAACCGGAGGACCTGCTGAAATTCGGGTTGATCCCTGAATTTGTCGGACGGCTGCCGGTGATTGCCACCTTGAACGAATTGAACCAGGATGATCTGATCCGGATTCTGGTGGAGCCGAAAGACGCCATCACGAAGCAGTACGCAAAGCTGTTTGAACTGGAGAAGGTCCGGCTGAAGTTCACGGACGGGGCGCTCCGGGCGATCGCGAAGCTGTCCGCCGAAAGAAAAGCCGGGGCGCGCGGGCTGCGCGCCATCATGGAAAACACGATGCTGGAGATCATGTACGATATTCCGTCCCGAAACGACGTGCGGGAGTGCGTCATCAACGAGGATGTGGTCTTGAACCGCGAACACCCGATCCTGCTCTTTGAGAAGCAGTCGGAGACCGCCTAACATACAGGATACATATGTTTGATTTCATGAAAAACAAGGAAAAGGGCGAGAAGATGATATCCGTTCCCATGCTGCCCCTGAGGGATGTGGTCGTCTTTCCCCATATGATTGTCCCGCTTTTTGTGGGCCGCGAGAAGTCCATCGCCGCGCTCGAATCCGCCATGAAATACGAGAAGGGAATTTTCATGGTTGCACAGAAGAATGCGCAGAAAGATGAGCCTCTTGAAGAGGACATCTACAGGATCGGGACGCTCGGCATCATCATCCAGCTCCTCAGGCTTCCGGACGGAACCGTCAAGGTTCTGGTGGAGGGCAAACAGCGGGGCATCATCAGGGATTATCTTCCCAACCCCGATTTTTTCATGGTCAATGTCGAAGAGCAGGAGGAGACCGAGGACCAGGATTACGTCAAGACGGAAGCCCTGATGCGGAGCGTCCGGGAGGCCTTTGAAACCTATGTGAAGCTGAGCAAGAAGGTTCATATCGAAATGGTGGGAACGAT
>JAXDCM010000265.1:0-8674 GCA_034677965.1 Syntrophales bacterium
CTGGTCGACGAAAACGATCCGGGAACCTGCGACCTCCTGATCATGGAAATCGGCGAAGACCTGCGCAAGGAAGTCCTGGCGGTCCAGTCGGCGATCGGCAAGGGAGGGGCGGAAAGCATATTCGTCACTGCGGCGAAGACCGACCCGGAGATGATCATCCAGGCCCTGCGGGCCGGGGTCAAGGAATTTTTTTCTCAGCCCCTCAAACGGGAAGAAGTCATCGCGTCCCTGGAGAAATTCAGGGACAACCGCCTGAAAGCCGTCCCGGGCAACCGTCCGAAGGGGAAGATCGTCAACCTGCTGGGCAGCAAGGGGGGCGTGGGGACGACGACCATTGCCGTCAACCTGGCCACCGGCCTCCGCGAACTGGAAGGTTCTCCTTCGGTCGCCCTGCTGGACGTGAACCCCCTGCTGGGGGACCTGCCCATTTTCCTGGACATCAAGGCCTCTCTCGACTGGGGGGAACTGGTCAAGAACATCAGCCGGGTGGATTCCACCTTCCTGATGAGCATCATGGCCAAGCACGAGACGGGGATCTTCGTGCTGCCCTCGGCCACCATGCTGGACGGGGTCATGGCGACGAGGGAGGTGATCGACAAGCTGCTCGGCCTCCTCAAATCCTCCTTCGATTACGTCGTCGTCGACAGCGGGAACCATGCGAACAACACGTCCCTGAAGATCCTGACGATGGCCGACCAGGTTCTTCTCGTCTCGCTCCTGGATCTCCCCTGCCTGACCAACACCCGCAGACTCCTGAAGACGTTTCAGGACCTGGGCTTCCCCAGGAAAGAGCAGACGGAGGTCGTCGTCAACCGGTTCCTGAAAAACTCCCTGATCGGCATGGAAGAGGCCGAAAAGAGCCTGGGCAGGAAAATCTACTGGTCGATACCCAACGACTACCGCACCGCCGTGTCGGCCATCAACCAGGGGAAGCCTCTGAACCGGATCGATCCCAAGGGCGACCTGGCGAAAAATTTCAGGATGCTGGCCCAGCAGGTCTCGGGCAAGGCGAATAAGAATTGACCGACGAACGCGCGCAAGCGGGAATTTGAATCCAGTCAAGGGGGGGAAGTCAAATCCAATGGCAAGTCTGATCGAACGGCTGAACGAGGGCGCGAACGGCAACGCTTCGCCCCAACTGAAGGACCTCGTTCTGGGAAAGGGCGATTTTTTCATCTCGAACGAATACTTCGAACTGAAGTCCCGCATTCACGACAAACTGCTGGATGTCATGGACCTCTCTCTGATCGACGCCCTGGACCAGCACCTGTTCCGCCAGGAGATCCGCCGCCTGGTGGAAAAAATCCTGAGCGAAGACGAGATGCAGAACGTTCCCCTGAACATGTACGAGCGGGACCGCCTGTACAAGGAGATCCAGGACGAGGTCCTGGGTCTCGGCCCCCTGGAGCCGTTCATGCAGGACCCGACCGTTTCCGACATCCTGGTCAACACCTACCGGCACATCTACCTGGAGCGCTTCGGGAAGCTGGTCAGGACGGAGGCGCGGTTCAAGAACGACGCCCACTTGCGGCGGATCATCGACAAGATCGTTTCGGCGGTGGGGCGGCGGATCGACGAATCCTCGCCCATGGTGGACGCGCGCCTTACCGACGGCTCCCGCGTCAACGCCATCATCCCCCCCCTGGCCATCGACGGGCCGATACTCTCCATTCGGCGCTTCGCCGTGGACCCGTTGGAGCTGCAGGACCTCATTGCCCTGAAAAGCGTCGTCGCGGAGATGGGTGACATCCTTCAGGCGATCGTCCGGTCGAGGCTGAACGTCCTCATATCCGGAGGCACCGGGACCGGGAAGACCACGCTCCTCAATGTGCTTTCCCGCTTCATCCCCGGGGAGGAGCGGATCGTGACCATCGAGGACTCCGCCGAGCTGCAGCTCAAGCAGGAGCACGTGGTCCGCCTGGAGACCCGTCCGCCCAACATCGAAGGGCTGGGCGCCGTCACCCAGCGGGAGCTGGTCATCAACAGCCTGCGCATGCGGCCGGACCGGATCATCGTGGGCGAGGTCCGCGGCGCCGAGGCGCTGGACATGCTCCAGGCCATGAACACCGGGCACGACGGCTCCCTGACGACCATCCACGCCAACTCCCCGCGGGACGCCCTGATCCGGCTGGAGACCATCGTTTCCATGTCCGGGCTCAGGCTTCCGGTGGAGTCCATCCGCCGTTACATTTCGTCGGCCATCGACGTCATCATTCACATTGCCCGTCTGATGGACGGGACGCGGAAGGTGGTCAGCATACAGGAAATCACCGGCATGGAGGGCGAGATCATCACCACGCAGGAGATCTTCAGTTTCGAGCAGCGGGGCGTCGACCCCAAAGGCGTCGTCAAGGGGATCTTCCGGCCCTGCGGCATCAGGCCGAAATTCATGAACAAAATGGAAGCGTTCGGCATATCCCTGAAGCGCGACCTGTTCGATTCGTCAAAGTTCTATGAAGTTTAGTTTGCGTGGGCGGTTGTAGCATTCGGGAATCACTTTTGCGAAAAGCAGCGGGTAAAACATGGACATTGTGATCGGCTTGGGGGTCTTTCTCGCGACGGTACTGCTCATCGAAGGCATATTCCTGACGGTCAGGGCCTTCAGAAACCCGGAAAGGCAGCGGGTGCAGGCAAAGCTTCAGGAGCTGTCGTTCGAGGAGTACCGGAAAACGTCGACGGACCTCGAGAGGAAAAGAGTCTTAAGCCGGCTGCCTTGGCTGAACAATCTTCTGATCCGGGTGCCCGGCATTCTCTGGGTGGAAGATGTCTGGCGGCAGTCCGCTTCGCGATATGCGCTCGGCATTTACTTTTCGGTGTCCCTGCTGATTTTTGCGGCTGTGATCCTGGTGACGTCGTGGATGCCGTGGCTTCATGCCTCGCTGAGAATCCTGTCGGCATTCGTATTGGGCTCGATCCCGTTCATCCTCCTTTACAGGCAAAAGCAAAAGCGCATGGCCCACTTCGAGAGCCAGTTGCCGGATGCGGTGGACCTTATTTCCCGAGCCCTGAAGGCGGGGCACGCTTTTTCCACGGGGATGCGGATGGTGGCCAACGACCTGGGCGACCCCATCGGATCTGAATTCACCCGGACGATGGCGGAAGTCAGCTATGGAGCTGATTTGAATCAGGCAATGAAAAACATGCTATTGCGTGTGGATTGCCCGGACCTCAAATTCTTCGTGATGTCCGTCATCCTGCAGAGGGAGACCGGGGGGAATCTGGCCGAAATCCTGGGCAACTTGAGCCGGCTCATGCGCGAACGGTTCAAGCTGCACCGCAAGATCAAAACCCTGACCGCTGAGGGGAAGTGGTCCGCCGTCATCCTCGTCCTCCTTCCTTTCGTGCTAATTGTTGCTCTTTATTTGGTCAATCCCAACTACGTCAGAATACTCGGCGAAGATCCGGTGGGAAGATTTCTTGTCGCGGCGACCATCATCATGCAGATTGCCGGGATTTTTTTCATCCGGAAGATCATCCGTATTCAGGTCTGAGGACAGGAAAATGAATTTAAATGCTGTCATTCCACTCTTGGTGTTCCTAACGGTCATTTTATTCATCGTCGCCGCCTACCTCTATGCTGAGAAGCGCGGAACCGAGCAGAGGGTGCTGGACCGGCTGCTGAACGAGGAGGAGGACGGGAAAGAAAAGCCCAGAAAGGCCGGGTCATCGTTCAAGGAAAAAATGCTGGCCCTGTTCAGCCGATTCAGCAAATACGCCTACCCCAAAAAGGAGGAGGATATTTCCACGGCACGACAGAAATTCCTCTGGGCCGGATGGAGAGGGGAAAGGGCGCCCTATTATTTTTACGGGGCCAAAATATTTTTCGCGCTGTTGTTTTTCGGCATCGCATCTTTGACGAACTTGTTTTACATCGGTCATGTAAGAGGGAACATATTGATTTTGTACTCCGTCATGGCCGCCCTGATCGGTTTTTACCTCCCTTCCCTGTGGCTCAAATGGAAAATATACCAGAGGAGAGAGATCATATTCAAGGGCTTCCCCGATGCCCTGGACATGATGGTCGTCTGCGTAGAAGCGGGAATGGGCCTGGATGCGACCATCCAGCGCGTCGGAGAGGAGATTAAACTCACCAATCCCGTTCTAAGCGACGAATTCAGACTGGTGACGCTGGAACTGCGGGCCGGCAAAAATCGCCAGGAGGCATTGAGGAACCTGGCGAAGCGCGTCAACCTCGAGGACGTGGAAAGCCTGGTGAGCCTCTTGATACAAACAGACAAATTCGGGACCAGCATCGCGCAGTCGCTGAGGGTTTATTCAGATACGATGCGGGACAAAAGGCATCAGCGTGCTGAAGAAGCGGCCGCGAAAATTCCGTTGAAGCTGATTTTCCCATTGGCCCTTTTCATTTTCCCCGGTGTTCTGATGCTGGGAGCAGGTCCTGCTTTTATAATGATATACAGAAATCTCTTAACAAAATAGCAAGATAAAACCAGGGAATTGTCGACTCAATCTTTGGAAGGGGTTCAAAGCTGTGCCGGTCAGGCGAAAGACAAGGGGGGAGACATGGCAAGACACATGCAAAAATCGAAATGGGGCATTCTGATTGCAATCTTCATTCTCTCCCTCGGGTTCCTGTCAAGCTGCAGCACGCTGGGGGGCGTCTTCGGCATGCTGTTTTCCAGCGAGCCGGATACGAGAATCACGAAGAATGCCGACCTGAAGAAGTTCTTCGCCGGCGTGCGCCCCGCGCGGGGGAACCCGGAAGCCTACTACCAGTTGGGGAAACACTACCAGGACCGGAATCTGCACGTTGAGGCGGTCAAGGAGTTCACGAAGGTCGTTTACATGAACCCCGGTCACGCTCCCGCCCTGAACCGTCTGGGGATCTCCTACGACATGCTGGGGAAATACGCGGAGGCCATCGAGGCCTACCGGGCCGCCCTGAAGATCGAACCGAACCGGGACGACATCTACAACAACCTCGGCTACTCCTGCCTGCTCAAGGGGGATGTGGAGGAGGCCGTCAAGGCCTTCCAGTCCGCCATCGCGCTGAACGGTCAGAAAGAGATTTACCACAACAACCTGGGGCTGGCCTACGCCCGGAAGAACCGGCACGAAATGGCCCTGCAGGAATTCAAGAAGGGCGGCGACGAGGCCGAGGCGCACTATAACCTCGCCAATCAGTACTTTGACCAGGGGCGCTTCGACAAGGCGAAACAGAACTATCAGGCGGCGCTGGATCTGAAGCCCGCCATGGAGCCCGCCCGAAAGGGGATCGAGGCGTCGGAAGCCCTGGCCCGCATAGCCAAGACCGATGAGGGCCAACCGGCAGGCTCTTTAAACCCCATTGCCGCGGCAACCCGGGCGGCGGAGCCCAAAGGCGCTGACAGTGCAAAAAAATCCACTGACGGCAAGGTTGCCGGATTGGAAAAGGGCAAACCCGCCGGCGAGGTGGAGGTCTCCAACGGAAACGGCGTCGGCCGCATGGCGCGGACGGTCGGCCGCCACCTGTCCAAAAGCGATTTCAAGGTGGTCCGGCTGACCAATGCCGATCATTTCAACTACCGGGAGTCCCTGGTCCTGTACCGGAAGGGGTACGAGAACACCGCCGAGCGGATCGACCGGGAAGTGCCGATTGCCCTCAAGCACAGGGAAGTGAAGAGCTTCGACCGGCCCCACATCAAGGTCAAACTGCTGATCGGGAAGGACGTGGTCCCGTACAGGAAAGCTTTTTTGGGAAAAGTCCAAAAACCGGGCAAGAATCCGGTCCGGCTGTCGAAGGCTCCCGGGAAAAAGGGCCGCGATTCCTGACCGGCGCTGCGCGGACTTCAAAGCCATGCCTCTCGCAATCGCGCCGGGACGAGCGGTTGAATCGGGAGCCGGGGAAAAAAGATGAATCGAACGGAATCTCGCACCATGTCTTCCATGCCCGCCGCGACAGTTCGCTCTGCCCGCGGACTACTCTGTTGCCTCGCCCTTTTCGCATGCCTCGCCTTTCTGCCGAGCTGCGCGACGGACGGCGTGAAGGAAGCCGCGAAAATGGGCGAATACAAAAAGATGATGGACGCCCAGAAGCTGAAGTCGGACCTGGCGGCGGAGGAAGCGGCGCTGAAAAAGCTGCCGGACCCGACGGCGGACAGCTATGAAAGGATGGGGGACGGCTATCTGCGTCAGGGAAACCTGGACAAGGCGTTCATCAACTACACCAAGGGATTGAATCTGAGCCCGAAGTCCGTCCGGCTCCGCTACAAGATGGCCGGACTCTTTTTGACCAGGGGGCTTGCGGCGGATGCCGAGCAGGGATACCTCTCCATCATCAAGGACCAGCCGGACTACGCCCCCGCGTACGAAGGGCTGGGAAGGGCCTATTACGCCGCCGGGAACATGGAGAAGGCCGCGGAGAGCTTTCGCCAGGCCCTGAAGATCAATCCCCGGTCCTGGCAGGCGGAAAACCACCTCGGCATTGTCAAGGACCGTCTGAAAAAGCACGACGAGGCCATTGCGCACTACCGCGCGGCCATTGCGATCAAGCCCGACTCGGGGCTCCTGTACAACAACCTGGGGATGTCCTACTACCTGAAAGGCGATTCCGAGAAGGCCGTCCTGGCTTTCAACGAGGCCCTGGCAAAAGGCGAGACCGGGGAAAAGGTGAGCAACAACCTCGCCCAGGCCTACATCGGCCTGAAAAGATACGACGAGGCGCTGGAGGTTTGGAGGAAGACATCCGGGGAGACGGAGGCTTATCTGAAGATCGGGAATTTATACCTGAAAGAGAAGCAATACGGCAAGGCGGCCGAGGCTTTCGAAAAAGCCGTCGATTCCAGCCCGAAATACAATCCGGAAGCGGTCGATAAATTGCGGCAGGCGAAAAGACAGCTTCAGAAAAGAAATTCGCCGAGCCCCGAAGCCACGGATAACGGCATTACCATTCAGCCCTTGACGGTGACCGAGCATAAATTGCAGTGAGGCGGGATTTTTTTCCACGGATGACGAACGGATCCATTGACTGATGAAAAGGGGGACGGACATGAAACCATCGATGAGAGCGGTCTTGATTCTTTGTTTCGTTTTTCTCGGCACAACGGCTTTTGCCGGCCAGTTCGGGGCGCCGGAGCCCCTGGCTAAAAAAGACGGCAGGGTGTCGCTGGGCATCGGGTCCTTCTACAGCCAGAACGAATGGGAGCCGAAGGAAGGAATCAACGTGCAGTCCACCAAGGCGAAATCGTACCAGCACTACATCCAGCTTTCCATCTCGGCGGGCACGATCGAAACCTATTTCCGGATCGGAGGCAGCAACATCAAGGTCGAAAATGCCTACATGACCGGAGGAACCGCCAACGACCCCAATATCGAGGGCTTCAAGTCGGAATTCAAGGACGGGTACAATCTGTTCGGCACGGTCGGCGTCAAAGGCGTCATCGACATCAACGAGAATTTTGCCATCGGTCCCTTCGCTCAGGCAACCCTGTCCGACGACTACGAGGATTCGACGGGCGGCACCGTGTACGGAATGCCCTACACGCAGAACCTCAAATTCAAGAGCCCCTGGGAAATCGACGTCGGCGTCGCCTTCCAGTACAGGAACCGGGAATTTGTGGCATACGCCGGGCCTTTCCTCTATTGGGGGGACAGCCGGGTCGAGGGGTCCTACACGCCGCACGAGGGGGCGGTCGCCATCCCGTCCTGGGACACCAAGTATGAAATGAAGGACATTTTCGGCGGAATGGCCGGCCTTCGCATTCCGATCCTTCCGGGCCTGAACATCGAAATCGAAGGCCAGTACACCAACCAGTGGTCCGCCGGGGCAAATATTTCGTACGGGTTCTGAATGTTTTGATGCTGGTTTTTCACGCATGACAGCGCCGTCAACCGTGGGAGGCAATCTTTCACAAGGGGTGTGCGACGCGGCAGTTTTCAGCAATGAAAATGGAAAACTGCGTTGGCTGTGTTTCGAAGACAGCGGAAAAGGGGTTGCCGGCCGTCTGCCTGCCCCCTTTTTTTCAAGAGCCGGAACGTTCCGTTTGACCGGAAGGCGAAATCGAGATTCATTCAGGGAGGGGATATGGCGATGGATGACTCATGGGAGGTCAATCTCAAGCAGGTGATCATCAAAATGGCCGACGGGTCGGTTTTCGGGGGAGAAGTGAACGTGCGCGGATTCAAGCGACTTTCCGATTTCCTTCGCGCCACGGACGACCGCTTTATCGTGATCCTGTTGGACCGGGAAAAAAGCAAAAAAGCCGTGATGGTCAACAAGAGTTTCATCCTTTGGGCGGAGGAAGGGGACTGAAAGGGCCGGACGGAGCCATAGATCGAAGTCCGACAATGAGGGAAGGAAACAGATTGCCCGGGAAGAAGATCCCTTCAAATGCGTATTGTTCAATCTGCACTATGGATTCACCTTAAAAAATCAAGGAAAGAAACACCGGCTACATATCCATTAAAGACACAACCCTCTTCTCAAGCCGCAAGATTTATTATTCATTGGTTAGTCTCACAGGTCGCCAGTCACGAAGCTGATCTGCACGCCCTCATGAATTGCGTTGACAATTCGAGGCTCAGTGCATATATAAACTTGAAGTTTGTACCTTGGCGAGAGTGGCGGAACTGGAAGACGCACTGGACTTAGGATCCAGCCCGCAATGCGGATAAGGGTTCAAATCCCTTCTCTCGCACCATTCTCATGCGATGCTGGATTCAAGAAAAGCAAGGA
>JAXDCM010000266.1:0-7984 GCA_034677965.1 Syntrophales bacterium
AAAAATATCGAAAGGCGACAAGAGCGGTGTGCCCTATACCATAGAGGACATGGCGGACGACGGTGCGGCATTTCTGGCCGGGCTCGGAATTTCTTCCGCCCATATCTGCGGCACGTCGATGGGAGGAGCCATCGCCCAGACGATCACCCTTCGGCATCCTTCCAGGGTGTCGAGTTTGATCTCCATATACTCGCACACGGGAAATCCGGCACTTCCGCAGCCGAAACCCGAAGTCACAGCGGCATTGATTGCCCGTGCCCCATCCGAGCGGGAAGCCTACATTGAGCATATGACCCAATTCTTCAAAATGATTGCCGGGCGCGGTTTTCCGTTTGATGAAGCGTGGACCCGCAAGAAGATGGCTGCAAGTTTCGACCGTTGCCTCTACCCGCAGGGCATGGGGCGCCAATTGATTGCCGTCAGGGCGCAAAATGACAGAACGTCGGAGCTTGCTTCCATCAAGGCGCCTGTCCTGGTTATTCACGGGACGGATGATCCCCTGGTATCGGTGGAGGGCGGAAAAGAGACCGCTGCGGCAATACCGAGCGCCGAACTGCTGTTGATCGAGGGCATGGGGCATGATCTTCCGCACGGCGGGGCATGGCCGCAGATCGTCGACGCGATCACAGCCCATACGCAGAAGGCAAAAAATCGTATTTAAGTGCCACCAGCACTTTTTCTTTTTTTCACGGCCGGACATTGCGGTAAAAAATATTTTTCAATCAGACCGGCCGCTATCCCGGACGGCAAAAAATATGGATGACAGGCAGACTTTTTAAGGGCGGACTCTCAGGAGGTTCGTCCGAATGCCGCCGCGAAAAAGCCATCCATGCCTTCGCGGTGGGGGCAGGTTCGGAAAAAGCCCCGAGCGTCGACAAGTTCCGGAGGCACGCCCTCCGGAGGGATGTGTTTGAAGTCGTGCCGCGCGGCGAGAAGGTGATCGACGACCGATTCATTTTCTTCTTGCGTGACGGTGCAGACGCAATAGACCAGAAGCCCGCCCGGTTTTACGGTTTCTGCCGCATTCGCGAGCAGGCGCTTCTGGAGAGCCATGGCGTTTTCGATGTCGGACGGGACGATCCGCCAGCGGATTTCGGGGTTTCGCCGCAGCGTTCCGAGACCGGAGCAGGGGGCGTCGACGAGAACCCGGTCGAAGGCGGCGCGAAAGGGCTCCGGCATTGCGGTTGCGTCTCCCGGAAGAATCTCCGAGATGGTTACGCCGAGGCGGTATGCCTCTTCGGAGAGGAGAAGCAGCTTGTCCGGATGAAGATCCATGGCCGTGATGTGTCCCCGGTTTTCCATGATGGCGGCGAGGTGAAGGGTTTTTCCCCCGGTGCCGGAACAGATGTCGAGGATCCTCTCACCGGGCCGCGGGGCGACGACGCGGGAGACGAGTTGGGATGCCTCGTCTTGGATGCGGATCAAACCCTCCCGGAAAAATCCTGTCCGGCGGAGGTCGGCGCCCGCGGTCAGCAGATGCAGGCCGTCCGGGGAGAAGCGGGTTCTTTCGGCCATGATCCCGTTTGCCGAGAGTTCCGTGACGATCTTCTCCCGCGATATTTTCAGCGAGTTCACGCGCACGGTCATCGGTGGGACGTCGTTGTTCGCGCGGCTAATGGAGATCGTTTCCCCGATGCCGTAACGGTCCAGCCAGCGTTCCACAAGCCAGCGGGGGTGCGAATGGAGGACGGAGAGCGCCCTGCCGGGATCTTTCGCCATCTCCGGCCATGTCATGTTTTCCTGATTCCGTATGGCGTTCCGGAGAATCGCGTTGACCAGTCCCGCCGCGGCCGGACAGCGCTGCCTTGCGATGCCGACGGCCTCGTTGACCGCAGCGAAGGCGGGGATCCGGTCGGTGAACAGAAGTTGATAGAGGGCCGTTCGAAGAATGTTCCGGGGCGTCGTTTCCAGCGTAGATTCCTTTCCCCTGTAGAGACGACCAATGATCCAGTCCAGGCGGCCCCGCATCCGGAGCGTTCCGTAGACTAGTTCGGTGAGGAGCTTCCGGTCGGGGAGATTCGGTATTTCCGTGCCGGTCAGCACGGCATCCAGCAGAGGTTCGGCGTAGGCGCGGTTTCGGTCGATCCGGTCCAGAATATCGACCGCCATACCCCGAACCGTCTTTTTCCGTTCGGCAGTCATCCCCGGATTCGCTCCCCCAGAATTTGCCCCGGGAAGACGGAGCAGCCCCGCAGAAAATCGGCAACGCTCATCCGTTTCTTCCCTTCCAGTTGCACCTCTTTCAGCAGCAGATAACCGTTTCCCGCGGCGACACGGAGGGTGCCGGCCGGCGCACCGGAAACGGTGCCCGGTGTCTCCGAAACGGGGGAGGGTTCCGCGGTGGCCGCAAACACCTTGAGTTGTTTTCCGGCGATCATTGTATTTGCTCCGGGGACAGGGGAGAGTCCCCGGATCAGAGAAGCGATTTCTCGGCAATCCCGGTCCCAGCGAATTCGAGCCTCGTCCCGGCCGATGCGGGGAGCGGCAGATGCGAAGCGGTGATCCTGCGGATGCGGCAGCATCGTGCCGGACTGCAACATAGCCAGGGCGATAACCAGAAGCTCCGAACCCAATTTCGCCAGGCGATCATGAAGCTCTCCGAACGTTTCTTCAGGTCCGATCGGCGTCTCCTGCCGGAGAAGGATATCGCCGGTATCCACCCCTTCATCCATTCGCATGATGGTGACCCCGGTCTCCTTTTCGCCCTGGATGATCGCGCGGTTGATCGGCGCCGCTCCACGGTATTTCGGCAGCAGCGACGGATGGATGTTGATGCAGCCCATCTTGGGACCGTGAATGATCTCCGGGGGGAGGATCTGTCCAAAGGCCGCGACCACAACGATGTCGGGCGAAAGCGTCCGAAATTGTGTGAGAAAGTCGGGATCCCGGACCTTTTCCGGCTGAAAAACCGGAATGCCCAACTCCTCGGCCAGCCGTTTGACCGGAGGCGGCGCCGGGGACCGGCCCCGCCCCTGCGGACGGTCCGGCTGTGTGACGACGGCAAGCACAGGCCAGCCGCCATGCACGAGGCCCCGAAGCGCCGGCAGCGCAAAGTCCGGTGTTCCCATGAAAAGAATCCTCGGTTTGTTCATCTTGCGACCTCCCGATGATAGTCCGGTCCACTGTTGAGCCGGTTTACATGAAATGGACCGGATCGACATCCACCTGAATGTCCAGTCCGCTTCTCCGCTCCTCGATCACCTTTTCCGCCAAAAGGTGCAGCGGCCCGCTATGGGGACCCCGAAGGAGCATCTGCCAGCGGTAACGCCCCCGAAGGCGGGCCAGCGGGGATTCGGCGGGGCCGATCACGTCCACTTTTCCTTCCGTGACGGTCGCTGCCAGTTCCCGTATCCGCTTTCCGATATCCGTAACGGCCCTTTTCCCTTCCGTCTGTTTCAGACCGGAAAAATGAATGCCGATCAGGCGCGAAAAAGGGGGATACCCGAGTTCCCGCCGAATGGGAAGCTCGTCCTCGTAATACCCGGCATAGTCGTGGTCCTGCGCACGGCGGATTGCGTAATGTCCGGGGTTGAAGGTCTGCACGACGACCCGTCCCCTCTGATCGCCCCTCCCGCCTCTTCCGGAAACCTGCGTCAGGATCTGGAAAGTTCTTTCAGATGCCCTGAAGTCCGGAATGTTCAGGGAAGCATCGGCGGCCAGGACGCCGACCAGTGTGATCTCCGGGAAATCATGACCTTTGGTGATCATCTGGGTGCCGATCAGGATGTCGATCTCCTGTCGATCGAGCTTCGCAAGAATCCTTTCCGTGTCCCCCTTCCGCGAGGTCGTATCGCTGTCCATCCGGACGATCCGCGCCTCCGGGAAGAGTTTCTTCGTTTCTTCGACGGCCCGCTCCGTCCCCGCCCCTTGACTGCGGATGTGCCCCGCCCCGCAGGCGGGGCATAATGCCGGCGGCTTCGTCGTGAAATCGCAGTGATGGCATTTCAAAACCCCCAGCGCGGCGTGGTTCGTCAGCGCCAGGTCACAGGAAGGGCACGCAAAGACATGGCCGCAATCCGGACAGAAAAGAAAGGTGTGAAATCCGCGCCGGTTGAGGAACAACAGCGCCTGCTTCCGATGCTCCATGGTTTCCCGGAGCGCCTCGATCAGTGGAAGGGAAAGGAGCGGCGTCCGGCCCTGGCCGTCCCGTTGCGTTCTCATGTCGACCACTTCGACGAGCGGCAGTGGGTGCTCGTCCACTCTGCACGGGAGGGACAGGTAGCGGTACCGCCCGCCCATTGCCTGAAAATAGGTCTGGACCCCCGGCGTTGCGGAGCCGAGGATCACCGTGGCCTGCTCGAATTTTCCGCGCACCACGGCGAGGTCCCGCGCATTGTACCGCAAACGGTCATCCTGTTTGTAGGAGGGGTCATGCTCTTCATCCACGACGATCAACCGAAGATCCCGAACCGGCGCAAAAAGGGCGGATCGCGCCCCGACAACCAGGCGGATATCGCCCCGGCAGAGCTGTTTCCACTGGTCATGCCGGGCGCCCTGGGAGATCCCGCTGTGCATCACCGCGATCGCCCTCTCGGGGAAACGTTCGCGGATGCGGGAGAGGAGCTGCGTGGTCAGGGCAATCTCCGGGACCAGATAAATTGCCCCGCCGCCGTTTTGAAGGGTTGCGTCGATGGCCCGGAGATACACCTCGGTTTTGCCGCTTCCCGTCACGCCATGTAGCAGGCAGGGGGAGAAAAGCCGGGAGGAGAGACAGCCGTAAATTTCATGGAACGCCTTTTCCTGTGCTTCATTCGGCTGGATGGCGTTTTTGTGGCACCCGATTTCTGTGGTGAAAACCGGTTTCCGCATCAGCGGTTGTTTGCGGAGAAGGATGAGGCCTTTCTGTTCCAGTCTTCGAAGAAAAGAGGCCTCTCTGAGGTGGACCGGAAGCCCCGCAACCGGTATTTCCCACTTTCCCCGGAGAAAGTCGATGAGGGTCTTCTGCTTTTCGGTGAGCTTGATGTCGGAGACATTTCCCGCGGAGCGGGAGATCATCTTTTCGATTTTCCCATCGGTTCGCCCCGGAAGGATCTCCCCCAGCACTTTCCCCAACGGACAAATATAATAGCGTGAAATCCACTCGAAATAGTCCAGATCCTGCTCGTTGAAAAAGGGGTCGGGATCCGGAAGATCGATGATCTCCCGGACCGTCTGTTCGGGGGTCGCGGACAGGGTCTCGACAATCCAGCCGGTCAGACGCTTTTTCCCGAAGGGGACCAGAACACGTTTTCCCAGCGCCGCGGACGCCTCGAGGTGTCTGGGAACGGAATAGGTAAAGGTCTTCGTGGAGGGAATCGGAACGGCAACCCTGACAAACATCCGGTTGTTCCTCAAAAAAAACCCCTCTTCGTTGTCCCCTTGGAGGGGGTGATGAGGGGGGATGAAAGGCGGTGGGGGTCGCCCGGGATCGCGAAGGGGCGGGTTTTATTCCCCCTTGAGTTTTTCCATCTTCTCCTGCTTCATCTTGCATTCGATGCAGAGGGTCGTGACCGGCCTTGCCATCAACCTCTTTTCGGAAATCGGGCCGTTGCAGACTTCACAGATGCCGAAGACGCCGTCGTCCATACGCTGGATGGCCTCTTTCATCTTGAGGATCAGTTTCCTCTCGCGGTCCCGGATCCTCAGCTCGAAATTCCGGTCCGATTCGAGCGACGCGCGATCATTGGGATCCGGATAGTTTTCCTTTGCGCCGCTCGTCATTTCCGATACGGTTTTCCCCGCTTCTCCGAGAAGTTCGTTGATCTTCTGGGTCAGCATGTATCTGAAAAATTCTACCTTTTCGGGTTTCATGGTTGTTTTCGCCACGTCGCTTCTCGTCTCCTGAATACAATTTGGGGGAATGCTCATACAGGATCATGGAAGGTTTGTAAAGCAAAAAATGAACGAGGGCGCGTTTTTTCAAACCTTTCCGTAAATTCCCAGGATCTTTTCCACAATGTTCGTTGTGGAAGCCCCGTCGACCATCGGGATCAGGATAACCGACCCCCCCCAGGACCGCAGGGCATCGCGTCCAACAACGGTCTCTTCCGACCAGTCTCCCCCCTTGATCAGGCAATCGGGCCTCAGGTATTCGATCAGTTTGAGGGGGGTGGTTTCATCGAAAAGGGTCACATAATCGACCGCTTCCAGGGATGCAATCACCTCGGCCCTCTGCCGCTGGGGCACGAGGGGCCGCTTCGCTCCCTTGATGGCCCGGACAGAGGCGTCACTGTTCAGGGCGACGACGAGCAGATCCCCTGCCTTCCGCGCTTCCCGAAGGTACCGGACATGTCCCACATGCAAAATGTCGAAACAGCCGTTCGTAAACGCGATCTTGTCGCCCCGGCGGCGGTGAAGTTCGACCTTTTGCTTCAATTCTTCCCAACCGAGAATTTTTTCCATAAGACCGTTTCCCTCCGTGTCATCCCTCGGCTTCTGCAGACCGTTCTGGCAAGGTCTGCCCTGGTTCCGGTGGGGTATCGATGTCCCGGACCGCCCGGGCCAAGGTGAGAACGGCGACCGCTTCCGCCTTTGCGCGGATCAGGGTTCGGGAACATTCCTCCAGCGTGCTGCCCGTGGTGTAGACATCGTCCACCAGAAGGATTCTGCGTCCGGCGATCCGTTCCGGATGTCTGACCGTAAAGATGCCGTGAACATTCGCGCACCGTTCCTTCCGGTCCAAACCAACCTGCGGCGGCGTAAAAATCTCGCGCCGCAGCGATGTGAAATCAAGCATAATTCCGAACCGTTTGGCCAGTGCGCGCGCCAGGATTACGGATTGGTTGAACCCCCTGCTCCTCAGCCTCTTGCGATGCAGCGGCACGGGAACGACCCGCTCGAAAACCTTCATATCCCAGATGGTTTCCGCAAAGTCGGCCATGATTCCGCCCAAGATTTTTCCGATGCCCGTTTTCCCTTGGTACTTGAAACGGTGAATCGCCGTCAAGAGCGTCCCCTCGTAACTCCCCACCGAGCGGGCGATCGCATAGGGTCTGTCCATCCTGAGGCAGTCGCCGCAAAGGCGATCCTCCCCTTCCGCGACGGGAAACGGGACCCCGCAACGGGGACAAAGGGGGGAACGGAGGATTCGGATCCCGGCCCGACAGGATGGACAGAGCGGGAGCGCATCATGCTGCTCCAACGGTTCATCGCAGGTCATGCAACGGGGCGGATAGATCAGGTCGGCGATCCCGGTCAGGATCTTTTTCAAGGTTAAATCCCTTGCGGCAGTTCCTTCAGCGAAGCCTTTCCATCGGGGATCGCCGCGCGCGGCGTCTCGAACCAGAGCCGCTCCAGATCATAAAAGGTACGGACGGATTCGAGAAAGACATGGATGATCACGTCGTCGTAATCCAGCAGGATCCACCTCCCCGCATCCTCCCCTTCAACCCCAAGAGGGAGGATTTCCGCCCTTTTCAGGCTTTCCTGGATCGCAGCGGCGATGGCCCGGACCTGGCGGTCGGATGTTCCGCTGCAGAGGATGAAATAATCCGCAAAGCTGGAAACCGAGCTGACATTGAGGATGATGAGGTCTTTCGCCTTTTTTTCCATCGAGGCGTTGAGACACAGCAGCGCCCTCTCCCGCGAATCTCTCTCTTTTTTTCTCGTCAAATATCCTCCCCTTCCCGAATGGTCGCCCGACCGTCTGCAGCGTCCCTCTTCCTGCCTCTTCCCTCGATGCACGGTTTGTCTTTTCATTAGCAGAATAAAGGGTTTGTGTCAATGAACATCGGACCCGGAGCGGTAGATTGGCGTTGTGAAAAGAAACCGCCTGTGCTAAACACATGCCCGTGTGAACGGAGGTGGGTATCCCGTGCGGGAGATTCTGCAAAAAATACAGGTTCATGTGCCCTTCCATCTGCTCTGGGATAAGCTATGGTCCTGGGTGATTCAGGAAGGCGTCAACCCGGAGATCGCTTTCAGCCACCGCGATCTTGACCGTTTTCAGCCGGCGAATTTTCGGGAAATGGCGAAACGTCTCGGCGATGCGGGCCTCTCGATCACC
>JAXDCM010000267.1:0-10315 GCA_034677965.1 Syntrophales bacterium
GTCTGTCTGCCGACGGCCCGGAGCACCAAACAGAAGCGGCCGAGTGGAGCGTCCGCGTCTTTTTGCGGTCGCGGAACCGGCCGCATCGCCCGAGGACCGGCAGTCCGAACGCAGTGAGGTCTGCCGGGACCGGGCAACGGAGAAGTACCGAATGCCGGAGGGGCGGGCCTGTCGCCGCGTAGCGGTCGTCAGGCCTGCCCCGGAGACAGGGAGGGAGCCCCTCCGGGGCGGACGGGCGCGGATGCCAAGCGGCCGGAGGGGCGGAGCGGAGCCCGGCTCCGACGGACGATGGCACCCGCGAGGGAGGGCGGGGGAGAACGGCGCGGCAGGCGGTGCATAAAGCCGGCAGGGAGCGACGCCGCGACGCGACCCCGGCGACTGCAACGCTGGCCGCTTACCGAACAGATCAGTAAACCGAACGCACTGCACAAAACAAACAGGAAAGCCAACGACCTGCGGCCGGGAAACAAAACACCGCGCGAGGATCAGCAAGAGCGGTGCCGGACCTGGGGCAGCGGAAAGGGCCGGCGACGCCCTTGCCCGAGTGCGGAAGGAAAGATGCAGGCTGCGTGACAGGGCTGGAGCAGAGGAATGCCCTGGCGCGCCGCCTGCCTACCTCCTGATGGGGTGGTGGGCGGGAATCCCCCTTGGGGGTGAAGGGGGGAGAGGGAAAAGCTGCAAGGGACGTGACGGCCACGCCCTATGGCCGGCGCGGCCCTTGCCTACCGTCCTATCATTCCCTTCCCGGTACTGGTTTATTCCCCCATTTACTCCCACATTTATTCCCTCACCCGCCGTCGCCGGACAAACGTCGCCACAATTACAACGGCACTCTCATCTCCTTCAGCCCCTCAAAATAGGCTTTGATTATTTCCGCTACATTTTGTAGATAATAGCTATGAAAGTAGCGAATGCAGATCCGGTCATTTACGGTCTACTGTCAGAGGAGCAACGGCGCAGCCGGGAGATCCTCCAGGCTCTGCAAGCGAAAGCCGATAAGCTACCCAAGGGCGCCCTGAATGTCCGCCGGAAACAGGGCCTCGGGAAGGAGTACCTCTACCATTACCTTGTCCGTCGAGATGGCAAACGGATTGTCAACCAGCATGTCGCTGAGCGAGATCTGCCGGCACTACGGGCGCAGATCGCCGAGCGTGAGAAATGCCGGGCAGAGATCCGGATTTACAGGCAACGTCTGGCCTATCTGGAAAGGCTTCTAAGATGAACAGCATTACGTTGGGTTATCCTTACAGACTGTTGGTGCTCATTCTCGCGGCCCTACTGATCTTCTGTACCGCCGCCAGTCACGCCGCGCCCCTTCGCACCATCACCGCCACCATCACCAAGATCACGGACGGCGATACCGTGCAAGCTGTCACACCGGAGGGCACCAAGCTGAAGATCCGCCTCTACGGCATCGATGCTCCCGAAACCGCCAAAGGAAAGATCCCAGGAGAGCCCTTCGGCAGCGATGCCCGGCACTACCTGGCGTCACTGGTCAGTCAGAAGGCCGTCCGGGTCGAGATCCGCGACATCGACCGCTACCGCCGCATGGTCGCCGTCCTCTGGATCGATGAGAGGAACGTGAACCTGGAGATGATCAACGCCGGCATGGCCGAGGCCTACGACAAGTATCTGAGACAACCCTATCGCACCCCTTTCCTCAAGGCCGAACAGGCGGCCAAGGCCCAGGGCAAATGCATCTGGACCCAGAGAGGCAACTATGAGCGGCCTTCCCAATTCAGGCGGAGGATGGGGAGCTAAGACCAGCGTATCATGTTGGAGAGAAGGAACTCTTGGATTCTCCCACATCCGCGGGAGAAAGAATGCAGAGGATGTGGCGGCCACCCCAGTGGCCGGCGCGGCCCTTGCCTACAAAAGTATTTGCAGAACCAAACCGATCATACCGCCCATCAATAGTAAGTCCCTCATCACTTATGACTTTTTCTATCATTTATGCTATGGATAAAAAGCTGCGAACAAAATTCCATCCGGACAGGGCGTTACATAATCAACCAAGGGAAGGAACAACGTCATGACCGAAAATACGACGAATTTGCTTTACTACGGGGACAACCTGGAAATTCTCCGCCGTTATGTAAAGGACGAGACGGTTGATCTCGTTTATCTGGATCCCCCCTTCAACTCCAATACCAATTACAACGTCCTATTCGCGGAGAAAGACGGGAGCAAGGCCGCAAGTCAGATCCAGGCTTTCTCGGATACCTGGACATGGACCCAGGAAAGCGAATCCGTCTTTGCGGAGATCGTTACGGCGGGGGGACGTGTGGCTGATTGCCTTCAGGCGTTCCGGACCTTCCTCGGCGAATGCGACATACTGGCCTATCTCGTGATGATGGCCCCACGCCTCATGGAGCTTCGCCGCGCTTTGAAGTCAACTGGAAGCATCTACCTCCACTGTGATCCGGCGGCGAGTCACTATTTGAAGATGCTTATGGACGCCGTGTTCGCACCGGAGAATTTCCGAAATGAAATCATCTGGCAGCGCACGCAAGCGAAAGGTCTCACAAGCCGGTCACTGCCCGCCAACCATGATGTCATTCTGTGTTACCAACGGAGCAATAGATCGACCTGGAACGCAGACGAAATCTTCACACCCTACGATCCCAACGATCTTGACGAGAAGACTCTCGAAAAATATTCGCTCAAGGACGAGAAGAATCGGAGGTATCAGCTCACCAGCTTATTGAATCCGAATCCAGACCGGCCGAATCTCACCTATGAGTTTCTCGGCGTCACCCGCGTATGGCGATGGACAAAAGACCGCATGCAGGCAGCGTATGATGCGGGCATGATCGTGCAGCCGAAGTCTGGTGGCGTTCCGCGATTCAAGCGATATCTTGATGAACAGCGGGGAAAGCCATTAGGCGATGTCTGGAACGACATACCACCTCTAAATTCACAAGCGAAAGAACGCCTCGGCTACCCGACCCAAAAACCCCAAGCCCTGCTTGAGCGGATTATCAACGCAAGCAGCAATCCCGGTGACGTTGTTCTTGACCCCTTCTGCGGTTGCGGAACCACGATTGCCGCCGCGCAAGCGCTGGGCCGTCCGTGGATAGGGATAGACATCACGCACCTGGCGATCACACTTATCAAGCAACGCCTGAAGGATTCCTTCGGCATCGAACAGGTTATTCGTTCCGCAGCGTCAAAGAAAAGTGAGACAGCAAAAGTGGGGGAAGCGCCGGCGGAATATGGGGAGACGACAAGGCGGCCGTTCCATGTTGTAGGGGAGCCTACAAGCGATCCGGATGCGGCTGCGCTGGCGGCCTCGGACCCGTATCAATTCCAATGGTGGGCGCTCGGCCTTGTGGGCGCGCGGCCCGTCGAGCAAAAAAAAGGATCGGACAAAGGGATTGACGGGAGGATCGTTTTCCAGGGAGAGAAACCGGGGAGCTTTGAAAGCGTGATCCTGTCCGTAAAAGCGGGAAAGACCGGTGCCGCACACGTCCGCGACCTGAAAGGGGTCCTGGAGCGGGAGAAGGCCGCGATCGGGGTTCTGATCTCGATGCAGGAAGCCACGTCCCCCATGAAAACAGAAGCGGTTACTGCAGGTTTCTATGAATCCGTTTTATGGGGACGGAAGTACCCGAAGGTTCAACTTTTCACGGTAGCAGAACTGCTGGCCGGGAAGACCATTGAAATGCCGCCGATCCGGCAGGTGCAAGCGACGTTCAAGAAGGCACCAAAAGCGATAGAAAAGCAAAGCGAACAATCGGAATTACAGATGTAAACCAGGCCATAGACGTCATCACTTACCTCCTCTCAGATGCAAAATCGGCAGGCGAGTCGAGTCGTATGAATGATGAATCACAATACGCAACATTTGAACGCGCTATTAGAGAATGGATGGTTCCCATTGATGCACATCTTACTGAATCGCGGGTTCAAATACCAGACCGGGTTATGCTAGCCGCACAAGAGTTCGTTGAATACTGCATCCTTGAAATTGACGGAGATACCAAAGAAGATTATTTCATCCGTCCTTGGTTTCAATTCGTCCATCGGACCATTCAACACTGGTATAAAGAGAAATATGGTTCGGCTCTTCACAGACCAGATGAGGTCTTTCTCGGGGTATGCGAGATTCTCGGTTCTCTATTCAGGCTACGGGTGCCGAGGACCTTACGGCGCGATGGCGAACCAGGCAAGACCATCTGGATAGTCTTTCCCATCGATCTCCAAGGGGAAGAAGACCCAGCAAAATGGCTGGTCAACCCTCCTAATTTGAATGCACTCGAAACCGAGACTCGACGGCATGCTTTAGATGAGGTGGTTTCAGTGGCACATCTTCTTCGTTGCATACACAACGACCTCATGACCGCGAAAAGATCCGATGACATTTCACAAGAGCTGGGCAACAATATCTCCGTGCACCTAATGGCATCGGCAGCGCACCTCACCGAAGGACACCGGCCGGCATTCGGCATCGCGTGCTGGGAGGCCCATCAAGCGGTAGAGAAGTCTCTTAAGCTCCTAGGACGGCAATATCGAGGCGAGCATAGAAAGACGCACGAACTGATGCACCTCATCTGTGACATTCAGGACTCAGTAACCGGTATTGATAGGGATCTCCTGCAAAAAATGCCACGCCAGAATCGAATCGTCGAGATGAGGGCAGGTGAAGGTGCAACAGTCGAAACCGAGGAGGCATACCAAATCTACCGTACCAGCCTCAATGTCACGGCCCAATGCACAAGCGCCATGCAACGAGACATACAGGCGCGAAACGCAGCGTTCCTTCTCAAGATGCCACCTTGGGCTTAGTGCCTATGGGAGAAATTGAGCCTATAAAGTGCAATTGAGAACTATCACGGAAGTCATTGATAATGAAAGTGAACGCGTCATATCAGCAGAGCACTTCTTTGCCCAAAATGAAGACGTTATATTTACACAGCGGTACGAGCTGGAAAAGGCTCTCATTCTGAAGGAGAAGAAGTGGGTATGCCCTATATGCAGACAACCTATTAAGATTAGAGGCAAAAAAGACGGGCTTGTCTCCTTGCATTTTGCTCATGTTGCAGACAAACTTGATTGCCCAATAAAAACGGGAAGAGACTACACGAAGGATCAAATTCTTCGGATGAAGTACAACGGGCAGAAAGAGAGCCCAAAGCATCATCGACTAAAAAATCTAATCGCCGATAAGATATCGAAAGATGAAAGATTTACGGAAATCCAAGTCGACAAAAGATTCGAAGGTATCTGCAAAGATTGGAGGAAACCTGATGTTTCGGCGATTTTCAACGGAAAGAAAGTTGTCTTCGAGCTCCAACTCACGACAACATTTCTCAGTGTTATCGCGGAACGAAATCTTTTTTACCAGGATAATCAGACTTACATTATTTGGATATTTGACTACGAAAGGCAAAATGTTGAAGGGATGCGATTTATGGAAAAGGATATCTTTTATCCAAATAACCATAACGCATTCTTCATTGATGTGAACACAGATGAAGATCAATTTAAGCTAATTTGCGGCTATGAAAAGCCAGCCATTATCGATGGCGTTCTAAAGAACGAGTGGCTGTTACAGGAAATCAATTTCAGTGAACTAGTTTTTGGCCCTGATTTTCAAGTCTATTGGTTTGACTACGAGGTTCATAAGACAACACTATTAAGGGAAAACGAGAAAAAAAGATTCAGAGAATTTGGTAATCTATGGAAACAATCACACTCTATAGAAGAACGGATAAGCCTCTTTGAAAGAATCAGCAATGTGGTCACCCCACCAAATAGGGATTCTCAAATTTATGAGCTTTCGGGCCTCCTTGATTGCTTGTACTCGATTAGATATCAAGAAGTTATCGGGTACAACTACAAGCGAGTTATTCAATTATTGCACCAATACTTCGACAAAGAGATCGTCAGAAACTCACACTTTGGCGAATACATTTTTAAGGCTATCAGAGTATATGCACGCGATCAGATAAGACGGGAGGATAAAACAGGGAAATTCTTTTCTAAGGCGGTAGAGTACAAGAAGAGACGGTTTGAATTATGTCACAAATATGACCCTCTTTTAAGAAATCTATTTCCAGAGCTTTGGGAGAGTGGATGACTTGCCAGTTTCTCACTGTGCAACGCTCATTTCTCACTATTCATCCGATGCCCCACATTGGCGATGAGCCTGGTAATCGCGAACACAGCGTTCGGCTGCTTGAAGGCCCGATAGACGATCTCCATCATCCGGTAATAATCCTTCGTGAACCGGTTGTAGCCCGCCTGGAGTTGCTCGACTGTCATGTTCTTCGGCCTCACGATCACCGTAGCGCCCGTGTATTTCGAGTAGTCGGTGCAGATAATCCGGCCCTCGCTTTCGAACTTCCTGTAGAATTCGGTCCCCGGATAGGGGATCAGGATGTTGACCGCAACACTGTCGATCTTTACCCTTTTCAATGCCTCGATGGTCCGGTCGAACACGTCCGGCGTGTCGGTGTCGAACCCGAAGATGATCCCCCCGTCCACCAGGATGCCACGATCGTGGAACCGCGCTATGTTTTCCTTGAGCCGCTCGACCTTGTTGAATCCCTTGTTCGCCTCAGACAGTGCCGTAGCCGACACAGACTCCACCCCCACGAAGACGCCGAGACATCCCGCCTTGGCGGCCAGGGAGAGCAACTCCTCGTTTTCAGCGAGGAGGACATGGGACTGCATGAAGAACTTCTTCCCATAGGGGATCATCGCCTTGAAAAGTTCTTTCGCATACGCCTCATCAGCAGCCAGGTTGTCATCCAGGAAGGCGATGAGCCTGTTGCCGGCCCGATCGAGGTCGGCGATGACGTGATCGACGGGCCGGGTCCGGAATTCCAGCCCATGGACATACCGCGTGGTGCAGAATGAACAGGCATGGGTGCAGCCACGGGTTGCTTCGATAGGGTAGAGCGGAAAGTAGCGGGAGGCATCGAGCAGATCCAGCCGGGGCGGCTTCAGCTTGGCTAGGTCGACCGGGTCTCCACCCTTGTAGATTCCCTGCATCTGCCCAGCTTCAGCATCGGTGACGACTTGAGGCCACACCTCGTCGGCCTCGCCCACCACGACCGCATCAGCGTGTTCCAGCCCCTCTTCCGGCATGACCGAGGCGTGCATCCCGCCAAGGACCACAGGCACATGCCGCTGCCGGTAATGATCGGCAATCTCGTAGGCACGGTAGGCCCTGAACACCTCGAAGGAGACCCCCACGAGATCGGGATCGTCGTCCAGGTGTATCTTCTTGACCCTCTCATCCTCGATGACAATCTCATGACCTTCAGGTGTTGCGGCTGCGACTGCCGGCAGGGACAGAGTCATGATCTGAGACCACTTTGATTTGGATCGGACTGCCGCCGAGATCAGCTTTATCTTCATGATATCTCCTCCCTCTGAATGATCACCGCATGCCCCTCCGTCGCCTGGCCCCATTCGATCAGACAAAGTCGCGGACCAGGGCCACCGTCGAAGGTGATCTCAATCCCCATGATGCTCAACGGATGGACGCAAGAGCCGGTGTTGTAGTAGCTCCTATCGGGCTGATGCTTGATCTCGATCCCCTTCCCCTCGGCCTTGACCGTGGATTCCAGGTAACGACGCTCCGTGAGCGAAAGGTTTTCGAAGACTGCCCGGTGGGTGTGACCGGCAATGATTGCGGCAATGCCCTGGTCGTTGTCGTTCGCCCACTCGTGGAGACGTTTGTCTACCTCGTTGCAGAGGCCGGGATTGAGGGCGGCCCGGGTCGGGTCTTTGGCACCGCACCGCTGAAGATCCGACCAAAAGTGATGAACGAAGAACTTGCTGACGGCAGCTCCCTCGCCGCTGCACTTCGGATCTGCTTGGTGGCCGTGGATGAGGAGGATGCCACCGCCCACTTCACCACCACATGAACGGGTGCTGGTCTCCAGAACAATCCCCTCGTGGATCTCAATGCCGGGGAAGAGCGTCCGATAGACCGCCACATGGTCCTTCCAATAGAGGTCATGGTTGCCCCACACCTTCAGGTACCTGGTCTTCACATGATCCGGATCATGGAATTTGGCCAGGAGTTCATAGACCGGCGTGTGGGTGATGTAGATCTGATCGAAATTGTCATTCTCCCAGAGTTCCTCGGCGTCGCCTAGTTCGATATAGGTGAAGCCCTCTTCGAGATAATGCTCCAGGGCACAGCGGTAAATCAGGGAGTTCTTGGCAAAGTCATCGGCCCCGGAGCCGTCGCCCCGGTGCATGTCGGACATGACGATCAGCTTCATGCCCGGCGTCATGGTGAGCTGCCTAACCCGTTCCAGTTTGGGAAGTGATTCCATCTCTAACCTCCTTTTATACGAGCTTCTCACCGAAAGAATCGATCTTTCCGAAGGCATCATCGGCTGACCAGATCACTGGCCCATGGCCCGGAAAGATAATCCGGACGCGGAGCGTTTCCGACAGCCTGGCAAGTGTTCTTTGGGACTGCCCCTCATCCCAACAGAACCGGTTCAGATATCCCCGACCGTCCTTCCGGCCCAGGATCAGATCGCCGGCAATGAGTTCCCCGGAGGCCTCGTTGTAGAAGACCACCGACTCCTCGGTGTGGCCAGGCGCGGCGATCACCTCCCAACCGCCAAAACCGATCCGGGACCTGGGCAGGGCCTTGCCTTCGAGATACCGAATCCGGTCCGCATAGGAGACACACTGACAATCCCGGAAGAATGGCAGAGGCACCCCGGCCGGACCGTCGAGAGCCAGATCAGACCATTTCATGACACCGAAGAAACCACCGGCAATGAGCGTCGGGAGTAGGCCGGTGATCCAGTGTCGCATCGGAGAGAGCGGATGGCGCGCCTTCAGGTATGCCTTCACGAGGGGATGGAACTGGACCGTGGTCTTTGGAGAGCATTTCGAAAGCAATGCCGCGATCCCGCCAATATGGTCGATATGAAAGTGGGTGGCGGCAATGATCCGGATCGCTATGAGAGAACGTTTAATCGTGTGGATGCAAAAATCCTCCACGGCCCTGGCGGCGCCGACGCTTCCGCAATCAACGACCATCAGGCCATCCTGTTCGTCTGTGATCAGGTAAGTCTGGGCAAGACCACTGCCCGGTATCGGATGCACCATGCCTGCCTCCCCCAAAAGCGCCATCGAATTGCGGCGGGTTTTGTTTGCGCCCCCACCCCCAACCCCCTCCCCCGGAATCCGTCGCGCTTCAATCGGTGCCGTGCGAGGCACCAGCAACCGCTGTATCGGCGGTCTAAGTGGCACTCAATCCTGAACTGGCATACTGGCCCCAGAGGCGCTCAAACTCGTTGGTGAAGGCTTGGATCAGTCCCTTGTGGTTCGTGAAGATCGCGGCTTCGTAGTTCCGGAACTCCGATTCGTTGGTAAAATTGTAGCTGCCGGTGATGAGGAGCTTGGCGTCGATAAGCATGAACTTATGGTGCAGGGAGCCGCGCTTGATCTCGATGAACTGAACCGTGATCCCCTCGCCGGCAAGCCACTCGTCGATCGAATAGGACTTCCGGGCATTGTCTCCATCCAGGAGGACCCGGATCTTGATCCCGCGCTTGAGGGCAGCGGACAGGGCCTGCCCGAGGTATTTCGAGGAGAAGGCATAGGCGGCCACCATGATCTCCGTCTTCGCCGCCTTGATCAGCCGGGCCAGCTCCTTGGAAGCCCCACCCTTCGGCGAGAAAATCACCCGCGTTCCTGAGATGCTTGTCATTCCTCATCCTCCTTCCTGTTCTCCCCTCCTCCGCAATAGAATTGTTCACGGTGGCACTCCTTTGGTTTGGCCCCCCCTTCCCCCCCAAACCAAGCCCAGGACAAAGGAAGAACCCGCCACACCCGGAATGCGATGTGGCGGGCGGAATAAGAGGCGGTGCGCCCGACCGAGAGGGAAGCTTCGGGGAGGCGGTCCGGCACGCCCCTGGGTTTTACTTCTTCTTCGTTCCCTTGGCCTTGGCCGCCACCTTGGCCTTCGGGGCCGGCTTGGGCAGGTGGACCTTGACCTTGTCCCGATCCTGCTCGCGCTTCCGGAGCACCATCCCCTTTTTCCAGGACTGGGAAACCTTGAACCCCATCCGGTAGCCGGCCGGGATGGTGATCGGCTGCTGCGTCTTGGGGTTGATCCCCTGGCGCTCCTTGGTCTGCTTGACGGTGAAGGTCCCGAAGTTGGCCAGCCGGAGGGACCCCGACTGTTCCAGGACGGTGAGAATTCCCTCCAGGACGGCGTTCACCACCTTCTTCGCGTTCTCCTTGGTCAGTTCCGTGGTACCGGCTACGGTCCCGACCAGGTCTGTCCTTCCGACTCTGCTTGCTTTTGCCATGGTTTGGTCCTCCTTTG
>JAXDCM010000268.1:0-6832 GCA_034677965.1 Syntrophales bacterium
TTGGGGTTCCTCTTCTCATTTGTCAGCCCGTCGTTGTCGACGGCCACATACCTCCTCATCATCCCGTGTGTCGCTGTCTTAAAGAGACTCTCGTAGATGTTATTGACTGTTTATCCGTAAACCCGCACCGATGGATGAAGACTGATGAAACTGTGCATATACGATCCGATGGCAGAGTAAAACCCCTTGTTTTAGAATCTCGGGAAGGAGGTAAGACCGCGATGGAAGGCTGGACGGAAGAGGAAATCAGGAACAGGGATCTGATGGCGCCATGCGGTCTGTATTGCGGCGCCTGCGGGGTCTACATTGCAACCAGGGACGGAAACGAAAAATTCAAGGCGGTCATGGGCGATCTGTACGGGACAAAGTCGGATGAGACGGAATGCCGTGGCTGTATGCAGCCCGAGCCGGCGGCGAAGCTCTACGGCTATTGTGCTATGTGCGCAATCCGGAATTGCGTCCGGGCGAAAGGCTACTACTCCTGCCATCCATGTGGCGAATGGCCCTGCAAACTCATCGAAAACTTCGGCCTGGCCACCGGCGTCCGGGTCATGAAAAGGGCGATCCCCTTATGGCGCGCCAAGGTGGCGGAGCTTGGAGATGATCCGGGCAGCGTCGAATGGGCCCGTGAAGAGCTGCAACGCTATCACTGCCCCGCCTGCGGAAAACCTCTCTTCCGGGGCGCAAAGCGCTGCCGGGCCTGCAAAGAGCCGGTTGCGGAGATCCTCGACGGGACACTCTAAGGATTTAGAGGGGACACGCCTGGAATTTGAGAGGGTGACCTCATGGACCGAAGGGATTTTTTTAGATTCTCAGTAGCTTGTAAAGCAATATAATCCTTCAATATTTTCGAATACTGCCTTGACAGTGCCATTTGAAAATGTCATGCTTCCTCCCGAGTTCCCGACAGATCGGACAGGCATGTTCCTTCGGCGCGACAAAGCCCGACGTTCCGGTCCGTTTCCACGGGACAGGAGGTTCTGATATTGATTCAAAAATGGTTGCATCGGCTCTGTCTCATCTTCGGCAACGATTCTTCCCTGGAGGTCTTCCGGAAGGAAAACCGGAAACCGGGAACCCTCGCCGATGTGTGGTTCATTTTCCGGGCCCATTTTCAAGGGCTCACCCTCTACAATCCACTGGGGCTTCTGGCGGGAATCGTCTTTACGGCCTGCATCTTCAAGCCCTGGTGGTTCGCCGCCCTGAACAACGACTACTTCTTTATCCATGCGTACCCCTTCATCCTCCGTCATGATCTGCCCTCGGATGCGCTGGATTACGTCATCGAGACGCCGCTCGTCGGGGTCGTCTTTCTTCTGTGGCTGCTGCTGAGCTATCTCTTCCTGGCTTTCTGGGGAAGCACCCTGCCGGGGAAAAAGGGGCGGCTGTTCCTGCTGGCCGACGGAATCTTCATGCTCCTGTTCGCGGGAGGCTTTTACCTGGCCCTTTGGTATGCGATGAGCCGCGTGAACCTTCCGGTGACGGGATACTCTTCCGTATCTGCTTCGGTTCAGGTAGACATCCACATGCATTGGCTAAAACCCTATTTTATCGCCATCGGAGCGGGAGCAATTTGCATTCTTTCCGCCTTGGTCCATGGAGTGGGCACGATCCGCCTGGGCCGGAAGGATAACGCCCCTTAAAACCATGGATTACCGAGAACTCTTTCAGCGCAACTACGGCGTGTTCCGTGAAGCCGAGCAGGAGCGTCTCCGGCGGGCGAGGGTGTTGATCGTCGGCTGTGGAGGCATCGGGGGCACGGTCGCCGTGATCCTTGCCCGTTCCGGCGTCGAGCGTTTCGTTCTTTGCGATTTCGATGTCTACAGCCCCACCAACATGAATCGCCAGATCGCCTGCTTCACCGATACGCTGGCGCGGAAAAAATCGGAGGTCCTGCGGGAGACGATCCTTCGGATCAATCCCGAAGCCCGGGTGACGGCCTATACGGAACGTCTGCCCCACGACCGGATCGCCGAACTCATGGAAGATGTCGATTTCGTCTTTCCCGCCACCGACGACTTCGCCTTCAGCATTTTCATTTTTCGCGACGCCCGGCGGCTGGGCAAACCGGCGCTCCTCGTCTACCCGGCCGGCGCCTGGGCCCATGTGAGCATCATTCCCCCCGGCGCCCCATCGCTGGAACAGATGGAAGGCCTGCCGAACCTGGACAGCTATGAAACCCTCCGGGACGCCCTGGAAGTGCGCCGTTACAAGTTCGGCACCTACTTCTACGTGCCGCTGGCCGACTGGCGCATCGACTATTACAGGGGGTTCATCGAGGAGGATTTCCGCCCGACGCAGCTGTGTCCCTTCGTCTGGCTCTCCTCCTGCATCGGCGCGTTCGAAACCGTGAAGGTTCTGTCGGGCAAGTGGAAGCCCGTGGCATCTCCCCATTACTGGGAAATCACGGCCGGAGACGCCCGCATCCGGCGAATCCATGGATGCTCCCTCCATACGCTCCTGGTCTGGCAGAGGAAAATCATGTGGCGGATTTTCCAGACACCTCTCGGCCCCGCCCTGGAAAAGATTCAGGGCGTCTGGTGGAGGATCTTTTGCCGGTTCATGAAATCCCGCGAGGAGCGGCGCGCGCGGAGAGACGTCCACAGGGGGATCGGAGACGGAAATCCATGAAGAAACCCGATCTCGATTACGGGACGCTTTTCTCCCGGAACCTGGGCGTCCTGACCGAAGCCCAGCAGGACCGGATCCGCGCCGCGCGTGTGCTGATTTTGGGCGACATGGGTTCGGGGGAAACCCTCTGCACCCTGCTTGTCCGGTGCGGCTTCGAGAGGATCGCGCTTGCGGGGGAGGGTCGTTACGCGCCCTCGGACACGAACCGTCAGATCGGCTGCTTTACCGACACAATCGGAAGGCTCAAGGTCGAGGTGATGGCCGAAACCGCCCGTGCCGTCAATCCCGAAGCCGACGTACTTGTTTATACAAAGCTGCCGGCGGAAGACGAAATTGGGAACCGGATCGGCGAAGCCGACATCGTGATCTCTTCCGTCGACGACCTTGCCTACGCCGTGCTCATTTTCCGGACCTGCCGCGCACTGAACAAACCGGCCGTGATGTGCATGCCGGCCGGCTCCATGGGCTGGGTGAGCGTCTTTACGCCGGAATCCGTCACGATCGAGCAGGCCCTCGGCATCCCGGCTCTGGACTATCCGGGTCTCACCACCGTCATGCGGAGCCGGGAATACCGCTGTGCCCAGTACCACTACATCACCCAGGGCGACTGGCGGGTGAACTGGTTTTTCGACTACTTCTCGGGGAAAAAGCCGCTGGCGCTCATCTGCGCCGCGGAGTGGACCCTCGTGAGCTTGATGGCGCTGGAGACGATGAAAATCGCATCGGGCAAGTGGAAGCCGGTCGTGGCTCCCCGCTGCTGGCAGCTCAGGCGCGGGCGTTTAAAGGTCACCCGCTTCAGCTGGTTCGTGCGATTGCACCGCAAGATCGGATGGGCCATCTTCGGCTCCCCCAGCGGGCTGCGCCGTCACCGCCTGACGCATTACATCTGGAAGAAGATCTTCGGCTACCTGAAATCCCGGGAGCGGAGCGGCCTTTGAGGACCTGCCGGATACCCGGCGCCGCCCCGAAGGCGGCTTGGGGGAGGATCCGTTCCGGAAAGTGTCCTGATGCGGATCGATCGGCAGAATGGAGAAAGGGTTCCCCCTTATCGTTGGACGAGAACGCTTTTGAGGGCTCGGTCCAGGGATGCAGGCGGGACGTCCGGGAGGAAGGCCGGAAGATCGCCCGACACCGAGGGAAACCGCTGCAGGAAAATCGGACAGATACCCAGGACGAAGGCGAGGGCGGTTTGAGGGCGGGCCTCTTCGTCCGCTCCGGAAAGGAGGGGAGACCCCCCGAAGGTGAGATCCGCGGCGGCGGCTGACGCAGACGCCGCCGGAGAGGGGCCGACGCCTTTGGCCAACTCCTGCAGAAAGGCAAAGTCGGAGGCCAGTGTCTCTATCCCCCCGGCCGGGGAAAGGAACAGCGCGGCGACGCACGGATCGAGACCCAGGCGAATGGATTCGGACAGCAGCGGAAGGGCCGTCGCTCTCCTTTTCCGCGCCAACGAGACCCAGCCTGCATGATCCATCAGCAGCACGCCGGCCTGTTTCTTCGGATCCCGCAGAGGACGAGGATCGACCGCGTTGAACCGGGCGTGAACCATACAGGGCGCCGGGCAGTGGAAACAGGCGGCCTCCTGGATCTTCACCCCGCTGAGAGCCTTTCTCTCATTCCCACCGCCGATCGCCTTCAAGACGGCGTCAAAGCCGCCGGCCCTCTTCCGCAACGGCCTGATCTTTCCGGCGATTTCCAGGGAGCGGCACAGGTCTTGATTCGCGAAACCGATTCCCCCCGAACCGCCGAACAAGATCCCTTTGAGATTCTTGGTCGCCATTGACCCGGTGAGACCTGCCTTGTCGAGGGAGCCCTTGAGGCCGATGGAGACGGATGCGAAAGGGATGCCCGCATCGGCTGCCGGTGAGGTCAAAACCGCCGATCGGAACGGGGGGGAAGACCGCCGCAGCCCTCTTCCCAGCGTCGACAGATCGGGTGCCGGTTTCGGCGGCTCCAGGAAACGGACGAGGCCTCCGTCGATGTGGATCAACGTCGGCTCTTCCGCAGCGCCCAGCAGAACAAGATGATCGATCCCGGAACAGCGAAAGTCGGGCCCTGCCGTCAGCAACAGCGGAACATGGCGGATCGCAGCGGCTGACGCCGACTCGGCCGCCACTCCGGGAGCAAAGGAAGCCACGAGGAGCGCCGAGGCCGGGGCAAACGTGCCCGTCAGCGGCCCCGCGCCGAAGACCATGGCCGAAGTACCGTAGCGTCCGATGAGGGCCAGGTTAAGCGCCGCGCCGCCGACCGATTCCCGAACAAGATCCTGTTCGGGGGTGATCACCTCGGCGGTGCGCCGATCCAGATGGACGACGGCCATGCACAGCTCTCTCATCCTTCCACCTCCCGGCCGCCCGCCCCGGCCACCTCCCGGCCAACCGTCCCGGGCGTTTCCCGACATCCCATCCCGGTCATCTTACGGACATTCCCCCAGGTCACCTCCCCGGGAACGCCCTTCTGCCAGCGGAAACGGATCTTCGCTGCACCGTAAGGGCAGCGGTCCACGCAGCGCAGGCAGCCGATGCATTCGGTCATCGGAATGACCGGCGAGGTCCCCTCCCGCAGTTGATCCGCATCGATGATGCCCATGGGGCAAACCTCCGCGCACTGGACGCAGGAGAATTTCTTGCACTTCTTGGCGCCGATCACGATCTTCAGCAGGCGCAACTTCGCGAAGAGGGCCAGCAGCGCCCCCACGGGGCAGAAGTATCGGCACCAGCTCCGGCGTTCCGTCAGTTCCAGGCCGGCCAGCAGCGGCACGATCGCCATCTCCGCGCCCCGGAACATCGCCTGCTGGCCGTAGGAGCGGCACAGGGTCCCGATCGGGCAAACGGTGCAGAACACCTGGAAGCCGAAGGCCGCGCTCCCCGCGGCGGCCCCGCCCAGGATGCCGTACTTGGCCATCCGGGTCTTGAGGAAGGCCGGCAGACCGAACTTCTTCGGGATGATTCGGTCCACCAGATCCAGCACGAAGCCGAACGGGCAGATCCAGCCACAGAAGAAACGGCTGAAGCAGACGGTCAGAAGGAAGATCGCCAGGACGCCCGCAAGAGACGCCAGAACGATCCGCCCCGTGGCGAAGATGTTCTGCAGGGCGCCCGTCGGACAGGACAGGCCGAAACTGCCGGCGTTGAAGTAGCAGAAAGTCCCGAGGAAGACCATGACCAGAAGCACAAAGGAAAGCAGTTGCACCGTCCAGCGGACCCCTTTGATCCAGCGGAAGGTTTTTCCCCGGGTGTAGGAGAGGGCCCCGTTCGGACAGTGCTTCACGCAGAGAGGGTCCCCTTCGCAGAGGTCGCACTTGCGGATCTCGGATGTGCGGCCGTCCCGAAGCGGCGCGGCCTCCGGGCAGGCGGCGGTGCAGAGGCCGCAGGAGGTGCAGAAGAGTTTCTCGATACGGACGATGCCGTCCTCGCCCCTGGTGATCGCCCGGGTCGGGCAGGCCTCGACGCAGAGGGGTTTTCGGCAGTGCTGACAGTAAACGGCAAGGTTCCGCCCCCGGACATCGTCTCGGATAACGCGGAGGCTCGCCGAGGCCGGGGAGATTTTCCCCGTGTTTCGTGTCGCGCAGACCGCCTCGCAGGTTCCGCAGCCGGTGCAGCGGTCGGGATCGAAGAGGATAAAGGGCCGGCGGCGGGGCCAGAAACGTTCCCTCAGGGTTCGCTTCTCGGGCATCCTGGGCCTCAGGTCGTCGATGCCGAGCGTCTTTTCCCTTATGTCGTTTGCCGATTCCATCTTCCTATGCCGTATTCCTGTTTCATCGGGCGCCTTAAGCATTTTTCCGCAGATAGCCCTCCCGGCGGCAGGCGGGGCAGAGCTTGAGCCACTCCTTGACGTTGGACGGTTCTTCCCTGAGCCTTCCCAGGACGAAATCCTCGACGGATACGGCCAGGAAGGGCTCGCCGCAGCAGGGACAGAGGCTCATCCCTTCCGGCTTTCCCTCGTCCAGAGCCAGACGGCGCATCCCGCGGACCAGATCCCGGCAACTCACCTGCTGCGGGCAGACGTCGCTCCCCGCGTTGCACTCGGTGCAGTACCAGAGGTTCCGATCGGCCGCGAGCATTTCGCCCGTCAGGGCCTTCTTGATGATCCCCCGGGGCGACATCGCGATCGAGAAATTCAGATACATCTCCGGCATCGGGCAGACGGCCGTGCAGCGTCCGCACTCGACGCAGCGGTCGATTCCCGACTCTTTTTCGATCCG
>JAXDCM010000269.1:0-27206 GCA_034677965.1 Syntrophales bacterium
AGTCTCTGGGGTATCGCACCCCCTACGAGATTTATGTCAAGGAGCGGTTAAACCCAAAACCCGTGCAGGCTAATACCGTGCACCAAATACAACCCACTTTTTTGTCTTGACAACGGGGAGACCCTTAATCTGGCCATCCTCCGCGACGCCGACATCCTGATCGCGCGCAAGCAGGGGAAGGAGGTCAGCTACTCGCTCAACACGCGCAACTTGATCGCCACCCTGCGGGCGATCGCCGACGCCTTCGAGGCCTGCTGTCCCGAGGAGTGCCTCGCCGACGGCGGAAAAGACCGCGGAGCTTCGTCGACCCCGCCCGGCCCAGGCAAGCGCCGTTCATGACGCGCTGGGTTGGCGACTATCCCTTGGTATCCGCCCTTTGGCGGCCCGAACCCAGCCCGGGCAGACTGCCCGTCACTGTTGAGAGGAGTGCAAAGAATGGGAAAGAAGCTGAATACGGAACTGTTCAAGATGGCAACGGAGGGCGGCTGCGGCTGCAACGACACCGCAGGCGGCAATGCCGAAGAGGCGCCGGACGTGAAGAAAATCCTGAACGTCGAGTTGTTGGTCATCGACCTGACCAGTTGCGCACGCTGTGTCCCAACGGGCGGTCAGTTGAAGCAGGCCGTTGACCTCCTCGCCCCCGTGGCGGAGGCCCTGGGTATCGAACTGAAGCATCGGGAAATCGTCGTCAAGACGCCGCAGGAGGCCAAGGCTCTTGGCTTTTTGAGTTCGCCCACGATCCGGCTCAATGGCCGGGACATCGCCCAGGACATCCGCGAGTCCCTCTGCGAGTCCTGCGGGGATCTGACCGAGAACAACACCTTGGTGGACTGCCGCGAGTGGCATTATCGCGGCAAGGTGTACTCCGCAGCGCCGCTGCCCCTGCTGATCGAGGCGATCATGGCGGGCATGCTGGACATCGACACCCCGCCGGTCACGCCTGAGCCCATTTCCGAATTGCCGGAGAACCTGCAACGCTATTTCGACCACAAGAAGCAAAACAAAAGCTGCTGCTGAAAGACATAGACCAGCGGCGAGGAGCGATGGTTTGAAAAAGAGGAATCATCCGATCAAAAAGGGGCTGCCGATAAAGTAGATCCCCAAAAGGCCGATCACCACCCCGGCGCTCTTCTTGAACCACCCGCCCGAAGCGATCCAAGCCTCGCTTTCCGTCAACCGCCGGACCGCCGCCGTGGAGCTCCCGGCGATCACGATGGGCAGGCAGTGACCCAGGGCGAAGAGCAGGATCAGCAGGACGCCAGTCAGGACCTGCTTCTGGACGGTGATGATCGCCAGGATCGGGGCGATGAAGCCAAAAGTGCAGGAGCCGGAGAGAACCCCGTAGGCGAGCCCCAGGAGAAACGCCCCCCGCAGGCCCTTGACGTTCAGCCGTTGCAGGCGGCTTCCGGAGAGGTTGCACTTTTCCACGCCCAGCATCCCCAGGGCGACCCAGACCAGGACGATACCCACCACGACCTGCCAGTAGCTCCCCACGTCCCCGAGCATCCGCCCCAGGAGGGCGCAGACCACGCCGATCACGGCAATCGTGATGAATAGCCCGGCGGTAAAAAGGACGGCGTACTGGGCCGCTTGACGCGGCTTCAAGGCCTGATCCTGTCCGGCCACGTAGGCCACGATCAGCGGGATGGAGGCCAGGTGACAGGGGCTGAACAGGACGCTGACCACACCCCAGAGAAAGCAGCCCAGGGCTGCCAGATAAAACGCGCCGGTGATCCATTCGTTGATGGTGATGAACCACTCCGTCAGCATGTGCCTCCCTATTTCACGCCCATTTCCTTGAGCCGGCGGACTATCTCTTCCTCGCTGAGAAATCCCAGGTGGCGAAAGACTTCCTTGCCGTCCTTGTCGAAAAAAATCTGAGTAGGAATGCCCCGGATGGCAAAGCGATGGGCCGGCTTCGGGTCCTCCCAGACGTCGAGAAAGACGATGGCGGCCCGGCCGGCATACTCCTTTTCCAACTTCTCCAGGATCGGTGCCATCATCTTGCAGGGGATGCACTTCTTCGCCCCCAGGTCGATCATCGTGACCATCCCCTTGACCGGAACCTCCGGCGGCGCGTCGGCATAGAGCGATTGTACAGAAAGGAGTAGGGCGGAAAAAAGGAAGAGCCCCATCATCATCTTGGAACCGTTTATTCGCATTTGAACATTCCCCACCGTTTGCTTGCCGCGTCACTCAAGCAAAATACTTCCGCTTGAACCGCAAGGCCACGTTGACCAGACTGATCAGGACCGGCACCTCCACGAGCGGGCCGATCACTGCCGCGAAGGCCGCCCCGTGGTTGATCCCGAAGACGCCCACGGCCACCGCAATCGCCAATTCGAAGTTGTTGCTGGCGGCGGTGAAGGAAAGCGTGGCCGACTTGCCATAGTCAGCCCCGGCTTTGCCGCTCATCCAGAAGCTAACCAGAAACATAACGACGAAGTAGATCAGCAGCGGCACGGCGATGAGCAGTACGTCGCCGGGCTTTTCGATGATCTTTTTCCCCTGCATGGAGAACATGACCACGATCGTAAAAAGGAGCGCGATCAAGGTGAGCGGGGAAATCTTCGGGATGAACGTGCCGTGATACCACGCTTTCCCGCGCAGTTTTACCAGGACGAAGCGGGTGAACATCCCGGCAAGGAAGGGGATTCCCAGGTAGATGAAGACGCTCTCGGCGATCTGGCCGATGGTGATATTGACCACGGCCCCGGAGAGACCCAGAAGCGGCGGGAGAACCGTCACGAAGAGCCAGGCGTAGACACTGTAGAAGAGGACCTGGAAGATGGAATTGAAGGCCACCAGGCCTGCGCAGTATTCCGTATCCCCCTGGGCCAGATCGTTCCAGACGATCACCATGGCGATGCACCGGGCCAGGCCGATCATGATGAGCCCGATCATGAACTCCGGCTGGTTGTGCAGAAACAGAACCGCCAGAACGAACATAAGGATCGGACCGATGACCCAGTTCTGTAAGAGGCTCAAGCCCAGGACCTTGAAATCCCGAAAAGCATCGCCCAGCTCCTCGTACTTCACCTTGGCCAGCGGCGGGTACATCATCAGGATCAGTCCCGCAGCAATCGGGATGCTCGTCTGCGTGCCTTCCGGCCGCAACGAACCGATCCAATCCCCCACGCCCGGAGCAAAGTAGCCGAGCAGCACCCCGACCGCCATGGCCAGGAAGATCCACAACGTCAGATACCGGTCCAGAAACGACAATCGTTTGCTCAAACCTTCCGCCATACCCACCTCCTTGGATCATGATGAGATACAAAGCCATCTTTTCAACAGACGCCAGATACCACGACCTCCGGAAAACGAATCCTCAGGAGCAGCAGCCCCCGCCCGCCGGAAGAGCGGAGGTGAATTTGAATCCCGACCGTTCCCCGGCCTCAATAAAATCAAGCCGGATCGGGTTGGCCTTTTCCAGGAGATCCGTGTCGATCGCAAAGGTAATACCCTGTTCCTGAATGATCTGATCCGTTTCCTTTGGCTCGTCCAAAGCCATGCCCAGCGCAGAACCGCAGCAACCGGACTGGAGCAGGACCCTCACGGCGCCCTCACCCTGCCTGTTTTGCAGGAACTGCTTGATCATCTCAATCGCCTTGTCCGTGGCTTGAAACATAATGCCTCCGTGTCTCTCTGTTACGCCATGCGGCCTACCGACGGGAGCCCTATTTTACCGGTCAGGTGCCGCCGAAGAGGGGAATGCCTCCGCGAAGCGACGCATCTCCCAGGAACCCGACCGTTACCCGGTCACCATCCACAATGACCGGAACCTGTTGCCGCCCCCCGGTCAGGGCGAGCATCTCCTTGAGCTTCTCCGGATCTTCCTCCACATTCAAGTAAACCGCTCTGTCCCCATAGGCTGCCCGAGCCTGGTTGCAGAAAGGTCAGGCGTCGGTCCCGTAAATAACGATTTTCTCCGACATAGTCCTCCCCCGTTTCAAACAGTTCAGCCGTTGTGCCTCTTTTTGCGGATCGTGCTTTTATTACGCCTTGGCCCCGATCCAGGCCAGGATCTCCTCCTTTTTGGGGATCTTGCCTACGGACTTGACCTGGCCGTCCACCACCACCGCGGGCGTGCCGAAGACGCCGTATTTGGCGATCTTCATAATGTCACTGACCTTCTCGATATCGGCCGCCACGCCCGATTCGGCCACCGCCTCCCGGACCAGTTGCTCCACCTTCTGGCAATTGACGCAGCCAGGCCCCAAAATCTTGATTTCCATATGACGATCTCCTTTCAGTAAGTCTCTTCAATCCATTGCCGGATCTCGTCCCTGACCTGCCTAAATACGGCCAGGACCTCCGCGTCGGTCCCCAAAGCCGCCGACGGGTCGGGGAACCCCTGATGGCGCTTGACCCCGCCCCCGAAAAAGACCGGGCAGGATTCCCGGGCGTGGTCGCAGACCGTGACCACCTCGTCGAACGACAGGTCGCGAACCGCAGCGAGCCCCTTGGAGCGGTGGGAGCGGATGTCGACCCCGACCTCCGCCATCGCCGCAATGGCGCCAGGATGCACCTCCGTTGGTTCGGTGCCGGCGCTGTAGACCTCGTAACGGTCCCTTTTGAGCGCCCGGAGCCATCCTTCGGCCATCTGCGACCGTGAAGCGTTGTGGGTGCAGACAAAGAGGATGCGCTTTTTCCCTTCCTTTTCCGTCGGCGTCACGGTCCGATTTTCCATTTACTCCATCCTTCTACTAGGAAACGAGCCAGCCGTAGATCATCCCCGCCGTGGTGGAAAGAACCACGACGATGGCGCAGTAGGTCAAGGTCTTCTTCACTCCCATGATCCCCGAAAGGGTGATCATGCTGGGCAGCGACAGCGCCGGACCCGCCAGCAAAAGCGCCAGGGCCGGCCCCTGTCCCATACCCGAGCCGATAAGCCCCTGAAGGATCGGCACCTCGGTGAGGGTCGCAAAGTACATCAGCGCCCCGGAAATCGAGGCGAAGAGGTTCGCCCAGAGGGAGTTCCCGCCCACGAGCCCCGCAATGACCGATTCCGGGATCAGGGCCGGATAGCCGGGACGGCCCAGGAGAAATCCCGCGACCAGGACCCCGGCCAGGAGCAGCGGAAAAATCTGCTTCATGAACCCCCAGGTTGCCTGGACCCAGGAGGTTAGTTCGTCCTTGACGAACCAGGACTTCAGCATGACGGCCAGAACGATCAGGAGACCCGCGGTGACTACCCATTTGGCTGCAAAGATCGCCTTCCAGACCGCGGCGTCGTCTGCCGAAGGCTTGGCAAAGGCGGCAAAGACGAGGATCAGGACCATGGTCAGCATGTAGAGGGCGTCCTGCCAGAGCTTGCGGCCCTTGCCGTTCTCGTCGGGCAGGTAGATCTGGCCGGCCGTCCGGCTCGCGTCGTCCTTCCGATAGATGAAGGCCATGAGTAGGCCGGCGAGGACGGCGAAGATCACTGCGCCCACCGCCCGGGCCAGACCCAACTGCCACCCCAGGACCTTGGCCGTGAGCACGATGGCCAGGACGTTGATCGCCGGCCCCGAGTAGAGAAAAGCCGTGGCCGGCCCGATTCCCGCGCCCCGCATATAGATCCCGGCAAAGAGGGGAAGGACCGTGCAGGAGCAGACGGCGAGCACCGTCCCGGAGACCGAGGCCACCGAATAGGAGAGTATCCGGTTGGCCTGAGCCCCGAAATATTTCAACACCGACGCCTGGGAGACGAAGACGACGATCGCCCCGGCGATGAAGAAGGCCGGGATCAGGCAGGTCAGGACATGCTGACGGGCGTACTCCTGGAGCATCATGAAGGCCTCCAGACCTGCCTGGCGGATCACCTCGTGGTCCCAGGGAATGTAATAAGCGGCCAGAAACCCGGCCGCGATCAACAGCAGTTTCGTTCTTTCTTTCATGGTTTCTTCATGTCCCTTCCTTGCCGACCGTCTAAAGCGCTGCCGGGCGGGCCGCCCGGGCCGTCCCCCTTACCGCCCTTTCCCCGCAAGGCCCCTGCCGGCCCCCTCTTCCCGGACCCCGCAGAGGTCCTCCCGGCGGAGCCCTTCGCTCTTCGCGAGCAATTCGCGAACCTTGGCGTCGTCCTCCAGCCAATGCCTCAGATTTCCCAGGAGGCTGGCGGCATAGGGACTGCTCCCCCCGTCGCTCAGGTGATAGTTGACCCACAGCCCGTCCTTTCTGCGGCCGACAAGCCCTGCCCCTTCCAGCACCTTGAGGTGCTTCGACACCGTGGGCTGGGCGATCCCCAATGCGGCCTGGATCTCACAGACGCACCGCTCCCGCCGCTGGAGCATCTTCAAGAGCTTCACCCGGTTGGGATCGGACAGGGCTTTCATGACCTTGATAAAATCCTTCATGGCGCCTCCTTATATTACCCGATGGCAATATAGTGCCGCTGACCGATGCTGTCAAGGGGGAATTTCGCAGATTTCCTTTTCATTCCACCCCCATCCTGGCGAGCTGCTCCTTGATCTTTTCTTCGCTCATGAATCCCTGATGACGGAAAACCTCCTTGCCTACCTTATCGATGAAAACCACCGTGGGCATCACCTGGATCTGGTACTCGGCGGCCAGTTGCTGATTTTTCTGAATCTCGATGATCAGGACCTCCAGCCTGCCCTCATGGTCCTTGCGGACCTTTTGCAGGACCGGACGGAGCTGTCGGCAGGGGATGCAACTGTTCGAGCCGAAATCGACGACCATGGGCTTGCCGCCTTTCAGTGCCTTGCGGAAGTCTGCTTCGGTCTGGGTTTCCATGCCCGGTTCGACCACCGCCAGCTTCTGCAATGCCTTGCCGTCGATCTCGATCCTGGCCTCCTTGCGCAGTTCGGCCATGATCCTGCCTGTCTCTTCCTCCTGGCGCTGGGCCTCGACCATCTGCCGGATCAGGGGAAGCACCTCCTCCTTTTTGCGGCCGGCCATCTGTCCTTTGTAGGCTTCATAAATCTGCTCCACATCGCCCTCCGCGATTTGCGGCAGGGCTGCCACCTTCTTTTCCAGATAGGCCACGATCATGGCGGACTCCGGGTCCTGTTCCTGTGGCGCCCCAGCCTGGCCCGGCTGACCCACTTGCGGAACGCGGGGGGCGGCGGTCACCCCCTCCTTTTTTGCCTGCTGCAGGAGCAAGGCGCGATTGACCATGAAATCGAGCAGCTTGGCAGGGTCCTGGGCAATAAGGCCTCGGGTGGCGGGGTCAATCTTTGCCAATTCCTTCTGGAAAAGGGCAACGGTGATCTTCTCGCCGTTCACCGAGGCAAGGACGGGATTTCCTAAGGGGCCGATGGTGAACAGATAGGCGGCTGCGCCGCCAAGAACGAGCACCGCCAGGACCGCTATCGTGATCTTGATCTTCTTCGTCATGATCTTCCTTTCAATTTGGCCTTTCGTCCCTTGAGGCTAGGCCATGGGGAAAAGGGACGGCCGGTCAGCCGGCAGAGCCTTGAGGATCGCCTCCTTCACCTTGGCCATCTGCTCCGGATCGGGGGACCGGCCATGTTCCTTCTTCACCCCGAGCTCGGTCATGATGATGTGACGTTTGAACGGGATTTCAGCCTGTTCCAGGTTCTTGGCCGCACAAGACATGGGGCAGCCGTCGAGCACCAGGATCTCGTCGGCCTTTTGAGCGGAAGAGACAAAACCTGGAATATGGGCGCCGATCCCTGCCAGGCAGAAGAGATTCCCCTGACCTTCTCGCGTCAGGACCAGGGCCAGTTGGTAGGTAATCTGGCCGGTATTGGCCGAACCGGCGCAGGCCATAATGAGCCGGTTGCTTTTGGGGGTGCGACCTGTGTCGGACATATCTCCTCCTTATAGGGAAAATGGTTGGAACACCCTATTGCCGGTCCCTTGCGCGGCATCATACCGACAACCGGCGATTCGTTCCGGCAAAGTCCATATATTGCCAATTGGCTATATTACGTGAAGCCGTCCGTGTCAAGGCAATCTTCATGGCAGGGCTTAACAGATCCTGGATCAATCAGGCGACTTCCCGGCGATGATCCTTTTCAGGCAGACCCCGCTGCAGGGCGTCTCCGACGATGCGCGGAAACGCCGAAAGCGGGGAAAGAGGCGGAACGCCGATACAGGCCACCCCTACGGCTGAATAAGCGCCACACCCCCGCCCTATCAGAACCACCCTTTGCTGATCTCGGGTTTCATCTTTTGACCTGAGTTTTCCGATGTTGATCTGGGTTTTCGGAGCGCCCGACCGGACGAGGAGCCGAAGCAACTTTACGAGCTTCAGGCCAAATTGGACGGATATCAGGTCTACTACAAGGCTGAGGTCGAGGAGTTCTGCAAGGTATTCTACAAACCACGACAGAATCAAACGCCCGCCGACCATGCCAGGATGAACGCATGTATCGATCCGGCTGTAAATCGTTACAAAGGACTTGAGGAAGAGGTCCGGGAGGAGTTCCGGAAGACGCTGGTCGCTTTCAGAAACCTTTATTCTTTCATGTCGCAGGTGATTCCTTTCCAGGACTCCGATTTGGAAAAACTGTACTCATACGTCCGGTTTTTGCTTACCAAACTGCCGAGAGATAACCGGGGACCGATCTACAACTTTGACGATGACGTGGCGCTCAAGTTTTACCGATTGCAGAAGATCGGTGAGGGCTCCATCATCATGGAGCCGGGAGCGCGGTACGAGGTATCGGGTCCCACGTCTGTGGGCACCGGCGTTGATCGAGGCGATGAGATCGAGCTTTCCAAGCTGATCGATATTCTCAACGAGCGGTTCGGAACGGAGTTCAAGCCGGGCGACCAGTTGTTTTTCGAGTCGATACGCGAGGACGCGGTGGCCGACAGCGGACTCCGTCAGGCCGCGCTCGCCAACACGATGGAGAATTTCGGCTACGTCTTCCGAAAAGCCTTGGAGGGGCTCTTTATCGACCGCATGGAACAAAACGAGGAAATCACGGCCACGTTCATGAACGAGGATCAATTCCGCGAGGCTGTCAGCCAGCACCTCCTCAAGGAGGTCTATGAGAAGATCAGGGAGGGGACCGATGCCGCAAATGACAAATGAAGAAATGCCGAGGTTTATTGAGGACGATTTTCAAGAAGCGGAAGCATGAGCGAATACCAATTCTGTGGAGTGCCCGTATTTCCTGGGACCGGTGGTCATACTTTGACAAATAAACTTCTTAGAGTTTATCGGTGGGTGATTTAAAACGATAGCCGATTCCTGGTTCATTCAGCAAGAAACGCGGGCGGGTCGAATTGTTCTCGATTTTCTTGCGTAGCTGGTTCATGAAGACACGCAGATAATGGGTCTGCTCCACGTAGGGAGGCCCCCAGACTTCCTTGAGGATCTGCCTGTGGGTCATGACCTTGCCCATGTTCCTGACCAGGACCGTCAGAAGCCGATATTCGATGGGGGTTAGATGAATTTCCTCGCCTCCGCGAAAGACCTGCCGTTTCAAAAAATCGATCGTCAGGTCGTCGGCCTCGAAGATAGTCTCGCCTTGGTCCTGACCTTTGAACGCCGCATGGCGCAGAGCCACGCGGATCCGGGCGAGCAGTTCACCGGCGCCGAAGGGCTTGGTCAGATAGTCATCGGCCCCGCCATCGAGTGCCTTGATCTTGTCCCCCTCCTGATCCCTTGCCGTAATGACGATCACAGGCACGTCGGTCCACTCACGAAGCCGGACGATCACCTCCAGGCCATCCATGTCGGGGAGTCCCAGGTCGAGCAGGACAATGTCAGGATTGCGCAGCGCCGCCTCGGAAAGCCCGCTTGCGGCCGTTTCTGCCTCGATAACGCCATAGCTCTCGGTCTGCAGTGTTACCCGCAGAAAGCGCCGCATCTGCCTTTCATCCTCGATCAATAAAACGGTGGTCGGGTGTTCCTTCATGGTTTCAACTCTTCCAAGGGAAGGGAGGGAGGCGTTCCCTCGATGGGGAGCAAGAACTTGAATATCGCCCCGCCGCCATCCCTGCTTTCCGCCCAGATCCGGCCGCCGTGCGCCTCCACAATGGCGCGGCAGATCGAAAGACCGATCCCGGCCCCCAGCCGGGTCTGGGTCCCGCGCATGAACTTGCCGAAGATGGCCTTTCCCTCATTTTCGGGAATGCCCGGACCCCGGTCCGCGATCTCCACAAGTATGGCCGAATTCTCCACGCTTGCCGCGACCTCCACCGCTGTGCCCGCCGGGGTGTGCCTTAGGACGTTTTCTACGAGGTTCGTCAAGACCTGCTCCAGAAGCAGGGAGTCGAATGCCACAAGCGGGAGATCGTCGGGGATGCGCAGGCTCAGGGGATACTCCTTGAGCCGGTCCGCGAAGCGGTTGAGGACCACGCCAATGATCTCCTCAAGGGGCTGCCACTCCTTGCAAACCGTGAGCGCCCCGGACTCCAAACGGGTTAAGGCGAGGACATTGCGGATCACCCGTTCGAGCCGGCTGGCCTCCTCGCGGATCGTCTGCAGCAGTTCCCGGCGGCCGAGGTCGTCCAGGGAGGCGTCGCGCTCCAGAAGGGTGCTGGCTGCCCCTGCCACCACCGCCAGGGGGGATCGCAGGTCATGAGAGATGGAACTCAAGAAGGCGTTCCGGACGTGCTGGGCCTCCGCTTTCAACCGTTCCTCATGGGCCTCCTTGGCCAGAATGACCCTTTCCATAGCCATGGCGATCTGGTTGACGAAGCTCTCCAGGAAGTAGATTTCCCCGAGATCGAACCTTCTGCCCTCCTCTTCGGGTCGGACCCCCACCACCCCGATAGCTCCCATGGTGGCCACCATGGGCAGGTAAAGGGCCTTGGCCCCCGAGAGGGTCTCGGTGCCGAGGCCCGCGTAGTGGCGATTGTCGCAGACCCACTGGGCGACGATCTTCTCCTTTTGATCGAGGGGATAGCCGCCGACGCGGGTCTCCATCTCGACCAACTCCCCCGATTTGTCCAGAATCAGGATCATGATCCGGCTTTCGAAGACCTCGCTGATCTGCCGGGCGGCAATATCATAAATACTGTGCTTCTTGCGTTCCCTGGAAAGTTTCCGGGTCAGCTCGTAGAGCGCCGCCGTATTTCTTTCCCTTTTCCGGGCTGCTTCGGCTTGGTCGCGGATCTGCAGCGTCAGCCGTGTGATGAGATGGGCCACGAAAAACATGACGCCGAAGGTAAGGAAAAAGCGAAACTCGCTCACGGCAAAGGTGAAGAAAGGCGGGACGAAGAAGAAGTCGAAGGCTCCTACGCTCAGCAACGTGGCGACAAAAGCCGGCCAGCGGCCGGTGCGCGTCGAGACAGCCACGATGCCGAGCAGGTAGAGCATGGCAATGTCCGTCCGGTCGAAGTAGGGAAACATGAGGGCGCCGAGGGCGGTGCAGGCGGTGACCGCGCCGAGTGACCAATACCAATCCTTCGCCTTGATCTTCTGGAGACGGGGTTTGAGATCCTGTACCGGTCTCGTCTCCAATGGGTCATCTCCGGTGATGACGAAAACCTCGATGTCGCCGCTGCCCCGAACGATCTCATCCAGGGGCGAGCCCAGAATCCTGTCCTTCCAGCGCGGATGGGTAGGTTTTCCCACAATGATCTTGTTGATGTTCCGCTTCCGGGCATAGGAGAGAATCTCTTCGCTGGCCTTACTGCCTGTTAGGGTAACTGTCTCGGCGCCCAGGGATGCCGCAAGCCGCATGTGCTCCGTCAGCAGCCTGAGATCCTCCTGGGAGGGGCTGATATGCGACGGCGCTTCCACGTGGACGGCGATCCACTCGGCCCTGAGCCCGGCCGCCATGCGGCGGGCTGCCCGGATGAGACGGACCGAACGCGGATTTGCCCCCACGCAGACCAGGATTCGTTCCGCCGCCGGCCAGAGGCCCTGGACACCCTCTTGCCGCCGATAATTTTCCATCTGTTCGTCCACCTGTTCGGCGGTCCGTCGCAAGGCCAGCTCCCGCAGGGCGATCAAGTTTCCCTTGCGGAAGAAATGGTCTCTGGCTTTTTCGGCCTGTTCGGGAAGATAGACCTTTCCTTCCTTCAGACGTGTCAGCAGCTCCTCGGGCGGCAGGTCGATCAGTTCGATCTCGTCGGCGCGGTCGAGAAAGGAATCGGGCAGTGTTTCCCGGACCAAGATCCCGGTGATCTGGCGGATCACGTCGTTGAGGCTCTCCAGATGCTGGACATTGACGGTGGTGTAGACGGAGATGCCGGCCTCAAGCAGTTCCTGGATATCCTGCCAGCGTTTATGGTGTCTTGACCCTGGAGCATTGGTGTGGGCCAGTTCGTCCACGATGATGAGCGAGGGGCGACGCATCAGCGCCGCGTCGAGGTCGAATTCCATGAGCTCACGGCCGCGATAGGCAAAGCGTCGTCGCGGCAGGACCGTCAACCCAGCAAGTAGGGCCTCCGTCTCCTGCCTGCCGTGCGTCTCCACTACACCCACGACAAGGTCAGTTTCGGGCTGCCGCTTGCGGGCTGCCTCCAGCATGGCATAGGTCTTTCCTACGCCCGGGGCGGCGCCAAAGAAGATCTTCAGCTTTCCTTGGCCCTTACGCTGCTCCTCAGATATGGTCCTATCCAGGAGTTCATCGGGATCGGGTCGGTCCGTTTCCATGGTTCTCCTCATGCAAAAAGCAATGTCATCATAACAGAATCAGCGCAAGGCATCCAGGGCTGCATTGAGTTGCAGCACCGACACCCGGGGTTCACCCAAGAGTCCGCATTGTCGCGGCTCAATATGAGTATTGACCATGGCGACGACCTTGCCCACATCCAGGCTGCGCGCCCGGGCGACCCGTCCAGCCTGGTAGAGGGCCGCGGCCGGGCTGATGTGTGGATCGAGGCCGCTGGCCGAGGCAGTAACGAGATCCACCGGGATGGCCCGCCAGTTGTCCGGATCCGCGGTTCTGAGTGCGGCGATGCGCCCCTGGACGGCCTTTAAAAGATCGGGATGGAAGGTTCCCAGGTTCGATCCTGCCGAAGAGGCGCCGTTGTAAGGCACAGGCGTCGTAGCCGAGGGGCGCCCCCAGAAATAGACGGGCCTGTCGAATGGCTGGCCGACCAGCGCCGAGGCGGTCTTGCCCGGTGCGATAGCCATCAAACTGCCGTTGGCCTGATGCGGAAAGAGGGCCTGGGCCAGGCCGGTCACGGCCAGGGGATAGACGATGCCGGTGAGGCAAGTCATGACGGCAAAGAGGCTGAAGGCAGTTTTCGCTAAACGCCACATAGTCAACTCCTTATCAAACGAGATGCAGCCAGGTCAGGATCAGGTCAATGGCCTTGATCCCGACGAAGGGGACCGCCAGGCCTCCTGCGCCGTAGAGAAGCAGGTTCCGGCGCAGCACCGCGTCCGCACCCAGGGGGCGGTACGCGACGCCGCGCAGGGCCAAGGGGATCAAAGCGACGATGATTAGAGCGTTGAAGATCACGGCCGAGAGGATCGCGCTCTGCGGGTTCGTAAGCCCCATGACGTTCAGGGACGCAAGCCCTGGGTAGATCCCGGAAAAGGCGGCGGGCAGGATCGCGAAATACTTGGCCACGTCGTTGGAGATGCTGAATGTGGTCAGGGTCCCGCGCGTCATGAGGAGCTGCTTTCCGATCCCCACGATCTCGATCAGCTTCGTGGGATTGGAGTCGAGGTCCACGAGATTCCCCGCCTCCTTGGCCGCCTGGGTGCCCGTGTTCATGGCCACGGCCACATCGGCCTGGGCCAGGGCCGGGGCGTCGTTCGTCCCGTCACCGGTCATGGCGACCAGGTGGCCTTGGGCCTGATAGGTGCGGATGAGGTTCAGCTTCGTCTCAGGCGTGGCCTGGGCGAGAAAATCGTCCACCCCAGCCTCAGCCGCAACTGCCGCTGCGGTCAGCGGGTTATCGCCCGTGATCATGACTGTCCGGATGCCCATAAGCCTGAGTTCCGCGAACCGTTCACGGATCCCCCCCTTGACCACATCGCTCAGCCGAATCATCCCCAAGACCCGCGACCCCTCGGCCACGACCAAGGGAGTGCCACCCTGGTTGGCGATCTCCTTGACGATCTCCCGCGCCTCGCCGGGGAAGACGCCCCCCTTGGTGCCGACATGCTCCTCGATGGCGTCGGCCGCCCCTTTGCGGATCTCGCGGCCATTGAGATCAACGCCGCTCATCCGGGTCTTGGCGGAGAAGGGGATAAAGCGCGCTCCCAGACCCTTGATGTCCCGCTCCCGAATACCGAAGGCCTTTTTGGCCAGGATCACGATGCTCCTGCCCTCGGGCGTCTCGTCGGCAAGCGAGGCGAGCTGTGCGGCATCGGCCAGCTCATGGACCTTGACGCCCTTAACTGGTAGGAATTCAGCCGCCTCCCGGTTACCCATGGTGATGGTGCCGGTCTTGTCCAACAGCAGGACGTCTACGTCGCCGGCCGCCTCCACAGCTTTTCCCGACAGGGCGATGACATTGGCCTGGATCATCCGGTCCATGCCGGCGATGCCGATGGCGGCCAGAAGTCCCCCGATGGTGGTGGGGATGAGGCAGACGAGCAATGCCACGATGACCGTCACGGTGACGGGCGCGCCCTGCCCCGTGGCCCGGACGCTATAGAGGGAGAAGGGGACAAGGGTGACCGTGGCCAGGAGAAAGATCAGGGTCAGCCCGGCCAGCAGGATGTCCAGGGCGATTTCGTTGGGGGTCTTTTGGCGTCTGGCCCCCTCCACCATGGCGATCATCTTGTCCAGAAAGGTCTCTCCGGGATTGGCAGTGATGCGGACGATGAGCCAGTCCGACAGCACCCGCGTGCCGCCGGTGACGGCGCTCCGGTCGCCGCCACTTTCCCGGATCACCGGGGCGCTTTCTCCGGTGATGGCGCTCTCGTCCACCGAGGCCACGCCGACCACCACCTCACCGTCGCCCGGGATGGTCTCCCCGGCCTCCACGAGGACCCAATCCCCCTTCCGGAGCTGCGCACCAGGGACGGTTTCTGCCTTTGCGCCGCGCTCTGGAGACGGCAGGCGCTTGGCCAGGACGTCCCGGCGGGTGCCGCGGAGGGATCTCGCCTGGGCCTTACCCCGGCCTTCGGCCAGGGCCTCGGCAAAGTTGGCGAAGAGCAGGGTGAACCAGAGCCAGAGCGTGATAGCCAGGACAAAAGCGGGGCGTTCCTCGCCTTGTCCGAACAGGGCCTGGAAGAAGAGCAGAGTCGTAAGCCCGCAACCCACCTCCACAACAAACATCACCGGATTTTTCACCAGATGCAGGGGGTTCAGTTTGACAAAGGCATCGATCAGTGCCCGCAACAGCGTCTGTCTGTCCAGGAGCGAGAAGGTGTTGGTCTTTGCCTGCATGATTTTCTCCTTCAACGCAACCAAGTGAAGTGCTCAGCGATTGGCCCAAATGCCAGGGCCGGGATGAAGGTGAGCGCCCCAATCAGGCAGATGACCGCGACTAGAAAGAGAACAAAAAGCGGCGTATGGGTCGGCAGTGTTCCCGATCCGGCGGGTATGGTCTTTTTTCGTGCCAGTGAACCTGCCGCGGCCAGGACGGGCAGGATGATCCCGAAGCGGCCCAGGAGCATGGCAAAAGCCAGGCCGATATTATAGAAAGGCATGTTGGCGTTCAGCCCGGCAAAGGCGCTGCCGTTGTTGTTTCCCGCCGAGGAGAAGGCGTAGAGAATCTCTGAGAAACCGTGGGGTCCGGGATTGAGAAGGGAGGCGGTCCCTGGCTCGATCACACAAGCCAAGGCCGTCCCGATGAGGACCACGGCGGCCGGGATCAGGATGACCAGGGACGCCATCTTCATCTCGAATGCCTCTACCTTTTTGCCAAGGTATTCCGGCGTCCGGCCCACCATAAGACCGGCGATAAAGACAGCTATTAGCACGAACATCACCATGCCATAGAGACCAGAGCCCACGCCCCCGAAGACGATTTCTCCGAGTTGCATCAACAGTAGGGGCACAAGGCCCCCCAGGGGGGTGAAGGAGTCGTGCATGGCATTCACGCTGCCGTTGGAGGCTGCCGTGGTGACGGTGGCCCAGAGTGCGGAGTTGGCAATGCCGAACCGAATCTCCTTGCCTTCCATGTTCCCGCCCGCTTGCAGGGGGCCAGCGGACTGGTCCACGTACAAGGTGCTGAAGGCTGCGTTGCCAGCTTGCTCGCTCCGCAGGCAACTCCCCAGCAGGGGAATCAGAATCAGCAGCATCGCCGCCAGGAGTGCCCACCCCTGGCGACGGTCCGCCACCATCTGTCCGAAGCTAATGCAAAGGGCGGTGGGTACGAGGAGGATGGCCAGCATCTCCAGAAAGTTGGACAGAGGCGTCGGATTTTCGAGTGGATGGCTGGAATTGGCGTTGAAGTAGCCGCCCCCGTTGGTACCGAGCTGTTTGATCGCCACCTGACTTGCCGCAGGCCCCCTGGGAATGACCTGCTCGCTGATTAGGGCGCCTTTCTCGTCCCGGATGGGTTCCAAAAGCTGGACCTTTACGTAACCCTGAAAGGTCTGGACCACGCCCTGAGAGACGAGCAGAAGCGCCAGGACAACGGAAAGGGGCAGGAGAATGTAGAGGATCGACCGGGTAAGATCGACCCAGACGTTCCCGATGGTTCGGGAAAGGGAGCCTTTAAGTCCCCGGATCAGGGCCACCAGGACCGCCATGCCCGTGGCGGCGGAGGTGAAGTTCTGGACCGCCATGCCAGCCATCTGCGTGAGGGCGCTCATCGTCGTTTCCCCGCCGTAGGCCTGCCAGTTCGTGTTGGTCACGAAGCTGATCGCCGTGTTGAAAGCCAGAGCGAGCGGGACGGCCGGGAACCCTTCCGGGTTGAGGAGCAGCGTCCCCTGAAAACGCTGGAGAAGGAAGAGGGCAAGGAATCCGGTAAGGTTGAAGAGGAGCAGGCCTCCTGCATAAACCTTCCAAGTCATCTCCGCCTCTAATTCAATTCGGCAAAGTCGGTAAATCCAGCTTTCAAAGGGGGACATCAGCCTGGCCAGAAAAACAGGCTCTCCCCTGTAGATGTGGGCCATGTAATTCCCCAGGGGGACGGCCAGAACCCCCAAAACCACAAAGTAAGAAAGGATCTGAAGCAGTTGTTCGGTATTCATGAGAAAAGCTCCGGTTTCAGCAGGGCGATCAATAGATAGACGGCGAGCCCTGCAGCAACTATCAGTCCAATACAGTAAAAAGACATCATCTCGACTATCTCCGGTTTGTTTGGCTTTAAAATAGCTCAGGAAAAATCAAGATGCTGTTAAGAAGGGGGGCGAAGATATAAAGATTATATAAAGAGTTTGCGTCAACATCCTCCGATTACCTCGGAGAAAGTTATTGACTATAAATTTCCTCAGGAGTTCAGGAAGGAAAAAAATTTTCGGCGGGGTCACACCATATCAACAAGGGTACTCTTACAGGCCAATTCTTCGTCATGGTGTGCCCTATATGTGCCCTATAAAACAAAAAGAGGCTAGGCTGTTTACCTAACCTCTTGATTTAATTGGAGCGGGCGATGGGACTCGAACCCACGACGTCCAGCTTGGGAAGCTGACATTCTACCACTGAATTACGCCCGCCCGAAAAAACCCAGGCCTGCCAACCTCAAAAACGGAGGCCCATCTTAATCAACGGGCATCTTTTGTCAAGCGCTTTTTGGAAAGCGCTTTTTGGAAATGCGCTTTTGGGGAATGGGTCAGCGAAGGCGAAGGCGGACGGAACGGCCATGCCCTTCGAGACATTCCATCTCCGCGAGGCGGACGGCCGTTTTCGCATAACGTTCAAGGCCTTTTTGCGAAAAGGAAAGAACGCTGGTCCGCTTGACGAAATCGTCAACCCCGAGCGGTGAGGAAAAACGGGCGGTACCACCGGTCGGCAGGACGTGGCTGGGCCCTGCTACATAGTCGCCCAGCGCCTCCGGGGTATGAGACCCCAGGAAAATCGCGCCCGCGTTCCGGAGTTCCGGCAGGAGTTCCCGGGGGTTTTGCACCATCAGCTCGAGGTGTTCCGGCGCGAAACGGTTGGCCAGCGCGACCGCCTCGGCAAGATTTCGGGTCACCACCAGTCCGCCAAAGGCCTCCAGCGCGCGGGCGGCAATCTCTCTGCGCGGGAGGTCCGCAAGAAGGTTTTCAATCTCCCCGGCCACGGTTTTTGCAAAAGATTCATCCGGCGTCAGCAGAACGGCGCCTGCCATCTCGTCATGCTCGGCCTGGGCCAGCAGATCGGCCGCCGCAAAGGCGGCATCGCCCGTCCCGTCGGCAATGATCAGGATCTCGCTGGGGCCGGCAATCATGTCGATCGCGACCCGGCCGAAGACCATCTTCTTGGCCGCCGCCACATAAGCGTTCCCCGGCCCGACAATCTTGTCCACCCGCGGGACCGACTCCGTGCCGAAGGCCAGGGCCGCGATCGCCTGCGCGCCGCCGATCTTGAAGATCCGGTTCACGCCTCCAATCTCCGCCGCGGCGGCGATCATCGGTTGGAGCCGTCCGTCCCGGGAAGGCGTCACGAGGATGATCTCGCGGACACCCGCGATCCGGGCGGGAATCGCCGTCATCAGAACGGTGGACGGATAAGAGGCCAGACCCCCGGGAGCGTAGATGCCGACACGCTCCAGCGGAAGAATTCGCTGGCCGAGTTCCACCCCCTCCTCGTCCGAAACCATCCATCCCTCGCGGCGCTGATGTTTATGAAACCGTTCGATTCTCTCCCCGGCCAAACGGAGAACCTCCCGATTCTCCGGAGGGATCTTCGCGGCGGCCGCCTTCCGCTCCTCCGCGGAGGCCTCCACCGTTTCGGCGGTCACGGCATGGCCGTCCCACCGGGCCGTGTATTCGAAGAGGGCCCCATCTCCCCGCCGGCCGACCTCCTCCACGATCCGGCCGACCTCGGCCCAGAGCCCGGGATCGAACAGGCGGCCCCGTTCTCGGATCATCCGGAAACGTCCTTCAAATTCAGCGCTGTCCGTTCTGATAATCTCCATGATTTTCCCCTATCCGGAAACGCGGCGGATATCGGCCCCCAGCGCCGACAACTTCTCCTCGATCCGCTGATAGCCCCGGTCGATGTGATAGACGCGGGAGAGGGTTGTGGTCCCCTCCGCGGCGAGGCCGGCCAGGATCAGGGAAGCCGACGCCCGAAGATCCGTCGCCATCACCGGCGCACCGCGGAGTTTCAGCACCCCGCGGACAATCGCGGTCTTTCCCTGAATCGTGATGTCCGCACCCATCCGCATCATCTCGCCGACATGCATGAACCGATTCTCGAAAATCGTTTCGGTGATCACGCTCAGACCGTTGCCGAGGGCCATCAACGCCATGATCTGCGCCTGCAGGTCCGTCGGAAAACCCGGATAGGGAAGGGTCTGGACATCCACGCTTTTGACGCCGTCCCCTCCCGAGGCCCTCAGCACGTCCCCCTGCGCCTCGATCTTCATCCCGGCATCCCGCAGCTTGGCGATCAGCGCCTCGTTGTGGTTCGGCTCGCAGCCGAGGATGCGGATATCCCCGCCTGTCATTCCGGCCGCGATCAGGAAGGTCCCCGTTTCGATCCGGTCCGGGATCACCGCCGCCTCGACCGGATGAAGCGATTCCACCCCTTCGATCGTGATCACATCGCTTCCCGCCCCTTTGATCCTCGCCCCCATGCCGGTCAGCGCCTCGGCGAGGTTTACGATTTCCGGCTCGCGGGCCGCATTTTTCAGGGTCGTGGTCCCTTCCGCCAACGTCGCGGCCATCAGGATGTTTTCCGTGCCCGTCACCGTGGAGATGTCGAAATAGATGTCGGTCCCCTTCAGGCGCGCCGCCTTCGCCTCGACATAGCCGTCCCTCAACGTCACCTCGGCCCCCATCTCCTGGAGCGCCCGGATATGGAGGTTGACCGGCCTCGCCCCGATCGCGCAGCCGCCCGGCAGAGAGACCCGGGCCTCCCCCCTCCGCGCCACGAGGGGACCCAGCACCAGGATCGACGCCCGCATGGTCCGGACCAGGTCATAAGAGGCCTCGCAGTTGGCGATATCAGCGGCATGGACACGGACGGTCTCTCCACCCTCGATCTTCACCCCGAGGCTGCGCAGCAGTTTCTTGATCGTCTTGATGTCCGCCAAATCCGGGATGTTGCGAAAGGTGCACTCTCCATCGACGAGCAGGGATGAAACCAGGACCGGCAGCGCGGCGTTCTTCGCTCCGCTGATCCTGACCTCCCCCTGAAGCCGCCGTCCGCCGCCGATCACCATCTTGTCCATTGTTCATCCCCTTTAATGGGTAACCCCATTGTCCTGTTTATTTTTGTCAAGCGGTGGAACGGTGATCCCGCAAGCGCGCATTGCAGATTTTTCGGGCCGAAAAATGTACAGTGCACGGAGGGGTCGCGGAGATCACCGCTCCCCCTTACTTCTGCGCCGACGCCACTCGGTCGATCCCGCCGTAGTCCTTTCGGAAACGGATCTCCTGATAGCCGCCCGTTTCCCGGAATACCGCTTCGACCGGCGCTCGCTGTCCCTCGCCGATCTCCAGGAAGATCCGGCCGCGGTTTTTTAGGCTGTTGAACCCTTCCCGGATGATTCTCCGGCACACGTCCAATCCGTCTGCGCCGGCCATCAGCGCCTCACGCGGTTCGAAATCGCGGATTCCCCGCGGCAGCTCATCATAACGATCCTGCGCAATGTAGGGAGGGTTGGAGCAGATCACGTCAAAATCGCCGGAAACAGACGCGAGCAGGTCTCCCTGAACCAGAACCATCCGGTCGGCCACGCCATGCCTCCGTGCGTTTTTGCCGGCCATCGAAATGGCCTCCGGCGAGAGGTCCGTCGCAACGACACGGGCCGCGGGCAGCTCCCGGGCGAGCGCCACCGCGATCGCGCCGCTTCCCGTTCCGATATCGAGAATCCGCAGACCGTCTCCAGGGGGGCGGAAGAGCCGCAGCACCTCCTCGACGAGGCATTCGGTCTCCGGCCGCGGGATCAAAACCCCCGGGCCCACCTCGAAGCGGAGCGACCAGAACTCTTTCTCCCCGACGATGTAGGCAACCGGTTCGCCCCGGACGCGTCTTCCGATCCAGCAAGCAAACCTGTGGGAATCCCTGTCCGGAAGCTCCCGGTCCGGGTTCATGCAGAGCCGCGGACGATCGATCCCCAGGCAACGCATCAGAAGAACCTCGGCATCGAGCCGGGGGGTGGGGCTGCCGGATGCGGCGATATCCAGGGTTGCCTGATGGAGGATGGTCCGGATGTCCGTCATCTTGAGCAAATCCCCGTTCTCGAGAATGCTACCGGTAATCTTTTCCCGTGATTTCCGCAGCGGACCTGCACCTTTTCCCCGACCATCATCCGTCCTTGCCGGCCGGCCGCTTCGGGGCGGCGGAAAAACCGGACGCAGCGGGAAGATCAATGCCCCGATTGCTGCAGCGCTTCCGCCTGGAAATGGGCCGTCAACGCATCGATCATGAAACCGATGTCGCCGTTCAGGAAGCTCTCGAGACTGTAGGAGGTGAGCCCGATCCGGTGGTCCGTCACCCGTCCCTGAGGAAAATTGTAGGTCCGGATCCGTTCGCTCCGGTCCCCGCTTCCCACCTGGCTCTTTCTCGTCTCGGAGATCGCGTCGTTGTGCTTCTTGACCGCCGCATCCAAGAGCCGCGCCCGGAGGACCTTCATCGCCTTGTGTTTGTTCTTGAGCTGGGATTTTTCATCCTGGCAGGTGACAATCAGGCCGGTCGGGAGATGGACGATCCGTACGGCCGAATCGGTCGTATTGACGCTCTGTCCGCCGTGGCCGCTGGAATGGAAGACATCGATCCTCAGATCGTTGGGATCGATCTGCAGGTCCACTTCGTCCGCCTCCGGCAGGATCGCCACCGTCACCGCCGAGGTGTGGATCCGCCCTTGCGCCTCGGTGATCGGCACCCGCTGAACCCTATGAACGCCGCTTTCGTATTTCAGCCGGCTGTAGGCGCCCTTTCCCGCAATCAGCGCAATGACCTCCTTGAACCCTCCCATTCCGCCGGCGGGCGTGCTGTTCATCACCTCGACCTTCCAGCCGGAGGTCTCCGCAAAGCGGGCATACATCCGGAAGAGATCCTCCGCAAAGAGACCCGCCTCATCCCCCCCGGTCCCGGCCCGGATCTCGAGGAAGACGTTCTTCTGGTCGTTCGGATCCCGGGGCAGCAGCAGGACCTTCAGTCTTTCCGCGAGAGATTCCAGGAGTTCCTGCAACTGGGGCAGCTCCTCCCGGACGAGCTCCTTCAACTCCTCGTCGCTCTCCCGGAGCAACGCCTGGTCTTCCTCGATGCGGAGACGGGTTTTTTCGTATTCGCGGAAGGTTTCGATGAGCGGATTGAGGTCGGAATGCTCCTTGGCGTATTTCTGATAGACACCGGGCTTGCCGACGACGGCCGGGTCGCTCAGAAGCCGCTCCAGATCCCGGTACCGGGATTCGATATCGTTCAGTCGAGAAAACATTGCAGCCTGCTTATCCATCCGCCGCACTCACCGCCAAGTAAGCGGGCCCTGACCGCCCGGACGTAAAGGGCTGTCCTCGCCGGTTTTTGTTCCAGTCTGTGAAATGAAGGATTTCCCGAGAGAGGGCGCCGGCAGCCCGGCGCGATTCCGAAATTGAAAAGACAGGGGGAACCCGCGCCCGCCGACGCCGGACCCCATTGGGAAAAATCGAAAGGCGCCCGGAAAAACCCTATGCCTTTTTCTCCTGGCCGGCGTACTTCTTGTGAAAACGTTCCACGCGTCCCGCGGTATCCACGATTTTCTGTTTCCCCGTCATGAACGGATGGCACTGGGAACAGATTTCCGTCTTGATGTCCTGCTTGGTGGATCTCGTCTTGATCACATTCCCGCAGACACAGGTGATGGTGGTTTCCTTGTATTCCGGATGAATCCCCTTCTTCATGGTGAATCCCCCTTTCGGATTCCGTCAAATATCCGCCGAGGAAGCGTCCCATCGGCGAAGAGCGCGGATTATAGTCATTTTCTTTCCAAATTCAAGCGATATTTACTGGTTCATGGAATCCAGGAAGAACTGATTGTTCTCCGTCTTGCGGACCTTGTCGCTGATGAATTCCATCGCGTCGACCGGGTTCATCTCCTGGAGGAGTCTCCGCAGGATCCAGATGCGGTTGAGGTTGTTCTTCGGGATGAGCAGCTCTTCTTTCCTCGTCCCGGAACGGATCAGGTCGAAAGCCGGGAAGACCCGTCGGTCGGCGATTCGCCGGTCGAGATGGAGCTCCATGTTGCCGGTTCCCTTGAACTCCTCGAAGATCACCTCGTCCATGCGGCTTCCCGTGTCGATCAGCGCCGTGGAGATGATCGTCAGGCTGCCCCCGTTCTCGATGTTCCGGGCCGCACCGAAGAACCGCTTCGGCTTGTGCAGCGCATTGGAATCGACGCCGCCGGAGAGGACCTTGCCGGACGGCGGCACAACCGTGTTGTAGGCGCGGGCCAGCCGGGTGATGCTGTCCAGAAGGATGACGACGTCCTTGCGGTGTTCCACCAGCCGCTTCGCCTTTTCGATCACCATCTCGGCCACCTGGACGTGGCGGGTTGCCGGCTCGTCGAATGTCGAGGAGATCACCTCACCAGCCACGCTTCGCTGCATGTCCGTCACCTCTTCCGGCCGCTCGTCGATCAGCAGGACCATCAGCGTGACTTCCTTGTGGTTCGCGGTGATGCTGTGGGCGATATCCTGCAGCAGTACGGTTTTCCCGGCCCGCGGCGGGGAGACGATCAGCCCCCGCTGCCCCTTGCCGATCGGCGTGAACATATCCATGATGCGCGTCGAAAGGTTCTCCGGATTGAACTCCAGATTCAGCTTCTCATCGGGGTAGAGTGGGGTCAGGTTGTCAAAAAGAATCTTGTCGCGGGCCGCCTCGGGGCTTTCAAAGTTGACCTCATCCACCTTGAGAAGGGCGAAATACTTCTCCCCCTCCTTCGGGGGGCGGACCTCGCCGGAAACGGTATCCCCCGTCCGCAGGCTGAACCGCCGGATCTGCGACGGGGAGATGTAGATGTCGTCCGGACTGGGGAGGTAGTTGTAATCCACGGCGCGGAGGAATCCGAAGCCGTCGGGCAGGATTTCCAGCACGCCGGAGCCGGAGATAACGCCGTTTTTCTCCGCTTGCGTCTGCAGAATAGAGAAAATCAGGTCCTGACGGCGCATGCCGCTGGCACCCGGTACCTCCAGTTCCTTGGCCAGCTTTGCCAGCTCACTGATCGGTTGCCGCTTGATGTCTTCGATGTGCATGTTCGTATCCTAAATGATGTGCGTTGACTCGTGCCGACGGATGCATGGCATCCGCCACGTATAAAAAAACCGTCACCGTGTCCAGCTCGTTTAATCCATGAGAAATGGGTTCGGAATATAACGACGTACCGACTTATGAAAGAGGTGCATTGAATTTATTCAGTTCACTACTGTATCTCAGGATTCCGTTCAAAAGGAAGGGTTTCGCTGACGCCTTTCAGGAATTCGATTTGCGTCTACACCAGATCTTTCCCTGCTGTCAAGTAATTTTTTATGGGTGTTTTTTTGTTGGTGCAACATAATCAGGTTGATCTGCCTGCCTGTCCGCCCCCGCCCGGCGCGATGCGAAAAGAAGAGATCCTCTCGGCATGCCGTACACAGGCCTGATGTGACAATATTCCCCGAAGGGAGTCCGGCTTCCCGGATCTGAAGGCGGTTGGCCATCGGAAGATCCAGCATCCAACGTCCCTGCTGCGGACAGGGGCGGAGAAGCTCGCCGCTGTCATGCCGGCCGGAAAAGGCTTCGAAGACCGGCATATCGACCTGATAGCAGCAGGGGCCGATCGCCGGCCCGATAAACGCGAGCAGATCCTCCCTGCGTGAGGAAAATTCATTCGCGAAGGTTTCCACCATCGCCGCGGCGATGCCCAGGGCGGTCCCCCGCCAGCCCGCATGGGCCGCCCCGACGATCCGGCGCACCCGGTCCACAAACAGGATCGGCACGCAGTCCGCCGTTCGGACGCCGAGGGCGATGTCCGGTCGGTCGGTGATCAGGCCGTCACACTCAGGCAGCCCTTCCGGAAGGGAACCGTTCCCGTCGAGGACGCGGATCCGGTTGCCGTGGATCTGCTTCATCAGGATCAGCCGTCCGTCCGGAATCCCAAAGGTCTCCTCCACCAGGGCTCGGTTCCGTCCGACATCCTCGGCCCGGTCGCCTGCGCGATACCCGAGGTTGAGGCTTGAAAAGGGCCCGGCGCTCCGGCCGCCGCGACGCGTGCAGAACGCGTGCGTCACAAAACCCAGCGCGCTCATCTCCTCCGCTTCGAGATATTCGATCGCCCCTCTGCGGGAGAAATGAAACATGGCTCAACCTTTCCGCCGATCCCGGAGAAAACCGCAGAGACCGGCCATGTCCTCCGGCAGCGGCGCTGTAAATTGCATCGGCTCTCCCGTCGCCGGATGGGCGAAGAAAAGCCGCCAGGCATGAAGGGCCTGACGGTCGAACGCCTTGATCCGCGCCCGCGCCGCCGGATCGTCGACGGTCCGGATTCGACCGGCGCCTCCGTAGACCCGGTCGCCGACAACGGGATAACCTGTATCCGTCAGATGAACCCGGATCTGGTGGGTCCTGCCCGTCTCGATGTCGACTTCCAGCAGGGCTGCGCATCCGTAACGTTCCCGGACGCGCCAGAGGGTGACGGCCGCCCGACCCCGCCGGCTCCGCGTGGACATCTTCTTGCGGTCCGCCGGGTGGCGGCCGACGGCGGCCTCGATCCGCCCGCCGTCGGTCTTGGGGTCCCCGTAAACAAGGGCCAGGTAGCTCTTCCTGACCGCGCGGCGCTTGAACTGCCCGGCCAGTCCGCGATGGGCTTCGTCGGATTTGGCCACAACCAGCAACCCCGAGGTTCCCTTGTCGAGACGGTGGACGATCCCCGGGCGCAACACGCCGCCGATCCCCGAGAGATCCCGACAGTGGTGCAACAGCGCGTTCACCAGCGTGCCGCCGGGATGACCCGGCGCCGGGTGGACGACCAGCCCCGCGGGCTTGTCGATGACCAAAAGCGACGCGTCCTCATGGAGAATCTTCAGCGGGATCGGTTCGGCCTGCACCCCCGAGGGTTTCATCTGCGGAAGCCGCAGGACGACCTCATCTCCCGTCTTCACCTTCCGCCCGGCCGGAACCGGCCGGCCGTTGACCAGAACGCACCCCTCGCCGATCGCCCGCCGGATCTGCGAGCGGGAGAGTCCGACCTCCCGGCCGGTCAGAAAGAGATCCAGGCGGAGACGGTTCTGCTCCGATCCGACCGTGAAGCGAATCTGCTTCCCGACCGATTCGACGCTGTCCATCGGCTCTCCCGCAGGGTCATCCGGCCGATTCTGCGTTTCATCCCCCGCCGTCAACATATCCCGCACACCTTGACCCTGTTTCATTTCCATCCCATGGGCGAACACCGTCACAGGGATTTGCGCCGCAGGAATGGGAACACCGATCAGAGACCCCCCCATCACGCCCCGGCAGTGGTTGCAATCCTGGAAAGGGCGTCGCGAATCTCGGCGAACTCCTGGGGATCAACCGTCCGGAGATCCAGCAGAACCCGGTCGTCGGCCACCCGGACGATGACCGGCGTCTCATTCCGCCGGAGCCTCGACTCCAGTGCGGCCGCGGAGAGATTCGCAACCCGGAGGCCGATCAGGACCGTCGGGATCTCCCGGGTGGGAAGCGATCCGCCGCCGGCCATCGAGACGCCGGAAACGAGCCGAATGTCCGTCCCCTCCGGCAGCGCGCGGCGGATCATCGCCGCCAGCCGCTTCGCCCGCTTCCGCACCTCCGCGACAGGCTCCGTCAGTGCGCGCAGGACGCGGAGATCGGTTAGGGCCTCCGCCGGGTGGAGGTACTTTACCAGCGTCGCCTCCAGGGCCGCCAGCGTCATCTTGTCGATCCGAAGCGCCCGGTTCAGCGGGTTTTTCCGGATCTGATCGATCATCACCCTCTTGCCCAGGATCAACCCTGCCTGCGGCCCGCCCAGCAGCTTGTCGCCGCTGAAGGTCACCACGTCGGCCCCGGCGTCGAGGCAGTCCCGGACCGTCGGTTCCCGCCCCAGACCGTGACGGTCCAGTTCGACAAAACAGCCACTCCCCAGGTCGTCTACGACGGGAAGACGATGTTTCTTTCCCAAGGCAACCAGTGCGGCAAGATCCGCCTCCTCGGTGAATCCCATAATGCGGAAGTTGCTCGTATGGACCTTGAGAATGATCCCCGTCTCCGGACCGATCGCCTTCTCGTAGTCGGAAAGCCGCGTCCGGTTCGTCGTCCCGACCTCACGGAGCCGCGCCCCGCTCTTTTCCATCACTTCAGGGATCCGGAACTCGCCGCCGA